>NZ_JBJHHE010000006.1:0-122081 GCF_056378755.1 Thermanaeromonas sp. DSM 22490
CCCCCACTCCAACTCCACCCCTCCTCCCCCTCTTCCGCAGGGAGGCAAATCTCAATATATCACCTCCCTACCCCTCTCTTCAACCCCTACATACCCCCTATATCCCCTCCCACCCGCCCCCTATCTCGCCCCTACCTCAACTTTACCCAATATATCGCTAAATTTCTCGCGTTTACTACATTTTGCTCTCTTAAAGCAACCCCTCCGGCTTACTTAATCCTCCCGGGGACGCATGGTGGGAAAGAGGATAACGTCGCGGATGGAGGGGGAATTGGTTAATACCATCACCAGCCGGTCAACGCCCAAGCCTAAACCTCCGGCGGGAGGCATTCCATACTCTAAGGCTCGCAAAAAATCTTCATCCATCATGTGAGCCTCTTCATCCCCGGCTGCCCTCTCCCGCAACTGGGCTTCAAAACGTTCCCTCTGGTCAATGGGGTCATTGAGCTCGGAAAAAGCATTGGCCAGCTCGCGTCCCGCAATAAAGGCTTCAAACCTATAAGTAAATTCAGGATTGTCCTCTTTCTTCTTAGCCAGAGGTGAGATCTCGATGGGGTAATCCATAATAAAAATGGGTTGTATAAGATGCGGTTCTACCAGGGCCTCAAAAACCTCATTAATTATTTTTCCCCGGCTAAGGCCTGCTTCTATCTCTACTCCCAAACTTTCCGCCGCCCGGCGGGTTTCCACCTCATCCAAAGAAGTAAAATCAATCCCTGTATATCTTTTAATAGCCTCCATCATGGTAATCCGGGGCCAGGGAGGCGCTAATTCCAATATTTCCCCCTGGTACTCCACCGTCGTGGTCCCTAGCGCTTCCCTAGCTACAAAAGCCACCATTTGTTCCAGCAATTCCATCATATCGTAGTAATCGGCATAGGCCTGGTAAAGCTCCAACATAGTAAATTCAGGGTTATGTTTGGTAGAAATACCTTCGTTGCGGAAAATGCGGCCCATCTCGTAGACCTTTTCCAGTCCTCCTACCAGTAAACGCTTCAAGTGGAGTTCCAAGGCAATGCGCAAGTAGAGATCAATATCTAAAGCATTGTGATGGGTAATGAAAGGACGCGCAGCCGCTCCACCGGCCACGGTATGCATGGTAGGTGTCTCCACTTCCAAGAAGCCGCGCTGGTCGAGGAAGGTACGGATAGCTTTTAATACCTTGGCCCTGGTGATAAATACATTGCGCACTTCGGGGTTAACAATTAAGTCCAAATACCGCTGGCGATAACGTAGATCGACGTCTTTGAGGCCATGCCACTTCTCCGGCAAGGGGCGCAGGCTCTTGCAGAGGGGGGTAAAATGGCTGACTTCCACGGAAATTTCGCCTCGACGGGTACGAAAGACCGTACCCCGTACTCCCAGGATGTCACCGATATCCAATAGCTGGGTAAAGATGTGGTAGGCTTCCTCTCCTATCCGGTCGAGTTTTACATAGAGCTGAATGCGACCCACCTGGTCATGGAGGTCGGCAAAAGTAGCTTTGCCATGCTCCCGGATAGCCCTTAACCGGCCAGCTATGGTTACTTCCTTTCCTTCCAGGTCGGCAAAATTGTTAATAATTTCCTGGGTAGAATGGGTACGCTCAAAACGGCCGCCATAAGGCTGCATTCCTGCTTGGCGCAAAGCTGCTAGTTTCTCTTTTCTTACCCGTATTAAATCATTTTCTGCTTCCACCCTGATCCCCCTAAAGTTTAGTTGTTGTTTATGCTTAAAATGCGATAATGCAAGGTACCTGCCGGCACCTGGACTTCTACTACAGCTCCCACCTGTTGTCCCAGCAGAGCCTTGCCCACCGGTGATTCATTGGAGATACGCATCTCGCTGGGTTCGGCTTCCACGGATCCTACAATTTCATAAGTAAGCTCTTCACCGCTATCTAAGTCTAGCACCGTAACTTTAGAACCCATGGACACTACATCCCCCGGCATCTCTTGGGTATCAATTATCCGGGCATGGCGCAATTTCTTCTCTAAAGCAAGAATGCGGCCTTCCAAAAAGGCCTGCTCATTCTTGGCATCCTCATACTCCGAGTTTTCGCTAATATCCCCGAACTCAATGGCCTGTTTAATGCGTTCGGCGACTTCCCGCCTTTTTACGGATTTCAGGTAGTCCAGCTCTTCTTCCAATTTTTTTAAACCGCCCACGGTCAGCAGGACTTCCTTCTCTGCCATCTTACCCTTCGCTCCCTTGCTTTTTCTTTCTTTTCTGCCACCATTGTAATTCGGTAAATCAATAATATGATGTCAACCGTCCCTTTATGCGACCAAAAGCACTGGGGGAATGCCCAGTGCTTGTTGCTTCCCTTGCTTTTATAGGTATTATAGGTTGGGCTCCCATCCTTGTCAAGGATAAAAAACGTTATTCTGCCAGGCGAAAATAAGGACTGGCGCGCCGTGCCGCCTCCAGGGCCCTTTTATACTCTTCCAGTGTCAGGCGCCGGCTTAAAGATTTATAGCGCCATGCTTCACCGGCCGGATAATACTGGTTCATTACGTTAATATAAGAATATGGTGATATCTCGCGGGCGATAAACTCCATAATCTCTTCCGTACCCGCCAACCCCTCCGGCAACACTAAATGGCGTATAATCAGGCCGCGCCGGGCTATCCCATTTTCGTCTATGACCAGGTCCCCCACCTGTCGGTGCATCTCTTTGATGGCCTCTTTAGCTACCTGGGGATAATCCGGAACGCGAGAAAGACGCTGGCCCACCTGGGGATCGGCATATTTAAAATCAGGCATGTATATATCTACCAACCCCTCAATCCTCTTAAGGGTATCCTTTTCCTCGTACCCCCCACAATTATATACCAATGGTAAGCGCAGCCCCCTTTCTGCTGCAATGGCCAGGGCGGCTATAATTTGAGGGACATAATGGGAGGGTGTCACCAGATTTATATTGTGGCAACCCCGGTCCTGTAAGGCAAGCATGATACGGGCGAGTTGCTCCAAGGAAACCTTTTCTCCGTGCTTTCCCCGGCTGATTTCGAAATTCTGGCAAAAGACGCAACCCAGGTTGCAATGGCTGAAGAAAATAGTACCCGACCCGCCCCCTCCTACCAGCGGCGGTTCTTCGCCAAAATGAGGGCCATAGCCGCCGATCTCGACTTCCCAGCCCGCCCGGCAGAAACCCAATTCCCCCTTCTGGCGATTGACATGGCAGTGATGAGGGCAGATGGTACAGTCTTTAAGCCGTTCCATAAGTTCAGCGCCCAGATCCTTTAATTGCCCCTGGGCTAAGCTATTCAAGTAGCCCGGATAGAGAGGCATAATAGCTTAACCGCCCTTATTTTTTCCGCAATTCTTCTAAAATGATATTCCTCAGCCACGCCGCCAATATATCTTCTCCTGGGTCGCGATAGACGTTCAGGCCCAGGTGGGTGCGGTGTTCCACTATCTGGGGACGGGGAAAGAAGCCTTCCACTTCCAGCATCTTAAGACATAGACCCGCCGGCTCTTCCGGCATCAGGTAAGCTGTAGGGCTTATCTCTTCCACCAGCCATCCCTGCCTTTGTAAGAAGGCCTTGATCTCGCCGGATAACTCTTCCGTGCAGCGCACCAGTACGCCCCTTTCTAGATAAACCCTGCCCATCTTCCCCGCCCACTCCTCCAGGGAAGACCTGACGTTGGGAGGCAGCTCGTATTTACTATGTTTCTCTATTAGCTCCATCATATCCCGGGGAGACCAGCCGGACATAAAACCGCGATAAAAAGACTGGTGGCTCAACCTGAAAATAAACATGCGATCGGCGCTCTCTAACTCGGCAAAAGCTGACAGGCGCATAAACAGCAAGGGGTTGATTTCCAGAGGAGCCAGGATCTCAAAATTGGGCTGCACTACAAAAGTCTCTACCTTAGGGAAGCTTTCTTCCACCTCCGGTGCCAGTTGGGCAAAATCCTCTTCGTTTCTAGCCTTGCTTTTCTCTTCGCCCTCAGAATTAAATAAGCGAGACAAACGAAGATAAAGGAGCAATAGGGAGGTAGGCCGTATCGCTCCCCTGTCCCAATTTCCCCTCACTTCCAAAAGCCCTGCCCAGAGTAGTTTCTGCAAGCAATTTTGCGCTTCTTGGATTATAAACTGGCGCCACTGCCCCAGGGAAAAGTCGGAAATCAACCTTTGCAAATTGGCCAAGGACATCCAACGGCACGGAGGCAACGCCAGGACCAGGTTTAAGATATGTTCCAGCCATTTGTGCTCTGTGCTGCTCAACTCTCTTTCCAGGATCTGGGTGACAAACTGGTGCCATTGCCATACCGGATGCAACTCCAGCCATTCCCAGGCTTTTTTCGTCAGCTTAACTTCGTTTTCCCCTTCCTTCTTTAGAAAGCCTAGCTTCCAGGCTAAATTCTCCAATAGCTCGTATCGCTTCTCGTTCTCAGGATAATGTAGCAGAGAAGCTATCTTCTTGCGGTCCTTCTTGTATATATAGCCCGCCTGGGCCACTTTTATTCTCCACTGCAACACACAGGCCAGAAGCACGTAAAAATCCACCAAAAGAAACTTCCCGTGATTTTCCCCCGGTTCCGCTCCCTGCCTTAAGGGTTCAATCAGGCTTTGGACTTTTTTATAATACAGAAAGCCACTCAGTTCTGCCGGTATCTGATAATGCTCCGGCCGAAAAGTGGAGGACAAAAAAAGAAGGCCCAAACCCAGAAGCTTATCCCGCACCTGCCGGGTTACATCTCTCCCCCATAAATTATTTAGCCTGCCATGCGCTTTGTGCACTTCCAGGCCTTCGGCACCTGCACCAAAAAGCACTAACTCCAGCATATACCTAGCCTCAGGTTCAAGCCCTTGCCAAAGCCTCTCCAAGTAGGAAGGTTGGCTATAGAAAGAAATTAAATCTTTACAAAGCTTTTCCCGGAGAAGTTGGGCCTGGCCCCGTCCAGCCTTTCCCAGCTCCGGAACAGGTAAATTTAAGTTCCTGGCCAGGGTCTGCAAAAACTCCAATGGAGCGCTCTCCAAATAATCTTTATAGGTTACCACACCCGCCAACCTATTCACCTTCCCACACTCATAAAGCCTTTATTTCCTGCCGGCTTTCCGCCTCCATTCCGCCAGCTCTATAACCTTGTTATCCGTCTTCTCCCTAGGCTCTCCCGGCGGAGCCCCCTGAGTCCAAACTTTCCCTTTCACCGGTTCCAGTTCCGGCCCTATTATCTCATAACGATATCCCTGTTCCGTTAAAAAGAGCTGCCGGTGGACGGCAAAAACCTGTTCCACCGTATCCCGCGTTACCAGAGAGTAAAAACTAGCCGGAAGCCCCGATTTTTTAGGCCGCAAGATTCTTCCCAGCCGCTGGGCCTCTTCCTGGCGCGAACCGAAGGTTCCTGAAACCTGAATAGCCACACTGGCCTCCGGGAGATCTAAGGCAAAGTTGGCTACCTTGGATACCACCAGGCAGCGCAAACTGCCCTCCCTAAACTCCCGGTAAAGCTTTTCCCGCTCACGGTTGCCGGTCTTACCTGTAATCAAAGGGGCACCCAGCCGCTGCGCCAGCCGTTCCAGTTGGTCCAGGTATTGACCGATGACCAAAATCTGTTCTCCTTCATGGCGCTTGACCAGGGCCTCAACCACAGCATCTTTATACAGATTAGTAGCGGCTACCCGGTACTTATCCCGCTCATCCGCTACGGCGTAGGGCATACGCTCCTCAGGGGGTAAGTCCAGCCTCACCTCAAAACATGTCGCCTTGGCGATCCAACCCTGGGCTTCTAGTTGTTTCCAGGGAATATCATACTTTTTGGGCCCTATCAAGGAAAATACATCATCTTCCCTGCCATCTTCCCGTACCAAGGTGGCCGTGAGGCCCAGCCTTCTCCTGGCCTGCAATTCGGCGGTTATGCGAAAAATAGGGGCCGGCAAAAGGTGCACCTCGTCGTAAATAATAAGTCCCCAGTCTTGTTGATTGAAAAGCCGGAAATGGGGATACTCCTCATCTTTCTTACGCCGGTGGGTGACAATCTGGTAGGTAGTCACGGTGACCGGCTTGATTTCCTTTTTCTCTCCGGTGTACTCACCTATCATATCCGGGGGTAAGTCGGTCTTGTCTCGTATTTCTGCCACCCATTGCCGGGCCGCGGTGACGTTCGTCACCAGTATCAAGGTATAGCACTGGGTCAGGGCCATGACCGCCAGGCCCACAATGGTCTTGCCCGCCCCACAGGGCAAGACTATAACGCCGCTGCCACCCTTGGAACTGCCACTAGCATAAAAGACTTCTGCCGCTTCCCGCTGGTATTCTCTTAGCTTAAAGGGCTCTCCCCCTAAAGTGGTCTCCCGCAAGGAAAATTTCAAGGGCGCGCCCGGCACATATCCGGCCAGATCCTCTACCGGGTAGCCTATCTTAATCAGGGCCTGCTTAACGAGACCCCGTTCCCAGGGATTTATAAGGAGGGTACAAGCATCCCGCTGAGCTTTAATATAAGGCTGCACCCGCTTGTTATTAAGGAGTTCAGTGGCTATAACCGGGTCCGCCGTTACCAATTGCATCTCCGAACCCTTGGCCACCAACTTCACTTTGCCGTACCGGCCCATATACTCCCGTATATCCGTGACCACATTGGCCGGCAGCGGGTATTTGCTCAAATCTCCCAATACCCCGATGATGGTCTCCGCATCCAGGCCGCTGGCGGCCGCATTCCACAGGGAAAGAGGTGTCAGGCGATAGGTATGGATATGCTCCGGGCTTTTAAGCAATTCGGCAAAGCGCACAAGGTAATCCCGCGCCTCGGCATAGAGCGGGTTGTCCACTTCTAAAAGGATGGTGCGGTCGCTCTGTACCACCAGGGGCCTGTCCGGATAATAAGCCATGGGTATCTCCCTTTTTAAATTTTCGTGTCCTTGATAGTAGTTTAGCTCATAGCGTCTGCAGAAGCAACGTCTAATAGCACCAAAATGAACCTAACCTCATACTGACAGCCCAATTAGCTTGAAATCTTGCTCAAAATAGCTTCGCAGGCTGATACAGAAACAGATCGCGGATTGGTCAGGATGGCGGCGATGGCGCCCTGAGGGCAATAAGTGATACCCCAAAAATTTCAAAAGGTTCCGCTCCGAAGGCGCGGAACCTTAATAGGTTTGTCCGCTACCGCTCCAAAATTAGCGGCCGTCTCACTTCTTGAGGGCCAAGGTCCATATCAGTTGCAGGCCACCAGCCAGGGACCCAGGTTAGAAAATCCAGCTCCCCGCCTTCTTTGACCAGCACTGTATCTTCACATTTGGTCCCCTGAATCGTAGGGTTCCAGGCCAGCATTTGGTTATTCTGAAGTATCTCCGTACTGCCTTCTCCAGCCCGATATTCCCGAGGTGCATAACCGATGGCCCCGCCCTGGTGATGTCTTCGCCATTCTTGTGGAAAACCTTCTCGGGCATAAGCTGCCTTCCCGCACTCAAAAACGCTTTGGCTATCTGTACCCACCTTACTGGCACCCAGGAAAGCAGCCTCCACCCTCACGGTAGACAAATAAGTGCTCCATAAGTTATCCGGCACCTTGCCAAAGTAGACGGATCTGGTCAGGGCTACATGCAAGCCGCCCTTCTCACCCACCAGGCCAATAACCGCATACCTCTCCAGCCTCTTGCCCGTAGGCACCGGGTGACGGTGTTTAAAGGCTCGCTCATCCGTTCCCACCAGTAGTACGGCCGGCCGTACGCCGTATCTTGCGAGCCTATAAGAGATATCAGCAAGGATTTCCCATTCTGTCATCCCGGGCTTAAGGCTGACACAGGCAGCCGCTAGCTCGCGGGAGCAGATTTCTCCCAGTTCCCTGGCACGGGCTATTTCCCCTTCTGTCAGGCTGTAGCGCAACCGGTTGAGTTCGGCCCCCAGCACCGGCCAATCCGCCATAGGTATATCGCTGCCCACCTTTAAGTTGCCGACGAGCTTTTTAATAGCCTCCTCCCGGCTCTCATACCATTCATAAGTCCAGGGCTCAAAACCGAGGTCTGGGACCTGCTCTTCCATAATGCGTTCGATTTCGTTTTGGGGAGCTACTACAAATTTGCGGTCCGGCAGGATAACCAGGGCGGCGGCACCTGTCTCCGATCCTGTGACTACCCGATTAGTGCCTCCTGCGGTAAACCAGGAAAAATTCAGGGCTTTAGACAAGCATAGGCCGTCCAGGTTTGCTCTAGCCAGCAGTTCCCTTATACGCCTTTCTTTAGTGGTAATCTCCTTTAAGCGCTCAATCATGATTCTTGCTCCCACCCCTCTGCTGCGACCTTGCCCCAACACCTGAGCTTATCAACGCACGTGGAAACACATTACTTCTACACTCTTACAATCATATTGGGGGAGGTCCCTATATTTCTACAATCTCCAAGCCTAGCAGTGCACTAAAGTCCCTTAGTGCCTTAGCCAAATCGCCATAGACTATTACATAGTGGTGCTCAAATCCCTCAGCCAAAATAGCAGCAATAATGTCGTTTACCGGTTTCTCCATGCGCACGGGTAAGGTATTACCGCTAAATAGTAGCGGTGCCTGCAGCCCCGCTCCTCTGCCTAGCAACAATCGCAGGCTGTCATTAGGACCGGAACTCAACCTCATGATAGTAACTGTTTCCTCTTGCAGGGGGAAATAAAGGGCTAAAGGTATCTTCCTGTTGGGGTGAACTCCGGCCACCACGGGTGCCGTAGGGGAAGCTAGGGACTGCGGTGCTGCCCCGCAATGCCAAAAAATCAGCTCATTCTTTTCTTCGTCGCCCACTACCAGATCGGCCAAGAAGGTCGGTTTGCCGGAAAAGTACTGGCCCAACAGCATGCTCACCGCCCCGTTAACATCGGCCTCACAGGCCGCAACTATTCCTTCATCATTAAGCTTACTTAAGGCGAAACAGGCCGCTCCACCGTAGTAAGCCATAAAATCGGGCCAGCATTCCAAAGCTATACCGTCCAGGGACTTCCGAGCAACTATTTCTTTGAGAGCCAGGTAGCCCCGTACCGATCTTTCCACTCCTTGGCTATCGAGTTTGTCATAACCTTTTACATCCTGTAGCAATAAATGACTATCATCTGCAATTTTACTAGCCAAATTAAAGACCTCATCTAATGATATATATTCCACGGCGACACCCAGGCGGCTGTAAAGGGAGATTTCATTAAAATTAGAGGCATAAAAGCCCTGGGGCCGACGTCCTATCAGGCCAAGGCGCCGCCCTTTAAGCCATTTACGAGCCCCTGCTGCTCTTACGTAAGCAGTAACCTCTTCCAGCGCTTTACGAGAATCCGGATCACCGTACACAGCCTTAAAGTTCTTGCCCGCCGCCTTTAGAGCGTGGGCACCTAAGTTTATACCACAAAGGGAATTAAGCCTTAAGCGCTCACCCGTGGGTTTATCTTGGAAAGCCCACAGTACCAAGGGTAGGTCTAAGGTATGAGCTAGGTGTAAGACAAGGGAGGCATCGGTAAACGTACCCTGTACCACGACAACGGCATCTAAGTCCTTCTCCTTTAGCATTAACGCTGCCTTAACCGCCTCCTCGGCTATGGTAACGGGGTCATCCACCACCTCTAGGTTAATACCAGTCTCCACCAAAGAAGTTGCTACGCGCTGAAACAAGCATTGGGCCAGAGGCATGTCAAACTGGGGTCGACCAAACATTATGAGACCTATGCGATTGCTATCCTTCATGCCGCCACATCCTTTCGCTAAAGGAGAGCACCTTTTATTAACTTCTGCTTTAATAAGACACTTTGTCGGCGTTCAGGAGCCTGAACTGTAATATGGTCAAGGTGGCAATTATAATAAGATAGATAACGGCGGAACTAGCAGCATATCCAAATTTGAAGTTGTTGAATGCCTGATGATAGATGAACAGGGATAGAATCTCAGTAGCATACGAGGGACCGCCGTCAGTCATGGCCAGAATAAGGTCAAAAGCTTTAAAGGATTGGAGGGTTGTATAGGCTACTACTATGGTGGCTGAAGGCGCCAGCAGCGGCCAGGTAACGTTGCGGAAGGTCTGCCACTTGCTGGCTCCCTCTATCCGGGCTACTTCGTACAGCGATTCGGGAATAGAATTGAGCCCAGCTATAAAAATGGTCATAACCTGACCTGTATGGGCCCATACCTGGGCCACGGCCAGACTGTAAATAGCTATTCTTTTGTCGCCCAGCCAGGACTGTATAAGGAACCCAAGGCCCACCTTGTTCAGGAACCAGTTCAGGGAGCCCAGACTGGGATCATAGACGAAAATCCATATAAAGGCTACGGAAACAGAGGCGATCACCGTGGGTAAAAAAAATAGGGCCCGATAAAATATATTGAGCCGGATATTCTTCACCAGAATTAGGGCGAAGATCAGGGAAAAAAGCGTCTGGAAGCAGACTACAAATAGGGTATATTTCAGGTTATTCCCAAAAGCCTGCCGAAAGATCTCGTCGTGAAATAGCAGCGTCTTATAGTTCGAAAGTCCCACCCAGGAAAATTGGGGCGAGATGCCGTTCCAATTGGTCAGGCTTAAGCCCAGCGCAAAAATACAGGGGACTATAAAAAAGATAATATATAAGGTCAATCCTGGAAGGATAAATAAGCTCAAGCCCCAGCTTCTTTTCATGTTCTGGCCTCCTACACCTTGACCTGGTCTGGCCGGGGAAAGGATATATAACTCCCCGGCCAGACCAGGCTATAAAAGCCTGATTTATTCCTTATCGATTCTTCTTAATTGCCAGATCCACCGCCTTCTGTGCCTTGGCAGCAGCTTCTTCCGGCGACATACCGCCAAGTACATCTGCCACAGCATTGGTAATGGCGTCCTGAACCTCACGCACGGTAACCATATAACGCGGCTGGAATAACGTCTTCTTGGACAGCCAGGGGATCTGTTCCTGCAGTTCAGGAGACTCGTATTTCACTCCGTTTACAGTTACAAATTGCCCGGTTGCCTCGGCGTATTCGCCCGCTATATCAGGCCTGAAGAGGAACTGGAGGAATTTCTTGGCAGCCTCCACGTTCTTAGATTTGCTGTTAATGCCCAGCATAAAGGTGGCGGTATGGATACCGTCATACTTCTTCTCGTTTGCCGGAACGGTGATGGGCGCAAGCAAGCCTTGCTTCAAATTGGGATTCTGTTTTTTATTAGATACCATCATGTAAGAACCTTGGGCCAGCATAGCCCCCTTCCCCTGGGCGAACAGGGCTGCCGCACCAGCCTTTTTGGTTCCCAACACGTCTTTTTGGAAGAAGCCTCTATCGTTGAGCTCTTTGAATTGCTTTAAGGTCTTTACAAACCACGAATCGGTGAGTTTGGCTTCGCCGGTCTGAACTTTGCTCAAAGTATCACCAGAGGGCATATTGTTCATGAGCATAGGATTAATAAACTGACCGATACCAATTTCGCTGTCCAAAATAATGGGGGTCACGCCGTTGTCCTTGAGCTTCTGACAAAGAGCTAGGAAACCTTCCCAGTCGTTAGGAGGTTCTAAATTATACTTAGCAAAAATATCTTTATTATAAACGGGAATGTTAAAAACTAGCTGATAAGGAATGGCGTATTGCTTGCCATTGAGTTGTCCAGGCTTTAGGAATTCTGGATTGATGCTCTTGAGGATATCCAGGCCGTTCAAGTCGAGATACGCATTGGCAGAAGCCAAAGCTGCAAAGTCACTACCAGGGAAGGTAGCAAAAACATCCGGACCTTCTCCGCTCTGGAGCTCAGCCTGGATTTTGGTCCTGTATTGTTCCGAGCCTTCCACCGTCTGGCTTACAGCTATATTGGGATTTTCCTCCTGAAACTTCTTGATAATCTTGTTGAAAGCTTCTAAATCCTCTCCCCGCCAGTGGGCGAACCTGATCACCACTTTGTCATTTTGGGGAGCCTGGCCCTCCTTACCCGCGGTTTTGGCCCCACCGCAGCCCGCTAAAATCAAGCTGGCAGCGACCAGGAGAGCCAGCAAGATCCCTACCTTTCGAAGAGTTTTTCCCCTCATACTTCCTCCTCCTTGTTCGGTGTTTAGCTTACTATTAAATTTTTCGCCCTTTTGCGTCCCCCTCCTTATATCACCCCTTATTTATAAGTTTATAATTTTATATCTAGTATAACTCACCCTGTCCCACCTGTCAATCGCTCAAGATCTCACAATATTTGCTTCTATAAGCTGCGCGGGGTGGACTACTTCGATACCTGTGCCGTGCTGGATTTGTACCTTGCACATACCACAGTCAGTAACGACTACGCTGCACTCGCTATTTTTTATAGCGGTAAATAGTGGACGCCCAATAGCCATAGACAGGGTGTACTTCTCTTTTTTATAACCAAAAGTGCCGGCCAGGCCACAGCATAATTCGTCATTGAGAATGACGTCGTACCAATTCTCCAGAATACGTACCGCAGGGGCACCCACGCCTTGAGCCTTTAGATGACAGGGCAGGTGATAATAAAGCTTGGTTTTAGTGGGTTCGGTCCGGCTCGTTCCTACCCCTTCTTCTTCCAATAATTCGCAAATATCCCATACGTTTAGGGCCAGCTCCCTCGCCCCTTCAGGGCCCAAAATGTCTTCATATTCCTGCTTCAGAGCCAGGGAACAGCTGGGGCAGCTGGTAACTATTTTGTATCCCTGGGCAACGTAGTTTAATAAGATCCTGGTGTTTTTTTCTGCTACCTTGTAGGCTTGCTTGAGCAAGCCATTGCTCACCAGCGGTGTCCCGCAACAGAAAAGGGGAGCCAGTTTTACCTCATAGCCCAGGAAATGTAGGAGATTGATAGTGGACTTAGCTACCTCCGTGTCAAAAAAAGTGGCATAGCAGCCCGTAAAATATAGGGCTTTCTTGGAGGAAGGTACCCCCGGTGCTTTAGTGTTGGCTATTACGATCTCCCTTCTGTCATATAAGGGTAAAGGCCGGTGGGGTGTAACACCTATTAGAGCCAGACTCAGGCGTATCCACCTCTGCTTGAGCAACAGGTTAACTAGAGGTGCCAAGCGTTTACCGGCCCTGCCCCAATAATAGTTGTGGGCCAACATCCAATCCCGGATTCTTTCTTTTAGAGGTAACTTTAAGTACGCTCTATTCCTGAGATTAAAGCTCGCCGGTGTAACGCCGTGGGGGCATGCTGCGTCGCACCTTTTGCAGTTGGTGCAGAAGACCAATTCCCTGTCTACAGTAAACCTTGTCTGTGGAGCGTCATTGGTCAAGTATAGCCGTTGCAGCTCCGGCCCTAAATATTTAGGACCAGGAAAATTTACGTATTCAGCCACTACAGGGCATTGGGTGTGGCAAATGCTGCATTTTAAACAATAGTCCAGTCGCCTTTCCAACTGCTCCACGTGCTTAAGCCCCCCGAGCAGCCCAGATTCCCGCCGTATACCCTGTAACTACCGCTACCCCGTTGCCGCTTTTTTCCCCAAAGGGATCGTAACCATACAAATTCCTACCCCCTATGTATACATTCCTGTATACCACTTTGCCGCACGTATCCCGGGGCTGCAGTCGAGATGTAGTTTTAATTCCTGCGCAGGCATAGGGTTGGTTAGCAAAGAAATCCTCGGCAGCACTTGTATTCTCGCCCTGGACCGGCAGGGCAAATACTGTTTCTTCTATGCTTTCGGGGGTAACTTTAAGGCCGCCGCCCAGTATACCCCCAGTGGCCAGTACATAGCTCTGGGCCTGGCAATAAATCTCCCGGCCGTTAATGGACCGGAGCCAAACACCCCGACACCAATCTCCTTGACTTTCCGCCCTAACAGCTTTCGTGTTCCAGATAAACCTTACTCCCTGTTTCTTAAGATAAGATATAAGGCTTTCCGCCAGCCGCCATCCGGTAACCGAGGGGGGGAGCGTGGGCACCTCCATAAAAGCGCACTTAAGATTTTCTTCCAAGTCTTTTTGCACCATTAACCACTTCCTTGCACCCAAAACAGCAGGCACAAGGACTAATGTCCCTGGACTTACCAGTCTCTTGAGTTGGGCCATAATTCCTCTTCTTAAAGCTTCTTCTTCTAGCAAGAGAGCAATATCGAAACTGTTTAATTCTCTCCCCACTTCTATATCCAGGCTGATCCAGGTGGACTCAATAGAGGGTTTTAATCCTAACCGCTTGCACTGACGGTCCAGGTTTTCGGCTATAAGCGCCGGGTAGAAATCGGACATTTCTCGAAAGCCGGTAACTAGTATCCTATTATATTTCTCCCAGTCTGCCTTAGCAGTTAAGGGGACCAAGGCTGTGGGGTTCAGCGTACCTGCCCCCGTGGGTAGAAACCGGTTAGTGCGCCAGCTACCCACATAGGGGTAGCCGGCAGCCTCCATTACTCGGAGGAAAAAACTGAAGGCTTTTTCAATATCCTCTTCTCCCACCACCACATAAGGATGTTCTGGTTGCCTCTGGGCCAGATGCTGCAGGGCCGTCCCGGTCTCCTTCAGGGGAAGGTTGGACCTCCCGGGGTAGTAACCCAGAAAATCAATAAATCCGGTAGAAAGATATAGGCTGCCCCTCCCCTCAGCCACCACCGTTACTCTAGCGTTGGGCACTGCGGCCGCGGCAGCCATGAGCCCCGACAGGCCTGCCCCTATTACCAGCACATCACATTTCATGGCCCTCACGTTCCACCTGACGCAGATTTAAGTTGCCCAGGTACATGCCCCGAGTAATTTCTACCTCCTGGGCCTGATCGCCCCAAAGGACGGGTCGATTACCTTTCCAGCGCTCCTGAATATGGTCCCTCAAGAATTGGAGGGCTCTCTCTCCCGGAAGTATACCTGTATTATGGTAGAAGCCTGCGGCCCTGTAGGTGCAAAAGGTTCCTTGGCAAGGTCCCATACCCAAGCGGGTAAGACGCCGCACATCGTTTAAAGTAAAATATCGTTTCCCCTCTACTACCCTGCTGAGCATTTCAGGGCTTACCCTCTCGCAATGGCAAATATAATACTTGGCAATCCTATCTTCTGGGCGCACCACTGCTTCCAAAGGGATACTATCAGTAAGAGAGGAAGCGCTGATGCCTAATTTGACACAGGCCAGATCCGCCGCAGCCTGAGCCATCAGGCGGAAGGTGGTCAACTTACCGCCTACGGCAGAAATGATACCCTGTATTCCGTGAACCTGCTCATGATCAATGATGGAAAAATCCCTGGTCGCCTCTCGGCCCTGAACACCATTGGAAGTATTTTCATAAATGGGGCGAACGCCTGCAAAGGCCCGGATTATTCGCGCCTGTCGCAAGCCGGGTATCAGCTTTTCGCCCTCAGCCAGCAATCTCCATACTTCCTCTTTTTTAACTTGAGCGGTGTCTGGGTCTTCTATGACTTCCGAGGTGGTCCCCAAAATAGTTACACTGCCGTGGGGTACAATGATATCACCGTCGCTGGGTCTCCGCAGTCTATTTATCACCCGTCGGCACCAGCGGTGATTAAATACCAATAGACTTCCCTGGTCATGCAGTATATTAATCCTAATTCCCGCCATCGCAGCAATATGGTCTGCCCAGGCGCCTGCCGCATTGATCACCAGCTGGCACTCTATCAATTCCTCTTTGCCGGAGATCTCATCCCTCAAGTAGACACCTCGGACAGCGCCATTTTTCAATAGCAACCCTGTAGCTTGTGTATACGTTTTAACCACGCAGCCAGCCTCTTCTGCTGCCCTGGCATTGGCCTCGGCCAATTGGAAGCCGTCGATGGTACCGTCCGGGACCACAAACACTACCTTTGCTGCCGGATTGAGGCTGGGCTCGCGCTCCAGGGCCTTTTTCGGCTCCAATTCTTGGATTTCTATGCCAGCTTCTCTACACCCGGCCACCCACTTATCTATATAATCCTCGTCATCCTCCGGCAGGGCCACAAAGTAGCCTCCGGTATCATGGATAAGGCCCGGCGCCATTTTCTTTAAAAGGGCGTTTTCCCGGGCACACTCCGCTGCCGAAGCAGGATCTACTACCGCATATCTGGCCCCGCTGTGGAGCAACCCGTGAAACCGTCCACTGGTACCGCTGGCCAGTCCCTCTTTTTCCACCAGGAGGCCCTTAACTCCCCGCAGAGCCAGATCTCGCAGGATACCGGTACCTGTAGCGCCTCCACCGATTATGACTATGGGAAATTCGGTTTGCATAGTCACCGCCCCTTAGGGCTCTATCCAATTGCGCGCCCTTTCTACAGCCCTCTGCCATCCTTTGTATAAGGCCTCCGCCTTCTCTTTGGGCATTTGCGGCTGGAAGGTCTTCTCCAGTTTCCATCTCCGGGTTAACTCTTCCCAGCTGGAATAAGCCCCTGCTCCTTTCCCGGCCAGCAAGGCCACCCCCAAAGCAGTGGTCTCATTGACCCATGGCCGGTCTATGGCGATTCCCAGGATATCCGCCTGGAACTGCATGAGGAAATTATTCCGGGTAGCGCCTCCGTCCACCCGTACCCTTTCTAGGGCCAACCCGGCTTCTTGCGCCATGGCCCCCAGGACATCCCTGGTCTGATAAGCAATGGCCTCTAGGGCTGCACGCACCACATGGTATTTATTGGTACCCCTAGTAAGGCCACAAAGAATACCCCTGGCATTCATATCCCAGTACGGCGTACCCAAGCCCACGAAGGCGGGTACGAGATACACACCATTGGTATCTCCTACTTTTAGAGCATAATCCTCCGATTCTTGAGCGCGCGCTATCAGGCCCATTTCGTCCCTTAGCCACTGGATTACAGCTCCAGCTATAAACACGCTTCCTTCCAGGGCATAAAAGACTTTTCCCTCTGCTCCCCAGGCTATGGTAGTCAAAAGGCCCTGCCGAGAAGTGACTGCCCGGGAGCCTGTATTCATCAATATAAAACAACCTGTACCGTAGGTGTTTTTCACCGTGCCAGGAGTAAAGCAGCACTGCCCAAATAAAGCGGCCTGTTGGTCACCGGCTATACCGGTAATGGGTATGGGGACACCTAACAATGCCTCCTCAGCTACCCCGAAGTGACCACAGGAAGGCAAAACTGCCGGCAAAATACTACCCGGTATGTCCAACTCCCTCAGGATCTCCTCATCCCACCTGAGAGTATGAATGTTAAACAACATAGTGCGAGAGGCATTGGAGTAGTCCGTGGCGTGTACTTTGCCACCGGTCAATTTCCACAAAAGCCAAGAATCAATCGTTCCGCACAGGACTTTCCCCGCCCTGGCCTGGGCGCGCAGCCCCGGCACGTTGTCCAGCAGCCACTTGATCTTAGTAGCGGAAAAATAGGCATCTATTACTAAACCTGTCCTGGCCTGAATTTCCTCGCTCCAACCCCTTGCCTGTAAGTCCTGGCAGAAGGGCGCCGTCCGGCGGCACTGCCAGACAATAGCGTTGTAACAGGGTTTCCCCGTCTCCCGGTCCCAGATGACTGTAGTTTCCCTTTGATTGGTGATGCCGATGGCCAGAATGTCCCGCGCGCTGATGCCTGCTCGGTCTATAGCCTCGCGGGCTACCGCCAGCTGGCTATACCATATTTCCTCTGGGTCGTGCTCTACCCAACCGGGCTGGGGATAAATCTGGGTAATCTCCCGGCTAACTTGTTTCAAAGGCCTGCCATCCAAATCAAAGATAATGGCCCTGGAGCTGGTAGTGCCTTGATCTAATGCCAAAATGTACGGGGCCACGCCCGCCCTCCCCCTTCTCAGGCTTAAGGCCTAGAGTGGTCTGTTTAAATTTTGCAGGATAAACTCATCCATGTAGACTATTTGCCCGGTCTGGGCAGAATAGTTACAGGCAAGGGTAACCGCACATGTCTTTATAGCATCACCGATGGGGCACTTGATAAGGCTGGGATCCTGGGCTTTTACTGCCTCGATGAACACGTGGTCGATGTCTCCTGCCGGAGTATCGATGACCTCTACCTTATTGGGGGTGAATATCTGCAGCGTCTTGGGAGTAAACCTGGTCAGGACGTTCTTCCCGGCTATATCCAAAACAATATTCTCTAAAAAGGTCTGCGTACCCATCTCGGGGTAGAGAGCCAGGGTGCCGGTAACTGAGGCTACGGCTCCGCTCTTAAAGGTGAGGTTGACGGCATAGCCATCCCAATTGTTGAAATCCTCATCCTTACGGCAATTGAGGGTATAAGATGCTTTTACTGTATCTACCTCACCGGCCACCAAGCGGCACAGGTCAATAAGGTGCACAATCTGGTCCACTACCGGTCCACCGCCTGTATCTTTGTCGGCTATATGGGGTACAGGGGGTATAGTCCAATACCAGTAGGCGTTTAACATGGCCACCGGTTTGCCAGCGAATATCTCCAGCATCTTTTGCACTGTCTCACGATAGCGATACATATGGCCTACTGTGCAGATAATGCCGGAGCTCTCCACCTGCTCTTTCATCCGATAAGCAGTTTTTAAGTCCAGGGCCAGGGGCTTCTCCAGGAACAGGTGAAGCCGCCGTTTGGTCACTTCCTCCACCATCTCGGGATGAGTAATGGTGGGCGTGTTTATATAAACTATATCCAGTTCTTCCTTATCCAGCATTTCCTTGTAGTCGTAATAGGGTTTAGCTCCCACTTCTTTGGCCATCCTATTGGCCCTGTCGGTAAACACATCGCACACGGCCGTAATAGCTACATCATCCCTGGTTACCAGCTTGCTTTTATGGTGCTGGCCCATCCTGCCAGCTCCGATAAATCCAACTTTAAGCACGGTAAACCCTCCTCCGGTACAACTCTTCCTTTTGCCGATAATGGCTATACAAATTGCCTGAGGTGTTCGGCAGCCAGGAGGACCCCTCGCTCTATTTTTTCATCTGTTCCTGTCCAGATGGGATCTTCATGTTCAATGGTAATAGCGCCCTCATACCCTATCTCGTGCAAGGCAGAGATAAACTTGCGCCAGTCTACATCGCCCTGGCCCGGGATGCGGTGCCGCCACCAGTTGTGGGGATAACAATACATACCCTGCATCCTCTGGACATGGGGCAACATTTCGGTGTCCTTAGCCTGAGCCATGAATATCCTGTCCTTGAATTTTAATACCGCCTCTACATAATCAATTCCCTGCCAGATCAGATGGGAAGGGTCGATGTTCAACCCCAGAGAGGGTGCCGGGAGCCTCCTGAAGATTTCTTCCCAGATGACGGGAGTAACGGCAATGTTATATACGGGCGGCCAGAATTCAATCATGCCGCAGTTCTCGAAACATAACTTGACACCGCATCTTTCGGCTTCCTCTATAATAGGCGGGAATATCTTTTCCATCAGGTCCAGGTTATCGCCAATATCTTTTAAGGGATCCCTACCTGTAAAGGTGGATACCACAGGGACTCCCAATTGTTTCGCCGCCCTTAGCAGGGTAAAAATGTATTTTTGCGCCTTCTCCCTTTCTTCAGGGTTGGGAGACAAAAAGGGCAAAGCTCCGAACATAATGTCCACAATTTGGATATCATATTTCTCGGCCAAGCCTAATATTTCCTTAGTTTCCCCGGCTGCCACCCTATCCCAATTGATGAATTTATAGCGCGGACCGCCGTGCAATTCCACGCAATGGAACCCGTGCTCCTTGGCCCACCTGAAGGTCTTTTCCAGATCCCAGTGCATAAAGCAACTGTGATATAACCCGATTTGCATATTTTGCCTCCTCCTTATCCTTTTATGGATCCTGCTGTCATACCCTCGACAAAGTAGCGCTGCAGGAACACATAAATGATAATCATGGGCACCGAGGCCACCACTACCCCGGCAAAAATCATGGGATAATTAGTCAGATATTCCCCATGGAACTGAAGCAGGGCTACGGGCAACGTTTTTAGTTCGTTGGACTTTAAGAATAATAAGGGGTATAAGAGATCGTTCCAGGTAATGACAAAACAGAAAATGGCCGCAGCCGCCAGAGAAGGCAGGGAGAGGGGAATTACTACCCGGGAATATATCTGCCAGTGCGAGGCGCCATCTACCATGGCCGCTTCTATCAAACCCTGGGGTAGGGTCTTCATAAAGCCAGTCAAAATAAAGACACAGATGGGCAATAAAGTAGCGACCGTAACTAGGATTAAACCGAAATGAGTATTTAGAAGCCCCATTCGGGAGATGAGCACGTAGGTGGGTATCATGTTTACCTGTACCGGTATCATCATGCCTAAAGTCACGAAGCCGAAAAGAGCCGTCCCCCACCATTTAGGCAATCTGGTAATGGCGTAAGCCAGCATGCTGCCCAGCAATAATACAAAGAAGACAGAGGTAAAAGTAACTATGGCACTGTTTTTAAAGTAAACAGCCATATTCTCATGCTCAAACAGTTGCTGGTAGTTATCTAAGGCCCACCTGGCAGGCAAACCCACGGGATTGTTGTACAATTCTGCCACATCTTTGAAAGTGGCAAAGAGTACCAAGGATAGGGGGATGATAATAATTAGGGCGTAAATAATAAGTAGTGAATGCTTAAAAACTTCTCCCAACCACCTGGCCACCAAGCCTGATGATTGTTGCTTCCTTCCCTTTACCTTCATGAGTTAACCCCGCCCAATTTAATTTTGGTTTAAGATGCTGACACCCGTTGTGCGGTCAAACAGATGTATCTTTTCAGGAGATAATTGCAACTTAACTCTCTGTCCCACTGCTGGTAATTTTTGACTTGCGTTTAACCTAATTACTATTTCTATTTCATCCGGAGTTCTTATATATAAGATAACTTCGGCTCCTATATTTTCGATTATTTCTGTAGTACCAACAAAATCTCCCTGCTCTTCTTCATCCCTAGCAATAGTGATATCCTCAGGCCGTATACCCAACACAATCTCTTTGTTTTGATAAGTTATCATTTCCGGATACAAATTAGCCAACCTGATGCTATGCTCTCGCGTCGTAAAATAGGCACTACCCTCACGAATAGCCAACTTACCCTTGATGAAATTCATAGGGGGTGAACCTATGAACCCGGCCACAAACATGTTGTGAGGTCGGTTATATATCTCCTGCGGCGTACCCACCTGCTGGACTACTCCATCCTTCATTACTACAATCCGGGTGCCCATGGTCATGGCTTCTACCTGGTCATGGGTAACATATATTACTGTAGTTTTTAAACGCTGATGAAGTTTAATAAGCTCTGCGCGCGTCTGTACCCTCAGCTTGGCGTCCAGGTTGCTTAAAGGCTCGTCCATCAAGAATACTTGCGGGTGCCGTACAATAGCCCTCCCCAGCGCCACTCTCTGGCGCTGGCCTCCTGATAGCTGCCGCGGGTAACGGTCAAGCAAACCAGCTATACCCAGCATTTCCGCCACTTCCCTTACCCGCTGGTCAATCTCTTTCTTCGGTACTTTGCGCAACCGCAATCCAAAAGCCATGTTGTCATAGACCTTCATATGGGGGTAAAGGGCATAATTCTGAAACACCATAGCTATATCCCGATCTTTGGGTTCCACATGGGTGACGTTCCTCTCTCCAATATATATCTCGCCCTCGGTCGGCATCTCCAACCCGGCAATCATCCGCAAAGTTGTACTTTTGCCGCAGCCCGAGGGACCTACCAGAACCATAAATTCACCATCTTTAATGTCCAGGTCCATCTTGGCTACAGCTACTGTGTTACCAAATCGCTTAGTTACACCTACCAGCCTAACTCCAGCCACAATATCCTCTCCCTCCAGAGCACGCAATTTCTTCTAACTCTAATTTACCTCCGCGGGCTTTAATAGTAGTAAGCAATTCGTTTCTATACAAGTAAGTTGGCCCTAGGTCCCCAACTAAGGGCAAAATCCAATCTACGAACTCCTTCGTCACCCGCTTGCGGGCTTGATCATAAAATTTAAGCGGAAACTCCCTTTCAATGCCCGCCACACGTTCTAAGGACACAAAACCTATACGGGAGGAAGTGCCTTCCCGGACCAGAGTTACCATATGGCCTCCTTGTCCCTCTACAGCCATATTAACAGCCGCCACTCCCACTCTGTAGGCCTCTTCCCTATCTATGGGAGAGACACAGGCGGTAAAGCTCCTCTGATTCATACCCAGCACCTGGGCCCTGGCTCTTAATTTGAGCTTTTCACTAATGCGTCTGACCAAATATTCGGCTGCTCCAGTCCTTACCGCATGACAACCTTTGTCGTTCAATCCAGCAAAAGGAAGATGGCCCAACGGCTCCCCTTTGTTATTGCACACTCCTTCACCTATAGTTACCAATACAAACCCTTGTTCTTTATACACCTTTTCAATATGGGCGAGAAATTCTTCTTCGTCAATGGGAACTTCCGGAATGAAGAGGGGGTGAACTGTGTTAGTAGCATCAACTGCCAAAAAAGAGGCTGCTGCTAGCCATCCCACCCTTCGGCCCATGGTTTCTATAATTCTTACCTGTTCAAACCTCCGCATGGATTCCAGGTCGAGCAACTGATCTCGAACGCTTAACGCCACATAACGGGCTGCACTGGCGTAACCTGGAGCATGATCGGTTTCTGCCAGGTCGTTATCCACCGTCTTGGGAACCCCTATAATCTCCATGGATACTTTTTGACGAGAAGCCGCTTCGCGCAAGCGCAAGCAGGTTTCCATTGTGCCGTTTCCGCCGATGAAAAGGAAATAGCGACAATTATTTTTAGAAAAAAAGTCTATTATTTTCTCCAAGTCCGTTTCTTCTAAGGGATGCCTGCTCCCTCCTAAAATGGCTGCCGGAGTATTATTTAAGCGCTCCAATTCACTGTTTGTTAAATTAAGTTCAATGACTTCCCCGCGCAGGGCTCCTTCCAACCCATGTACCAAACCATAAATTCCATCAATTTCCCGCCTTTTCTGAGCAGCAGCAATTATCCCCGCCAAAGTGCTATTGATGACTGAAGTTGGTCCTCCTGATTGCGCCACAAACAGAAAATTTTTTGCCATGATCACTACACTCACTCTCTGCCTTATGTTCATTGGTTAATGCGATTACTTTGTCTCTGCTAAATGGGTAAGTAGAAAAGTTAATATGATAATATTATAAACTTCGCTATTTACGCCTTTATTATATTCTGGTAATATAGTTAGCGTCAACTGTTTTTTTATGGGGGGTTAAAAAAATGTTAAAATCGGCTAAAGAACTCTTAATTCGGGCGCAACAAAAAAGATACGCAGTCCCAGCTTTTAACTTCCACAACCTGGAGATTTTGCAAGCAATTCTAGATGCAGCCGAGGAAGAAAAGGCCCCCGTAATTCTCCAGATCACCCCTACTTACCTGCAAAAAATCGGTGCTACGGCCGCCGCGGCCATGGCCCGCGCTGCCGCAGAAGAAGCCAAAATACCGGTGGCCCTGCACCTGGATCACAGCGAAACCCTGGAATGGATAATCTGGGCCTTGGCTCATGGGTTTACTTCTGTAATGATCGATGCCTCAAAGCTGGCTTTAGACGAAAATATTTCCCTTTCGAAACAAGTAGCAGCTATGGCCCATGCGGTAGGAGCTTCAGCCGAGGCTGAGCTGGGCCATATCGGCGGGGTGGAGGACTCCATGATAATGGGTAACGCCGCTGCTGGCCTGGCCGACCCCCAGGAAGCAGCCAGGCTGGTCCAAGAAAGCGGTATCGATGCCTTAGCCCCTGCTCTAGGTACGGCCCACGGAATGTATACAGCTGAACCTAAAATTGATTTTCAGCGGCTAGAGGCGATTAAAGAGCTGGTGGGAGTCCCCTTAGTGCTGCACGGCGGCTCCGGGATACCGGACTCCATGCTGCGTGAAGCCATAGTCCGAGGGATCACTAAAGTAAATATTGGGACGGAACTTAAAATGGCCTGGGCCCAGGCCATGCGCGAGGCATTAAACGAAGGCAGGCAAGAGCCCTGGCAAGCGGCCGTAGCTGCCCGCCGGGCTGTGTCCCAAGTGGTAAAAGATAAAATCCATATCTGCGGTGCGGCCGGGAGGGGATAAGTTGGCAGTATAATGGTGAGAAACCCGCAGGGTTTAACGGCTACTGACAACAGTGGAGTTCGATAAAATATAATATTTACGAAACAACTATTCGCTAGGGCTTTGAGTAGAAGCGGTGTTGAAGCGGAGGGAAAGCGGAGAGGGTCCCCTGCCTCTAGCGAAATGGATTTAGCGAAACTGAAGACCCCTTGCCGCTGCTATGACAGTGCCCGTGGCTATCATAATAGCGTTACTGCGAAGGAAAATATTGTTTTTCCCCCGTTAATATAATGGACCCAGAAATTTAGACACGAAAAATGGGGGTCCTAAGCGTCAAAATGAGTATTAGGAAACAATATCCAGCCGAGCTTAAGGCTAAAATCGTACTGGAAATTCTCAAGGAAGAAAAATCCATTTCCCAAATAGCGTCCGAATATAGCATCCACCCCTCTATCTACTTTTCCGCAGCTGTATAAGTTTCTTCCTCAAGTTCACCACCTCTTGCTTCATATCGTAGCTTTTAGCTATATTATAATGCTACAGTTAGCAGCGGTCAAGATAGATGGCACTAAAAAGCTGCTTTTTGAAGCATGAATTGAATATGCTGCGGTTTGTAGAGTAATATTATTACAAGTAGGTGATTTGAGTGAAAAAATTTGCCGAAAGGTTAGTTTCTTTGCGGCAAGCTAAAGGCTTAACGCAAGTTGGGCTTGCGGAACTTCTAAACATATCTAGAGGAGCTTTATCGCTCTATGAACTAGGCAGGCGCGAACCTGATTTTGAAACTGCCTCCAAAATAGCAGATTTTTTTGGGGTAAGTGTAGACTATCTCCTCGGCCGCACCGACGATCCCCGCACCCTTGACCAAATCACGGCCGAGGCTGAAAAAAAGATAGACGAGGCCCTAGAAGGTGATGAAGAACTCATGGCCTTCTGGCAAGAACTTAAAAAGAGAGACGACCTCCAGCTCCTATTCAAGCAAGTTAGGCCCTTGTCGCCCAAGGCAATCAGGAGGATAATGGCGGTAATTAAGGCCATTGAAGATGCAGAAGCCATGGAGGATTAAAGCTTATTCTGGGAAATGAAGATAAACATTAGGGAGGGAGACAATATGTCTCTTGCTATTGAAAAAATCACCAGGGAATTTTCCAACCTGACAACCCAAGAAAAAATAGAGTTTCTAAAGAAAGTGATTGCTGGCCCCCCTGGCGAATGGATCGAGTTAGACAACAAGCTATATTTTATCCCTGAAGGGTCACCGGCCACAGAAGAGGAAGAAAAAGCTTTCGCACAGGCAAACGCCGAAATAGAGGCTGGCCAGGGGGTCACTCTAGATGAGCTCAAAAAAAGCCTTGGATTTTAAAATAGTCCTTGCCAAACAGCCAGCTAAGTATATTCAAAAACTGGACAGTAAATGGCAAAAAAGGATTTTAGCTATCTTAGAGGAAATGTCGAAGAATCCTTACGGCGGAGATATTGAAACAATAAAGGGTAAGCCTGGGTACTACCGGCGTAGGATAGGGGGTTATCGTTTAAAGTTTAAAGTGGAAAAAGAAAGAAGAGAAGTCCATATTTTAGAGTTCGGGCCAAGAGGAGATTTTGATTTTTAGATAATCCGATTTTAGGGAGTGTCTGGCATTAGAGATGTTCCGGATATGGAAAATTAAGTTAGAAAGGATAGTCTCTGAAGATATAGCTGAATTTGAGGCTGGTAAGGCAGAAATAGCCCGAGGTGAATGGATAGATTGGGATGAGCTCCGAAAAGAACTCAATCTTTGATATTACCAGCATTGGCCCCCGCTAAGGCGTATATAAATAAGCTGCCATTATTGTTGACCGGCAGCCTTTTTATTTATCGCCAGGTTTCAACAGGATGTGACACAGATGCACCACTTAATCCGCACCTTACTACCCCAAAATATTCGTGGATTAGAACTTCCCTCATTCCCGCTATTTCTTTCCAAGGTATATCAGGATATTTTCCCTTGAGTTGTTGCGAAATGTTTTTGGCTGCCTACCCGATTACCTCCAGCCGCCTAATAACTGCTTCCTGAAGCATCACATCCGTAAAGAAATCATCTTTCTTTACGTCGGCGACCCATTCAGAAATCAACCTAGCACTCTCCAGCATATGGTTTAGCCGGACCCGGTCCCTTTCTGCTTTCATAGAATCGCTCTTCTCTCACGTAGTACTCTTTCCCGGAAATACGGAGACAAAGATGCTTCCGTCACTACGTCTACGTCCCTCTGCAGGGCCTCCCTCAATTCGCTTATTATCTTCACGTGGGTCAAAAGTGATTTCCTTACGTCGGGGGCGTATTCAATAAGAATGTCTATGTCACTGTCTTCAGCCTGCTCTCGTTTTGCGTAAGAACCGAAAACAAATGCTTTCGCTACGCCGTGCCGTCGCAGAATCGGGACGGCTATTTCTCTTATCTTTTCTATGTCCACTGTAATCCCTCCGAGAAAAATTATATCCTGAAAAACATGGAATTTCCAATATTAACACCGCAAATGTTTCTACTCGAAACGCAGTTATCTTTGCCCGGTCTTGTGTGAACCGTTCCGTGGCCCCTCGTAGTATATAATCATCCACTATCGCCTCAAAATCCTTTTCTAAAAAACTCTTGCACCATAAATTTTTTAGTTTTATACTGGTACTAACCAGCATACCTTTTTAGGAGGAGGTAGAAACATGAGAGTCGGAATTGTCGGGGTAGGCACTATGGGGAGCCGCATGGCGGAGAAGCTCCTCGCTGCCAACCTGGAATTATTCGCCTATGATATTCGCCCTTCTGCCCTAGCGAAAGCTCAAGAACTAGGAGCAATTGCCTGCAGTTCCTCCCAGGAGGTGGCCCAAAAGGCCGAGGTTATCCTCCTGTCTTTACCTCTGCCAGTAGATGTGGAGAGTGTAGTTCAGGGGCCCCAAGGGGTACTGGCGGGTTCTCAACCCGGACATATCATCGTGGATCTTAGCACTGTAGACCCCTTTACCACCCAAAAAATTGCGGCCAAAGCTGCTGAAAAAGGTGTAGGTTACCTGGACGCGCCTGTCCTAGGCCGACCCCCGGGCTGCGGCAATTGGACCTTGCCGGTGGGCGGTAAAGCGGAACACTTGGAAAAGGTTCGTCCCGTTCTGGAAAAATTGGCCCGGAAAATTATTCACGTGGGTCCTTCCGGGCACGGTAATATTATAAAGCTCCTAAATAACATGATGTTCGGCGCTATCAACGCGGTGACGGCGGAAATTATGGCCATCTGCGCTAAAGTAGGGATGGAGCCCAAGGTCCTCTACGAGACCATTGCCGGCAGCGGCGCGGCTTCGGTCAGCAATCTCTTCATTGAGCTGGGGCCCAAGATGATCAACCGCGATTTTAGTCCCCTCTTCACCATCGATCTGCTGCATAAGGATTTAAAACTAGCCCTGGAGATGGCGGAAGCTGCAGGGGTGCCGGTTATCGTGGGTCACGCCAATCAGCTCCTCAACGAAATGGCTCGGGCCAAGGGATTGGGCAGCGAAGATACCAGCAGCGCCGTAAAGGTTTACGAAGAATTTCTCGGTAGACCGATCACTGATAAGTGAGGCCAACAACGCCTGTAGGAGGAGTTGCTTATGAAGGAAGTCCTGGTAGAATATGGCGACGCCAAAATGCCCATAGAAGTGCCGGATACAGCGACTATTTTCCACTTGGGTAAAGATAATATCGATCCGCCCGAAGTCGACCCCTGGGAAGCCACTCGCCAAGCCCTGGCCAACCCCTTGGGAATGCCTCCTTTACGCGAGCTCGTGAAGAAAAACAGCCGGGTGGTAATCGCCTTCCCGGATCGCGTCAAGGGTGGGGCTCACGAAAAAGCCCACCGCCGGGTTTCTATCCCCATTATCGTAGAAGAACTGCAAAAGGCCGGGGTAGAACTTAAGAATATAAAGCTCCTGTGCGCCGTAGGACTGCACCGAAAAAACACCAAAGAAGAGCTTTACTGGTACTTGGGCCGGGAAATCGTGGATGCCTTCTGGCCGGACCGGCTGCTGATGCATGATGCTGAAGACCCCGAAGGAATTGTAGAGTACGGCTATGATGAAATGGGCAATGTGGTTAATGTGAACCGCCATATAGCCGAAGCCGACCTGGCCATTATGATCGGCCACGTTCAGGGTAACCCCTATGGAGGATACAGCGGCGGGTATAAGATGTGCGTAACCGGGGTTACCACCTGGCGCTCTATCCGTTGCCACCATTGTCCCAGCACCATGCACCGGGAGGATTTCATTCCTGTCAACACCGAAAAGAGCTTGATGCGGAAGCAGTTCGACTCCATCGGCCAGGCCATTGAAAAAGGAATGGGCAAGAAATTCTTCTGTGTAGATGCCGTCACCGGTACCAATTCCCAGGTGCTAGGAGTCTACGCCGGCAGTGCCAAGGAAGTACAAGAAGCCAGCTGGCAACTAGCCGAGCGCCGCACCAACGTTTACCTTGATATTAAAGAAAAATTTGATATTATGGTTTTTGGTTTGCCTCGCACCTTCCACTATGGTCCTGGTATGGGCACTAATCCTATCCTGATGCTCCAAGCTATCGGTGCTAATGTAGCACGGCACTTCGATGTATTCCGGGAAGGCGGGGTAGTCATTGCTCCTTCCCTCTGCGACGGGTGGTTCAACGATGAATGGTTCCCGTCTTACCGGAAGGTATTCAATAAACTACAAGACATAGCCGACTTTGCCGAAGCAACCCGGTTTGAGGATGAAATTTCCCATGACCCGGAGGACATATACAAATATCGTTATGCCTATGCCTATCATCCCTTCCACGCCCTTTCCATGGTCTCCATGGGGGGGATTGCTTTAAAACACACCAGCGCCATCTTTATCCCCGGGGCCAGAAAACCGGGCTATGCCCGAGCTATGGGCTGTATACCGACCAATACTTTCAGCGAGGCTTTAAAAAGAGCGGAAAAGTACGTGGGCAAAAACCCCAGGATATTGGTTTTGCCGGAGTTCTTTTTGAAAGTAGCCGTTCACTTGAAGCGCAAATAGGAATAAAAGGAGGCTTCCCCGTGCTGTATCCCGGTAGTGCCAAACCTTTATACGAGCAGCTCAAAGATATAATTAAACAAAAAATCCTAACCGGAGAATTAAAGCCCGGGGAAGCCTTGCCCGGTGAAAGGCAACTTATGGATATTTATGGGGTAAGCCGGGTAACCATTAGGCAGGCCATCAGCGAACTGGTCAACGAAGGTTTGCTGTACCGTCACCATGGTAAAGGCACCTTTGTGGCCGTCAGGCGCATAGAACGTCCCCTGGCCCGCCTTTTAGGTGTGGCCGAGGAGCTGGCCCTGGAGGGTATGCAAATAGAAATTAAGGTTATTAAAACCGGTGCGGTAGGCCCTACCCCGGAGATCCGCAAGGAGCTCAGGCTGCCGGAAGGAGAAACCGTATTTTTAGTAACCCGTTTGATTGTCGCCGAACAGCAGCCGTTGTTATTAGACCGCAGCTATTTTCCTCTAACCATCGGCCAGTTGTTGCAAAATATGGACCTTTCCCACGACCTCATCTATACCCAACTCGAACTTTATGGGTATAAAATTCACCATGCCGAGCAGCGGATCAGTGCCGGTCGGGCCTCAAGGGAGGAAGCAAAGCATCTGAAGTGCAATGCTGGTAGCCCCGTGCTGGCTGTTAAACGTACCACTTATGTTGAAGGTGGGTTGCCCATCGTTTTTTCCCATACTATCTACCGCGGCGACCGTTATGAATACCGGGTTAACCTTCAACGACACGTTTAATAATAGATAATAATAACGCCAGGGGGTTCCTATTTTGGTTACTATTACTTTTACTTTAATTCTATTCATTTTTGTAGCTTCAGTTGTTGCAGGTTGCGTCGGAGCTTTACTCGGTCTAGGAGGGGGGATTATCATTATCCCCTTCTTAACCCTGGGTTTAGGGATTGATATCCGGTACGCCATCGGCGCTAGCGTCGTTTCTGTTATTGCTACTTCCAGCGGTGCAGCCGCGGCCTACATTCGCGACCGCATTACTAACATCCGCATAGGCATGTTTTTAGAAATGGCTACTACTACTGGGGCAATCATTGGTGCTTTCCTTGCCGGTTTAATTAACCCTCGCGTTCTTTATTTCATTTTCGCCATGGTCTTGGGCTACTCCACCATAGCCCTGTTTCAACGCCGCCATGTTGAACTACCCGAAGGCGTAGTTCCCCACCCTGTAGCCACTAAGCTACAGCTCGCTGGCAGCTACTATGACCAGGTACTGCAACAGCAAGTTAACTATATTTCCGCAGGAGTATATGCCGGTTTTGGTACCATGTTTGTCGCTGGCATAATATCCGGCCTCCTGGGCATCGGCAATGGTGTCTTTAAAGTTATGGCCATGGATATGTTCATGAAGCTGCCTATGAAGGTATCGACTGCCACCAGCAATTTTATGATCGGCGTAACTGCTGCCGCCAGCGCCGGGATTTATTTTGCGCGGGGTTATATTAACCCGGCCATTGCCGCCCCGGTTGCCCTAGGGGTGGTTTTAGGTGCTATACTGGGCACCCGTCTAATGGTTCGCTTGCGGAATGCTACTCTCCGCAAAGTTTTCCTGCCCTTTCTTTTATATGTGGCCTTACAAATGTTAATCAAGGGAATTCAGGGGTGAGCTTATGGGGTTATCTAAAGGACAAACACAAAGATCCTCAGCCCAGCCCTTTATGGTGGAAGATTTAATCAGCCTGGCCTTGCGCATAGGCGTTATTGCCAGTTCCATCATCACGGCTAGCGGTCTGCTACTCCTAATCATTACTGGCCAGAGCGGCTATCCACCCGATACCTTCCCCACTAGCCTCAGCCACGTTCTGGCCGGCTTTTTTCAATTGAAACCCTTTGCCGTTATTGAAGCTGGCTTGCTTATCTTACTCGCCACTCCCATTTTTTGGGTAGCAGCTTCCAGCGTAGCCTTTCTTTTACGGCGTGATTACAGCTATACCTTGATTTCCCTATATGTGATGTTGATGTTGCTGCTCAGCCTTTTCCTGGGTAAAGCTGAGTAAAAGCCCGAGTAGGCCGACCCTGCAAAAAGTGAGAATAACTCAGAGCCCCAGGTGGTTGAGTGCCCCCTGGGGCTGGCTGTTCTTATATCTTCAGCGTAGCGCCTTCATCCGCAGAAGTAACTAGGTGGATATAGCGCCGGAGATATCCCTTATTTATCTTGGGTCCGGGAGGTCGCCAGTTAGCCTGGCGGCGATTTAGTTCTTCCTCGGGCACTAATAGTTCTAACCGACGCCCTGGAATATCAATTAAAATTGGATCGCCATCCTCCACCAGGCCTATCAAGCCACCGCTAGCCGCTTCGGGAGCAACATGGCCCACCATCGGACCCCGGGTGGCGCCGGAAAAGCGCCCGTCGGTAACTAAAGCCACATCTTCCAGCCCCATCCCCATCAGCAAAGAAGTAGCTGTAAGCATCTCCCGCATGCCGGGGCCCCCTTTGGGGCCTTCATAGCGGATCACAATTACGTCCCCGTGGTTAATGCGTCCCTCTAGAATAGCAGCATTGGCCTCTTCTTCGCTGTCAAAAACCCGGGCCGGCCCCTGGTGGCGGAGCATAGAAGGCATTACTGCCGTTTGTTTTACCACCGCCCCTCGGGGAGCCAGATTGCCCTTAAGTATAGCCAAGCTCCCCTGGGGGCTATAGGCACGAGCAAGGGGCCGTATTACTTCCGGATTCTTATTTTTAGCCGTGGCGGCTATTTGGCCAATGGTTAGCCCGCTTACTGTTTGCTGGGAGCCGTCCAAGAGGGAACCTAGCTCTTTCATTATGGCCGGCACCCCACCGGCGTCTTCCAGGTCTTTTAAAGTGTGAGAGCCGCTGGGTTTGATTTTAGCGAGATAAGGAGTAGAACTGCTTATTCTTTCAAAGTCATCCGGGGTAATCTCTATATCTAATTCATAAGCAATGGCCGGAATATGCAATAAACAATTGGTAGAACCTCCTACCGCCATGGCCACTCGGATGGCATTGAAAAAGGCTTCCCTGGTTAATACGGAACTGGGCTTAAAACCGGCATGCACTAGTTCCACTATGCGGTAACCGCTGGCTTTGGCCAGGCGCCTCTTCTTCCCTTCCACGGCATGGGCGGTAGCACAGCCAGGCAAGCTCAGGCCTAAAGCTTCGGAAACAATGGACATGCTGTTGGCTGTGCCCATCATGGCGCAGGAACCGGCAACCGGGGAGAAGCAATCCTCCATTTCCTCAAATTCTTCCTGGGTCAGAAGGCCGCGCTTTAACTTTCCTGCCGCTTCCTTCAGTTCGTAAGTGGCCCATTCCCTTCCTCCGTAGCGGCCGGGCAACATAGGGCCACCCGTAACGATAATAGCCGGTAGGTCTAACCGGGCAACCGCCATGAGCAAGGCCGGGACAATCTTATCACAACCGCCCACTAGAACTAAACCATCAAACCGCTGGGCTTCCACCATTACTTCAATAGAATCGGCAATTACTTCCCGGCTGGGCAGCACATAGCACATGCCCTTATTGGCCTGGGAGAACCCATCACAAATGGCAATGGTGCCGAACTCGAAAGGGATACCGCCTGCTGCATATACCCCATATTTAACCTGTCTTACCAGTTCATTAAGATGAAAATGCCCGGGATGCATCTCGCTGTAAGTATTTACAATTCCGATAAAAGGCTTCTTCATTTCTTCGGCTAACAAGCCTATATTTTTTAAATGTGCCCGAGGCCCCCCGCGGTCTATACCTTCGACTACTTCCCAACTGCGGTACCTGCGGTCCTTAGTAAACATCTGAGCTCTCTTTCCTCCACACTCTTAACCCAGCAAGCCTAGGGCTTCTAGTTCGGCCCTTAATCTCTGACTCTCTTCCCTGGTAAGGGGGCGCAGTGGGGGACGAGGTATACCACCGTTTATTCCTCTAAATTTCAACGCTTCTTTATAAGGGGCAATGGGAGTATAGCTCCTAAAAATGGCCCGCAACTTAATGACCATATCTTGGGCTTTTAAGGCTCTTTCCATATTTTGGGCCTTTAAGCTTTCATAAATCTCAACCACCGGCTCCGGGAACACCGTAGCCGTGGCAGCTACCGCGCCGGTACCGCCCATAAGGAGGGAGGCGTAAATCTGGGCATCATTGCCCATGAGAATACAGAAGTCCTCAGGCATCTGCTGTTTAAAGTTAATGAAGTTCATAAAATCCATGCTGCTATCTTTAATACCCACAATATGGGGATATTCGGATTGCAATCTGGCTAAAACCTTGGGTGATACGGAGTTTTTCACGTTGCCGGGTATGTTATAGACATAAAGGGGAAAGTCGGGAACTTGCCTGGCTACTGCAGTGTAATATTGTAGAATGGTGGCGTCGTCCACCGTATAATAATACGGGGGAATCAGCGCCGCTCCGTCGGCGCCCGTATCCCGCGCGTGAAGAGTAAGCTCAAGGGCCTCCTTTAAGTCCAAAGAACCTGTATGGACAATAACCGGTACCCGGCCGGCCGCCTCCTTTACGGTTATTTCCGCTACTTTCTTTCTCTCTTCCAAGGATAAGAGAACCCCTTCTCCCGTAGAACCGCAGGGAAATATACCGTGAATCCCCTTCTCGATTAAAAAATTGGTCAGCCTCCCTATCTCCTGTAGATTTAGCCTCCCTTCTTCCGTCAAGGGTGTAACCGTAGCTGCAATAATACCTTCTACTCTCTTGTAGCTCAAGGATCTATCCCTCCTAAAAATTTAAAGATTGGACTTCCCCTACATAGAGGAACAGGAAGTTCCCCTTAGCTTATTCCTAAGCAATCTCACTACTGGAGGCATCAATATAATAGCAGCAGCCAGTATAAATAAGCTCCGCGATATCGGGCTGTCTAAAAACACACCAAACTTTCCTCCAGAAAGCATCAAGGACTGCCGCAAAGAATCTTCCAACATAGGACCGATGACCAGGGCTAATACCAGAGGGGCCACGGAGAAACGCCATTTCCGCAGGATATAACCCGCAATGCCGGCAATAAACATAATCCAAATATCGGTAACCGAGTTATTGACCGCAAAGGCACCTATTACACATAAAAGCAGAATAATAGGCATTAACAGATTCCGGGGCGTGCGCAGAACATTAACAAATAAGCCTACCAAGGGAAGGTTTAATACCAGGAGCATAAAATTCCCTATATACATACTGGCGATCACGCCCCAGAAGATTTCAGGGTGCTCCTTTATCAGAAGCGGCCCGGGAGTAACCCCGTGGATCATCATGGCCGAAAGTAAAAGGGCGGTGGGTGGTGCAAAAGGAATGCCCAAGGATAAAAGGGGAACAAAGGCTCCCACGGCCGCAGCATTGTTGGCTGCTTCCGGACCTGCCACTCCTTCCGGGGCGCCGTGGCCAAACTCTTTCTGGTACTTGCTTATCTTGCGCTCTAAAGTATAGGACAAGAAGGTGGAGATAACGGCTGCAGGGCCAGGAATCAAGCCGGTAAAGAAACCTAGGAAGGAGGCCCTAATTATAGGTCCAAGAGAACGCCTGAATTCCATCTGGTTGGGCAATAGTTCCTTTAGCTTGACCTTTATGATATCTTTCTTTTCCTCTAATTTCTCTTCCGCCACCTGCAATACTTCGGCAATTCCAAATAGACCCATAGCAATGGGGACAAAATCTATTCCTTTTTGCAGCTCTACCGAACCGAAGGTCAGGCGCGGTTGGCCGGTAATAATATCCAGGCCTATGGTACCCAAAAGCAAGCCAGCACCTACCATTATGAGGGACTTCAGTAATCCCTGTCCGCTTAATTGGGATAAAACCAGTAAACCAAAGACGGCAATAGCAAAATACTCAGGGGGCCCGAATTTAAGAGCTACCTCAGCCAGCCTCGGAGCGAGAAAAGTTAAAATTATCAGAGCAATGGTCCCGGCCACAAAAGAACCTACAGCGGCTAGGAAAAGGGCTGCCCCGGCCCTTCCCTTGCGGGCCATTTTATAACCGTCGATGGCTGTTACTACGGAACTGGCTTCCCCTGGTATATTTACCAAGATAGAAGTGGTGGAACCGCCGTACATGGAACCATAATAAATACCAGCAAACATAATCAAGGCAGTAGCCGGCGGTAAGCCATAGGTGACCCCTAATAGTAGAGCCATAGAGCCGATAGGCCCGATGCCCGGCAGTACGCCAACTAAAGTGCCTAAGAAAGCTCCAACAAAAGCGCACAAGAGATTTATAGGTGTCAAAGCCACAGCAAAACCATGTAATAATCCTTCCATTGCTAAAGCTGCCCCCTATCCCAGGATGCCCTTGGGGAAATAAATACCTAACCAACGGTAAAAAACAATATTGGCCACAATAGTTGTTAACACAGCCACTGCCAGGGATATCCACCAGTTCCGGTAGGCCATGATTCTTAAACTGGTATATAACAGGAAGATACTGGATAGGATGAAGCCTAAATAAGTTAAGGCCCAAGGGTAAAGCAACAGAGTTAGGATAAGCATAAAAGGCTTTCTATAGCCCGAACTTTCACCTTCCCCTTCTTCCTCCCATATGTCCTTCTCCTGGTCACCGGAGGAAGCGAGAGGAGAGGACCATAGTAGCTCTTTGCCGATGAGCATTATGCAAAGGACTACCAGAGTTAACCCTACCAACACCGGCATAAAACCCATACCCGGTGCCGCTGCCGAGCCAAAGGGCAATTTAAAGGCCTCATATAAATAAACTGCGGTTATCGTTCCTATAGTCAAAGCACCGGCCACGTTCCTGGATATCCTGGCCATAGTCACTTAACCCCCTAAAACCTCCGAATTAACTATAGCCACAGGAAGTTCTCCCTTAAGCACCTTGACTAAATTTTGAGCGGCAACAATCCCCATTCTATCAATCGCTTCTACGGTATGGGCACCGCTATGCGGCGCCATGACCACCTGGGGGAGTTCAAACAGGGGAGAGGAAGGATCTGGGGGCTCTTCTGCAAAAACATCTAACCCGGCCCCGCCTAATTTCCCTTCCTTCAAAGCAGTGTAAAGGGCGACCTCATCTATAATATCACCCCGGGCAGTGTTCACCAAAATGGCTCCGGGTTTTATAAGGGCCAATTCTTCCGCACCGATTAAGCCTTTGGTTTCGGGGGTGGCCGGTAGATGAAGGGAGATAAAGTCCGCCCGGCTTAAGAGTTCCTTTAAAGTTACCAATTCAATTCCTTCTTTTTGTATGAAATCTATATCAGGGTAAACATCATAGGCTAAGATCCGCATATCGAAACCCTTGGCCCTGCGGGCTACTGCCTTCCCGATTTTCCCTAGTCCGATGATACCCAGGGTCTTCTTCCACAGCTCAAGGCCCACAATGGGTTCCCAAAGGCTCTGGCGAACCTGTCGGTCGGCTAAGGTTATTCGTCTGGCCACACCCAACATCAAGCAAAAGGCCATATCCGCTACACTTTCACTATTGGCCCCCGGCGCGTTGCAAACCGCAATTTTACGCCGGGTGGCTGCCGCCACATCGATTTTATCTACCCCGACGCCAAATTTAGAAATTACCTTTAACCGCGGGGCTGCAGCTATAACTCTTTCTGTGATTTCATCTTCGCCACAGATAATCCCATCCACGTTACCTACCAAGAGTAGCATTTCCTTCTCTTTAAGCTTCTTACCCAACCAAGGGTTGGGAACTATATGGCAATTACCTTTTTCAAGTATCTGGAAGGGTTCGCGAGAGTAACGGCCAAACACGCGAGCAGTGATTAAGATATTGAACATAGCTCACATTCCTTTTAACCGTAATAAAATTATATTTGTTTTAAGAGGGAAGGCGGAAATGTATCCGCCTTCCGAACATAAGTGTAAAATTATTTGGCTTCTATCTGGGGCATGGATTCGATCAATTTCTTCATAATGGGAGCCTGCTTGTTAAAGTAGTCCACAACATCTTTACCGCTCATTACTTCCAGCATTATGTTATTATCTTCCATAGTCTTCTTAAATTCAGGATCGTTAGCCACTTTTTGTAGAGCTTCGGTCAATACCTTCCGGGCTTCGTCTGGTAGACCTTTAGGGGCAAAAACGAACTTCTTCACGCCCATATCAATATCAAAGCCCTTTTCCTTCATGGTGGGAACATCCGGCAAGGCGGAGAATCTCTGGGTAGAAGATATGGCTAAGGGTCGCAGCTTGCCTGCCTTAATATGAGGTATAGCCTCACCTGGATGGGAGGCAGCAGCATCCACATGGCCTCCCAAGATTGCAGTCAAAGCCGGAGCGCCGCCTTTAAAGGGTACAGGTTGGGACTTAACGCCGGCCAATTGGAATAAATAGTCTAGGCAAAGTTGAGGAATACCACCCATGCCCGAATTGCTGTAACGTATAACTTTATTCTTTTCTTTAGCATCTTTAATCAAATCTTCGAGAGTCTTATAAGGTGAACTAGCATTGACCGTAAGTAAAATGGGCTCATTTGTAAGGCCGAGCAAAAACTCAAAATCCTCCTGTTTATATCCCAAGTTTTTTTGAACGAAAGGCTGGGTCACAAATAACCCGCTGGCCCCCAGGGCAATGGTATAGCCATCGGGCTTGGTTTTAGCCAATTCGGTAGTGGCTATCATCCCGTTGGCCCCGTCGCGATTTACAACAACCATAGGCTTACCTAAGTATTTGTTAGAGGCTATCTGAGCTATGGCCCGAGATATAAGATCGCTAGACCCTCCAGGAGGCCAGGGGCAAATGAGGGTGACTTCTTTTTCAGGATATTTGGGGGCCGGAGCAGTTTGACTGCCTCCCTGTTGTTTGGGGCCACAGGCTACCATAACAAGGCCTAATATTGCCAAGAGACTTAATAAAATCAACAGTCTTTTATTGAAGCTCTTCATCCTCTCTCCTCCCTCTCAAGTTTCGGGTTTTAACTTATTCCCTTAAAGAACTCTCCCCCGCCTAGACCTTCTTGCTATCGCCTCCTCCTTTTATTACTAAAATTGTATAACTAATAGCACCTTCATGTAGTAACAAGTGGTAAAATTTCGCTGCCATTATGTAACACTGCAATCCTATTGCTTTGGCCAACAAGCTTTACAGCCATATTTAGAGCTTCTTGAGGGCTGTCAGCGCTATAAAATCCCAATACACGGGCCTCAAGGGCCGAAATTCCCTTGCTCACCAGGATAACTTTAACCTTTCTAAGAATATTACCTACGCGGGCTAAGTAAGAAGCTATATTTAGATCGGTTATTTCCTTGCCAGCCACTAGCCTTTCCACTTCCCCTAAAGGCCTGAACCCGTATTCAAGAATTAGGTCTCCGTGGCTTCTGGATATACCTTCGGGGCATTCAGCCAGCAGAATTACAACTCCACCTGGTTTGACTACCATATCGGCCGCTTGCAGGGCCTTGGTGGCCTGCCACAGCTCTAATTCGGCCGGAAAGGCTTCGGTTATTACTATGTCCGCTTTTCCTTTAATAGGGACTCCATAAATATTTTGGGCTAGCCTGCATCCCTGCCTGTGGGCCCTGATAGGATCACCGGCAAAGACTCCGGCCAGACGGCCTGTTTTATCCTGGACAACATTAACGATAAACTTTAAACCGGCTCTAAGGGCTACTTCTTCTATTTCCTTCCTTACCGGATTATCCGGCCTACCTAGGATTTCACTGGCCACATAATAGGCGCTGAGCCAATGGGTTTGACCGGTAGTAAGGGGGCCACAAACGCCGGGCTGAATGATCTTACCGCCGCCGCTGTAACCGGCCACCCTATGGGGTACAATATGGCCTATACCGATTATGAAATCGGCTTCCTTTAAGTGCCGGTTAATCCAGATCTCAATACCTGAATCGGTCTTGCCAATGTTTATCAAAGAATCTGGGTCTTGCCAATTATGATTATGAACTAAATAATTCTGATACACTTCTGGGCTAAGCTTTTGCTTTAGTTCGGCTTCATTAAGGGGCCGGTGGGTGCCCAGAGCCACGAGAACTTCAATGCGCTCATTACGCACCCCTGCCTTCTTTATCCTGTCTAATATGTGAGGTAAAATACGGCTTACCGGTGTAGTCCTGGTGTTGTCGTCTACAATAATTAATACCCGCTGGTCGGGCGACAGCATCTCGCTAAGGGCCGGAGTACCTATGGGGTTGTCTAGCCCTTGGGCAATAAGATTATCTTCATCTCCTACGCATAACTCACGAGCGTCGCGGGGATAAAATTCGTCAACTGAAATCTGCTTATTAATTCGGAGGGAAGGGAAAAATGGGTTGCTAAAATGAATGACAGCCATTTTCTTAGAGTTAAACCTCTTTTCTGGTTAATGTACCAAATCTGGAACATTGTTTCTTAGTAAATATATTCGACACAAATTAAACAATTCCTTCTTCCCGATTCCTCGACATAACAGTGAATTATTTGGAAAACTTAATTCTTGGCAGAAAAAGTGAACAAATAGATACTAGTGGGACTAGCCAGCCTATAAAATAGTAGGGAGCAGTCATTATCGGATTAATCCCTAAAGCAGCTTGAATCATAAAATACAAATTAGTCCAGGGGAAGAAAGGGGCCGGAACCATTGTCTGTTCTAGCATTAAACGGGAAAGATGAGAGGCATCCACGCGGGCCTGCCTGAACTTTTCGCGAAAATACCCGCCGGAGATAACTAAGCTGGGGATCACGGCACAGGTAATAACTCCTAGCAAAAAGGCCATGCCCATGGCCCTTAACATTAAATCTTTATAAGAGTTTTCTCGCCCAATCAAAAATCTTCCTAACCCCCCTTCCACTACCCCTAATTCCTTTAGGAGCATGCCCCAGGTACCAGCCAAAAGCACCAAGACGCTTACACCTGTATAATTGTTAATATTCGCTCGGGCAGCCAAGGAATCCAGAAAATCCACTCCGGTCAAGGGAGAACTGCCGGAAATCCCAGCTAGAATTTTGCTAATAGTAAACTGGGGCTGGGTAAGGAACCCCAATAAAACACTAACAATGATATTCAAAAAAAGTATGAATAATAAGGGCGCCCTAGTTATGCTTAACACCAGTACTAAGCCTACAGGTAATAATAAAAGCGGGTTAACATTATACTCCATAACAATCTCTTGCTTCTTCTGTATTATAGCTGTGGCTATATCACCTTGAGGAAGGTACAAATTCAGGACGCTGTACATAAAAACGGCTATTAAAATCGAAACGCCCGCTGTACGGCTGGTATTTATTATGTGATCCCTTAGATTGCTCTGGGCCATGGACACAGCTAGAACAACCATCTCCGATAAAGGCGATAAAAGATTGCCGGCTAGGGCTCCAGAGAGAATAGCCCCTCCGGCCAGGGCTGGAGATACGTTAAGCGTAGCCCCGATGCCCAGAAGGATAATTCCGGCTGTCCCCAAGGCCGCTACGATCGAACCCAGAGCTACACAGGTTACCAGGGAAATAATAAAGGCTTCGGTGAGATAAAATTGAGGCGAAATATAAGTTATGCCATAATACAAGAGGGTGGGTAGTACCCCCGAGGTTATCCAAATGCCGATCGACAAACCAACAACTAGAAGTATAAGGAAAGGATTAAAGGCTTCGCTCGCGCAGTGGGCCAGTCGTTTTTCTATATCCTGCCATTTATAACCCAACCGGGTACCAAATATAATAGTGAAAATAATATTGAGCAAAAAGGCTGGTAGCAGGTTTATATGGTTGTACACAAATACTATAATAAGCAAATAGCAGACTACCAATAATAAACCTATCTGACTACCTGTAGGTAACTTTATGTTTTCCTGGTCCATTTTAGGGTTCACATCCTAAAACCCCGGGTTAAAGCCCAATTTTCTTGAAATACTCAAAGTGGCTTCTTTCACTATAGGTCCCAGTTCTTTAGCCTTGTCCAGGGTGAAGCGAAAATCCGGTCCTGCAATACTTACAGCAGCTATAACCTGGCCGTCGGCCTGGAAAATAGGTGCCGCTACACATATAACGCCCAAGCGGTTTTCTTGGCAATCGAGGGCGAATCCCTGCTGGCGAATCTGAGCCAGATGTTCCTTTAGCCTTTCCACATCGGTAATGGTATGAGGCGTAACCGGAACTAAATTTACTTTTTGCAAATAAGAGTCTAACCGTTCGGCGTCCATAAAAGCTAACATTGATTTACCAACGGCTGTAGAATATAAAGGTACCCGCTTGCCAACCCTAGACAGTAAGCCTATAGTTTCGGAGGTATCTATTTTCTCTACATAAACACCTTCGTCTCCCTCCAGCCATACCAGGTGGACAGTTTCCCGGCTCCTGTTAGCCAGGTCCACCAGTTCGGGACGAGCTAGCTGGCGCAATTCCAGAGAATCCAAGACCTGGCTGGACAGCAACAACAACTTAAAACCCAGGCGATAACGCCGGGTAACTTCATCCTTAAGAACGTACTGCCTGTTTACCAGGGCCATAAGGATGCGGTGGACAGTGCTTTTGCTCAAGCCTAAAGCCCGGCTAATCTCCGTGACCCCAAGCCCCTCTTTAGCAGAAGCCAATACTTCTAGAACCTCTAACGTTTTTATAGGTGTGGAATCGTTAGCCTTCGTCACCCTTCGTTCCCCTTTGTTTTAAATATAGAACTATATTCCACATATGAATAATTCGTCGTCTCTTAAAAAATTCCTGCCGGAGCTCCGAAATATAAATTCCTTGCCCCAATAAATAAGCACTTAAGGCAAGGAATTCAACGTTAAATTTAACGTTTTATAATCCCGCTACTCTACAATAATACCGCTACCGGCTCGCGGGCGGCTACGGTCCAGTTCCACGCGGTATTTATATCTATCGGCCCGGTAGGCATTGATAGAGAGCTCCACGGGCATATCGCCAGAATAAGCTATGCGCTCCATTATTAGAAGGGGAGAGCCTACTTTTACTTGCAGATAAAAAGCCTCTTTCTTCCCCGCTTTTCCGGCCGAGATGGTCTGTTCGGCCCTCTCCAACACCAGCCCTAGCTTGGACTCCACCAGTTCATACAGGCCGTAATGTTCGAGGTCAAACTCAGCCAGGCGAGAACCGTACTCGTAGGGCCAGTAGCTGCGCAAATAAGTAACCGGCTGGCCGTTCATTTTCTGGATTTTTTCGATGAGATAAAGGGGTTGGCCTTCAAATACCCGCAGCTGGGGCGCCCGGCGCAATTCTTGCGGAGTTATTTTCACCGGGCCGGTATATAGGATTTCGGCGCTGGGCACATAACCACGTGCCCGCATCTCTTCAAAAAACCCAGTGAGCTTTCCCAGGGTTTCCTCTACCGCCGCCCTTTTAACAAAAGTGCCCTTGCCCGGCCGCCTTTCCAGCAAGCCTTCTGCCACCAGAGCAGACACCGCCCGCCGTACCGTAATACTGCTGACGCCGTACATCTCCATCAACTGTTTGTCTGTAGGGAATAAGTCCCCTACCTTATATTTCCCCTCTTTAATAGCGCGGCGCAGGTCATTAGTGATTTGATAATGTAGCGGAACGGGTTTAGAACGGTCGATATTTATTTTCATGACGATCAGACACCTCAATTTTGCTTAATTATATAAAATTATACTCATGTGCATTATACTGCCTTTTTATGCGTCCGTGCAAGCACCAAAAATAAAATAGCCCGCTCTGGCATTATACCCATAAGCCAGGGGGCTATAAAACCACTTTTTAAGCTTTAAATTTTATGAGCTCACCTCTTGCCAGACATACTCCAGCCCCAATTGAGCCAGCTTCTCCTTTGTGGGCCGCCCCTGACGGTCCCAGCCCATGAGGTCATAGTACTCATCCAACATGGGCTCCAGTTCCACCACCTGACCTTGGCTGGGACCTGAAGGCATGGGCTCTTTTAGCATCCTGGGGGGAAGCCTATCATCTTTGCGGTCGAAACCTTCTCGTAGGTTAAAGAGCCGCTCCAGATTAACTATTCTCTCAGCCTTTAGCCTGGCCGCTGCCTCATCCAGGGCCAGGCCCGTAACCGCCCGGTAAAGCTCCAGTTGCTCCTTTAGTCCCAGAGCGAAGCGCATGGAAGAGCAGAGGGCAAGGGAATCCACTACTGCCATTAGCAACTGCATCTCTCGCACCAAGGCAGCCTTGCCCCTATATTCTAGGCGCCTGCCGCCGTCCCCGGCAGCCTCAGCGCCCATAGTAGGAGCTATCATATGGTGGGCTCCCCGGGGAGAGATGGCATAAGTCAGGCCCATGCCTTTTATCCCGCGAGGCTCATAGGTAGGAAACTCCTGTCCTTTGACCTGCATGGCTAACTCGGGCACGCCCAGCTTTTCGGCCGCTATCCTGGAACCTTCGGCTAAAAGATCCCCCAAGCCCTCCCGCTGAGCAATTTTCTGTAATATGGCCACCAGGGCTTCGCCGTTGCCAAAGCGCAGGTCAATACCGTCGGTATCCCTTTGGGTGAGGATACCTCTTTCATAACATTCCATGGCCAAGGACACTACTGCTCCGGCCGACATAGTGTCCAGGCCGTAAACATCGCAAATTTCTACCGCTTTTACCAGGGCTGCCAGGTCGGCCACACCGCAGTTAGCTCCTAGTAGTCCGATGGACTCAAACTCGGGCCCTTCAATTTGGGTTCCAGAATAAGGACCATCTTTAATACGGCTCACCTTACCGCAGGCTATGGGACAGGCATAACACGACATGTGGCCTACAAAGATGTTCTCCTCCATGCTGGCGGCATTGATTTTTTCCGCCTCTTCAAAATAGCCCGTGCTAAAGTTGCGAGTGCCCCAGTAGCCCAGGGCATTGGTCCCGTCTATCATTTCCGGGGTGCCGTATTTCCGGCGAGCCCGGGCCTTGAGGTTGGATCCCAATATTTCGTAAGTTTTTTCCGCCAGGCTGGCCAGGGCTTCCGGGTCGGCCACCTCTACCCCGCTGGTACCGCGTACAGCTATGGCCTTTAAGTTTTTGGAGCCCATCACAGCTCCAGCGCCACCCCGGCCGAACTCGCGGTGATAATCGCTCTGGATGCAGGCAAAGCGGCTTTGTTTTTCTCCTGCCGGGCCAATACAGGCTACTTTGATGGACTGATCTTTGAGCTCGCTGCGTATGGCATCCTCCGTAGCATGGGTGAGTTTGCCCCACAGGTGGGAGGCATCCTTTAACATCGCCTGGTCTCCATCTATCCAGAGGTATACAGGATGAGGAGCCCGCCCCTCAATTATGATACCGTCATATCCAGCAAACTTAAGCTCAGGGGCCAGGTGCCCGCCGCACAAGGAAAAGGAATAAGTGCCTGTCAAAGGTGAGCGAAAGGTAACAGTTATTTTGTTGGCGCCTGGAGCCAGGGTCCCCTCTAAAGGACCGGTAAGAAAAATAAGTTTATTATCCGGCCCCAGGGGGTCCGTGGCCGGTCTTAGCTCCTTTAGCAAGAGGTAAGCGCCTACACCGCGGGCACCTATATAGCTGGCAAATACTTCTTGGGGGGTAGGTTCCTTAATTATGGTACCGTTGTTGAGATTGATACGCAAAATCTTTCCGGCTAACCCCTTTAAAGCCGTCATTATCTGATCCCCCCTTGAATCTCAGCAGCAGCTACCTCGGCGTAAGCATCCCTTGGCCCCCGGTCAGCCACAGCCAAAGGCACATACTGGATGGCGCCTTCGCGGCAGTGGGCGACGCACTGGGGATTACCTTGGCAAAGATCACAAATCAAAACTACTCTTTTATCTTTATCAATGCCTATGGCTCCATAGGGACAGGCCCTTATACACCGCCGGCAGCCTATGCAGGTTTCTTCGTTTACCAGGATGGCACCTGTCTCCGGGCTTTTACTTAAAGCGCCCTCCCGGCAAGCAGCAATGCAGGGACTTTTGGCGCACTGCATGCAGGTTACCGGAATATTTACGTATTTGCTGTGCACCCGGACTACCCGGATACGGGCTTTGCAGGGATTCACCTGACCTTCATGTTTAAAGGAACACCATTGCTCACAAAGGCGGCACCCTACGCACTTTTCCGGGTAAACGACCAGGACGTTAGTGGCACTCATTATTATACATACCCCTTAAAAATGTATAATATTATACTCTATGGGTCTATTATATCGCTTACTTTTGGCTTTAGCAAGGAAGATTTCTCCCTATCAAAGTTCCCTTATCCGCCGTCCATAAAATTTACTGTCTCTATAACATCTCCCTGTTGTAAAATCAAGCCATATTCTTTTTTGGTCAAAAAACGCTTGTTTACGGCTACTGTGACAATGGGAGAAAGTAATCCTTCCTGTTGCAGCAATTCATGCAAACTTAGGCCATCCCTTACTTGCTTTCTTTTCCCGTTGACTATAATTTCTATCAAGGGTATTCACTCCCGCAGACACTCTGATACGGTAGACTACCAGTCGAGGTTTATACCCCCATCGTGGTATTTAGGACATAGGGAATAGTTGAACCGGCCTTGGGCAAGACGGCAACCCGGGCCCTTGCCGGCAAGCTATCCTTGACCATATCCACCGCTTCCTGGAGGTTGGCAGCAGGGGTCACTTGCATGATGCCGGCAGTCTCAGGGTCGATATTTTTACTGACTAAGATTACCTGGGCTTTTTGCAAGCTGCGGCACCACAAATAAGCTTTATGAGCGCCCATCTGGAATTCTTGCTGGGCAAAGTTGCGCAAAACCCCTTCTACCGTCCCTCCTTCGAGCATGGCTTTCGTAAACCGGTCATCTCCTACTCCTTCCCGGCACTCAGCGCAAAGAATGATTACGCCTTTTTCCTTTACAATACGGGCCGCATGGGCCAGCCCTTTTTGGGCCTGGTAGAGATTAATATCTTTAGGGAATCCCCCGGGTGAAGCGATGACCAGGTCGGCCTCGCGGGAAACAGGTACTTCGCAGATTTCCCGAGCTAGGGCCACACCGGCGCGGTGGGCCTCCAAGTAGTCACCGGCTACCGCTTTGACAATCTCTCGCCGGCCGTTAAGAATCACGTTGACAATCAAGTTTATCCCCACCAGGCGGCCTATTTCATCAATGTCCTCCCGGGCGGGATTGCCTTCTACCCGGCCCAGTTCGCTCCCCTCCAGTTTAAGGAGAGAATGATTGGCGCGGATGGTGGCTTCTCCGCCGCAGCCGATGGCCAAACCCTTTGCCCCTCCGCTATAGCCTACAATCTGGTGGGGATCGATCATGCCCACTATAATGCGCACTTCGGCTTCCAGATAGTGGCGGTTTACCCAGATGGGTGTTCCGCGGGAAGTGGTGGCCACATAACGCAACGTGCCGGGCGCATAAGCATCATGGCTGATCACTTTGATTGTATTAGCAATCTCTTCGCCCACAATGGCAGGAAACTCTTCCGGAGGCGCCGGCCGGTGTAAGCCTGCACCTATGAGGATAGTAATGCCGGATCTCTCAATACCTACTTCGGTGAGTCTTTTGATTAAAACAGGCAAAATAACTTTATTGGGCACCGGCCGGGTCAAATCGCTCACCACAATTACCGCCTTCTTGACTCCCCGCAAGCTCTCCCAGCTAAAACCCAAGGGGCTGGATAAGGCCCGCTCTATTTCTCCTGCTTCATCTGCTGCTCCCGGGTAAGGACGTAAATTTACTACTTCTACCTCTAAACCTGGCGGCAATTCCGCTGTCTCTAAACCGTTGCCGTAAGGGACTTCTACTCGCATCAATATCCCCCTTCCTAGGAAATCATCATTCCTCAGTGGTATTACCACTAACTATTAAATTTTTTAATTCCTTCCACTGGCAGAAGAATTCCGCGGCCCAGGCTCTTCCTGTACTACCTGCCGCTCTACGTTCTCTAAATGTCTAAGCATAGCGGCTGCAGCCGCATTAGCATCTCGCTGAAGCAAGGCTTCCACAATAGCTTCGTGTTCGGTCACGGAAGCTTCTCCGCGGCCCGGTATAGATAGTGATCGAGAACGGCTGTCAGCCAAAAGATCGAGGAGGCTTTCTACAATACGTACCAGTACGCTGTTTCCGGTAGCCCGGGCCAGGTCGTAGTGAAACTGGCTATCATGACTCGCTAAAAGGGAAAGGCGCCCGCTTTTCAGTTTCCCCAACTGCTCCTTGGTCTGCCGGATAAGATCGGCCAGCTCACTAATTTCCTGTTCCCCGGCCCTCTGGGCCACCCACACGCTAGCCACCGGTTCCAGGACCTTGCGAATTTCAAACAAATCTTTGATAACCCGGGGACTGACAAAAATTCTCTTGGCAAATTGCTGCAGATAAGCATCCGGATCCTGTTCGGCAATAAAAACCCCCTGCCCATGCTTGATATTGACCAGTCCTTCCGCAGCCAACATTTTTAAGGCTTCCCTGACCGAGGTACGGCTTACGCCCAACATCTCCGCCAGTTCCCTTTCTGCCGGCAGTTTATCTCCTGGCTTTAACCGACCCTCGAAAATGCGCTTCTTAATTTCGTCCACTACCCGGTGATAGACACTGCGCGGGTCCTTAATGGTCTGAAAAAGCTCATTAGATTTCTCTGCTTTCATTATTTCACCTGCTCCCTCTATGTCGCTCTGTTCAACTTTTACTTCTTCCTATACAAAGCTATTCTATCATAAGCAGAATATGCATGTCACGGCCACTGGTAGCTTCCTTCCCCAAGGCGTAAGCAGGCCTCTTGTCACTCCAAGCCGGGATCATGTAAAAAACGCGCCAAACGTGATGTCTGGCGCGTCTATTCACCAGAATTAAGCTTTTCCTTCCTATACAGCTTAGGCTTCTCCATCTTCGGCCGCTAATTCGGCGCTCCGGCCGCGGAACTGAAGCCACAGGCCCCACACAACCATGGCGATGGCTATAATCATAAAAGCGACGGAGATGGGTCGCGTAAAGAAAATCAAAGGTGAACCGTCGGAAAGCACCAATGACTGCTTTAAGGAGGTCTCCAGCATTTGGGCCAGGACAGTGGCTAAAACCATAGGTGCCAGGGGGAAGCCCAACTTGCGCATCAAATAGCCTAAGACTCCAAATATTAAAGCCACCCAGACATCGAACATTAAAAAGCGCACGCTGTAAGCTCCAATTACTGAAAACAGGAGAATTAACGGACCAAGGATGGGGAAAGGAATGAGGGCAATACGGGCCCACAATCCTACTAAAGGCAAGTTTAAAATTAAGAGAATAACATTTCCAATATACATACTAGCAATAACAGCCCACACCAGGTCCGGATTTTCTTTAAATAACATGGGACCGGGTTGCAGCCCGTACATCATAAAACCACCTAAAAGCACGGCCAAAGCCGGACCAGAAGGAATGCCAAAGGAAAATAGGGGAACAAAACCGCCGCTACAAGTAGCGTTATTAGCGCCTTCAGCGGCCGCCACCCCTTCTATGGCTCCATGTCCAAAAAGATGGGGGCGTTTAGATACTCTCTTTTCCACATCGTAAGCGATAAAAGTAGTTACTGCCGGGCTGCAGCCAGGCAAGAGGCCTAGAAAGAAGCCGATTACTGAAGAGCGCAACATAGCTCCCCAGCTCTGCTTAAGATCCTCCAGCGTAGGAAGCCAGTCGCGAACTTTAGTTTCATAAATCGTAACTACTGCCCTTTCAACATTTACCAGCACTTCACCAATAGCGAAGAGACCTATGATGACGCTGATAAAGTTGACTCCAGCCATCAAAGTAACCGAGCCAAAGGTAAGGCGTGCTTCACCCGTGACAGGATCGAGCCCTACCATGGCCACCAAAAGGCCTAAGGCGGTGGCGATTAGCCCTTTTAATAAAGCCCGGCCGGAAAGGCTGATAACCAGAGTAAGAGCCATAAACATCAAGGCAAAATATTCAGGAGGTCCAAAGGCTAGGGCCACATTGGCCAGGGCCGGGGCGAAGAAGGTGAGGCCGACCAGGCTTAAAGTCCCGGCCACAAAGGAAGATATGGCTGAGATGCCTAACGCCGGGCCCCCTCTCCCCTGCCGCGCCAGCTGGAAACCATCTAAAGCTGTAGGCACGGAAGAAGCCTCACCTGGTATATTAACTACGATGGCTGTAGTGGAGCCTCCATACATGGCACCGTAGTAGATAGCGGCCATCATTATGATGGCCGGGATGGGCGGCAAAATGGTAGTCAAGGGCAACAGAATAGCGATAGCCGAAGTAGGCCCGATGCCCGGCAAAACACCTACCAGGGTTCCTATCAGGCTCCCTAATAAGGCGTATAGAATGTTTAAAGGCGAAAGAGCCTGAGCGAAGCCGTCTAAAAGGAAGTTCCAAGAAAAGGACATAAGAGAATGCCTCCTACCACCCTAAGGGACCTACGGGAAAAGGAAGTTCCAGCATGTGAATGAACAGGAAAAAGACAGTAGCGGCCGACAAAATTCCTATTATGAAGGTAAGAACAATGTGGTAGCGCCCCAAGTACCACACCAAAAATGTTATAAAAATTAAGGTGCTCAAAGGGAAACCGAGAGTTTCTATTAGCAACAGATAAATTATCAAGCTTACGCAGGTTACCAGTATCCTTATAAAACCATGGCGGTCAGGCCAGGCGATTACTTTCTTTTCGCCCCGATAAAGCCACCCGGTAATAGCCAGAATTATTCCCGTCCCCATTACTATCCAGCTCAGTAAAAGGGGCAGGGTCCGAGGGTGTAGATGCTCCCCCGTAACCCCGGATATTTTTAAGGAAGTAATCAAGGATGTGACTCCCAGAATGGCCAAAAAACCGCCGCTAACAATATCCGCCGAACGCTGTGTCCGCATAAAGCTCCCTCATGTTTTTGGTCAGTGATTATTGCTGTTTAATCTGGTCTACCAGCTCTTTATAAATGCTGGTCATCTTGGCAATATACGCCTTGGTCTCTTCATGCCCCATAGCTATGGGAACAAAACCTTCCTTTTTCATTTGGGCCTGTATTTCCGGATTGCGAGCAATTTCCAGGAAAGCCGTTTCTAGCTTCTTAATAACATTGGCTGGCGTGTCCGGTGGTACAGCTACTCCCCGGTCAATAGTTTCTACCAAGTCAATACCCTTTTCCTTAAAGGTGGGAGCATCTGCAAAACCTTCAAATCTCTCCTTACCGGCAAAGGCTAGCACTCTGATTTTATCCTTGTGCTTAACCAGATCATCAGAGTTGCCAAAAATAGCCTCTACATGACCGCCCAGAAAGGCGGTTATCTGAGGAGCTGAGCCAGTAAAGGGCACATACTTAAATTTAGTACCCGTTAGTTTCTCCAACCTTAAGGTAGCCATCTGGTGCCCGGAGAAAGTTCCTGAACCGCCAATGGAAATTTGTCCGGGCTTTTTCTTGGCAGCCTCCAGGAACTCTTCTAAAGTTTTATAGGGGCTGGTGTTTAACACCGCTAACCCTAGTGGAGTAGACTGGAACAGCGCAACCGGCACAATCTGCTCGGTCTTATAGCCGGTGGCCTGTTGCATGGGCTGTAAAATGATGTGAGGGATGTTGAAACCACAAATAGTGTAACCATCGGGCTTGGAGCGCACTAGTTCACTCCAACCCACTGCACCGCCGCCGCCCACTTTATAGTCAATTACTACTTTCTGACCCAAAATTTTTTCTAGAAGGGGCTGCTGTCTTCTGGCCTCCCGGTCTGATTGTCCACCTGGATCAAAAGGAATAAGATAAGTTATTTGCTTGTTGGGGTAATCATCTTTGGATGCAGATGGAGCCTTACCACAAGAAGTTACTAGTAAAGCTACCACCATTATTAGAGCTACTAAACTGAGCAAATGGGCTTTCCTGCCCTTCGCCATCATGTCTTACCTCCCCTTCTTAAAGTCTTGCCGTCTTTCTTTATATGACTTCAGTGGTCTTACCTCTTACTTTTCGACGGGTAATTAAAAAATCCTTCTTGTTGCTAAAAAAAATATTTATAGTGCCAGTATAACAAGAACAGTGTGTCACTACTGCTATGACCCAACCTTTCCCACCTGGTAATACCGCTTCGGCCAGCCCCGAAAAACATAAGGCCAGGCTTCCATTTATAAGACTGGAAACCTGGCCAGAAATAGATCCTTTTAGACACAAGCTGTTCAAGCCAGTGCCAGCTTTTGCCTTGCCCGTTCGCGTATAGCCTCAATTTTCTCCTCTGACATCGGCCGCTCAAAGCTGCGCAAGCCGGCCAACCGGAAACCATGCTTTTTTGCCAGGCGGCTGATCTCATCCACCTGCTCCACGGTAAGATCGCGACCTAAAGTGAAACATTCCAGGCGTCCTTCCAGGGCCAGGATCATGGTTTCCGCCATGCAGGCATAAGCCAGCCCGGGAGGATAACCGAAGTTAAAGCGGAAATTAACCTCTCCCGGGACTTCCACCACACCGCCTTCGATAACCAGCACATCATCCCTTTCCTCCGCTACCCGGCGGGAAACATCTCGCGGCCGGGCCACATCACACACCACTGCCCCGGGCTTAAGATCTTCCGGTTCAATAACCGCCTCAGCCGCGGAAGTAACGGTAAGAACCACGTCCGCCCGGCGCAGAGCTTCTTTTATATCGGTAGATAAATTGACCGTCAGCCCCGTGTCCTCCCAAATGCGGCGGGCCAGGTCTTCCAATTTCTGCTTCTTCCTGGCCACCAGGGTTAAAGAAGTGCATTCCCTGGCCAGAATCCTAGCGCAAACCGCGCCTATAGCCCCGGTAGCCCCTACCACTGCCACTTGAGCGCGGGAAATATCGATCCCCATCATTTCGGCCGCCTTCTTGGTACCCTCCAGAGCTGTAGCTACAGTATAGCTGTTTCCCGTGGTTACAGGAATGTTCAAGTGGCGGGCTATGGTGATCCCGGCATCTCCTACCACTGAGGTCATGGCTCCCAGGCCCACAATCTCGGCTCCCAGTTTTTCTGCCAGACGGCCGGCCTGAATTATGCGGTCTAAAACAAATTTTTCCGGCAGAGTAACCATCTGCCGGCTGGTTAAGGGGCAGGAGATAAACCATCCCTCGGTTTCAGCGTAGCTGGAGCGCACCCCGGTTATATAAGATGTTTTAATAGGTGGCAACCACAGCAGAAGCCTCTCTACCCAACGGTGGGGGAGATAGGCGGTAATAGGAAACTTCCGAGCTACATCACTCACATCCAGCGGGTGAATAATAAAGGCGAATCTGTGCAACTTTCCAACCCCCTGCCTTGTATGCTTATCCACCTTAACTCAGCGAAGCAGGCGCAGGCTCCTGTAAATGTACTATACGGGGCTTAAACCCCAAGCGGTCTAGCAGGGCGTTATAATCATCGGGAGTCACTTCTTCCGGCCGTTTGCCGCTCAAGACCAGGAGAACAGCCTCCAGGACATTGGTGCCAAAGGACCGACCATTAAATTCGGGGGTGGTAGTAATCAGAGTTGCCACACCCCTTTTTTTAAGCTCCTCTACATCCGCCTGGGTAACAGTATTGGTGATAATGATTTTTCCCGGCAACTTGTCCGGCATATAACGGCGGATGAAATGAAAATCGCCGGCAATAATCTCTGCCTCTTCGTAAAACCGGGTGTAGCGGGGCTCGATTTTCTCTTGTTCTCGACCGGTTGGATAGAGCATCTTTATAGGAAAAAGGCGTACTATGGGGGCCGCTAAATAGGCCACCCGGCGGAAGGTAGGTAAGGACCTTAAGGGTACGGGCAAACCCAGGCCGAAGATTAAATCCCCACAAGTAAGATCGGCTCCAGCTTCGGCCAGTGCTTCCGCCATGCCGAACCGGTCCACAGCGCAGACCATCAACACTTTCTTACCCCGGAAATCCAAGCCCTTCCCGGAAAGCTCTTTAATCACCCTCCGTTCCAGGGTATCCTTTAGACCTCCGCCATCTACTATAGGTGTTTGCCTAGCCGCTTTTACTACCCGCGCCGCATCCCGCAGGAGATATTTGCGCGACCCAACGCGAAGGTAAAGATCCATTCCCCCCAGGCCAAAGGCATCGACTTGGCCGTCCATCTCCCGGATGAGGGCAATCATCTTCTCCAGGTCTCCATCGGTACCAATGCGCGAGAGCTCAAATTGAATTCCCAAAAATTCCACCTGGACCACGTGGTTTCTCCTGGAAGATCCCAGGCTAATGCTAACTACCCGCTTCATCTCTCCTTCTCTCCTTTGCCGGCAGTAATACCTTTCGCACAAGCTGGCGCAATTTTTCCACGTCAACCGCTCGATCTTCTTTGATAGGTGAAGTTCCTATTTCCACCCCGATGACTTCGCGGCCGAGCAGAGCTTCGCTGAGTTTAATGCGGTAATCCGAGCCGATAACTATTATTACATCGAACTCCCGCAGGTGGGCAATAGTCTCCATAAGTTCAGTTATGAGATCGAGACCATTTTTCTTACGTACAAATTCCCACCTTTCCGCCTCCGTAAGGAGAAAAATATATTCTACCCCTTCCTCCTCCAACATCTTCTGCAGCTCTTGTTTATTGGCCACTGGAAAACCAATTACTGCTACCCTCCGGCCCCGCCGGACTTCCCCCAGGCTTTCCAGCCGGGAGACAAAAGACCGGTCCACTCCTATCCGCTGGGCTGTTTCGGCTTGGGAATAACCTTGACAGCGCAAGGAGAGAATCCGGTCAATAGTAGCATTGATTTTGCGCCGGTCCAGGAGTTTATCGCCTACCCTTATGAGCTCCACTTAAACTTCTCCTTTGTGCACAAATATGTGCACGGTAAATTATAACAAAACCCCACCCGAAAAGCAAGCTTCGCTCCACGAAAAACTTAGGAAATCAAACCGGCCATAAGTTCCTCTGGAGTCAAGGCGGTAATACCTTTGTATCCCTTGAAGTCTTGGATATTATAAGTGCATATTTGTTTTATAGCGGCCGCAATCATTTGGGCCACTATGAAAGCATCAAATATCCTTGCTCCCTTCAAATCAGGCTGTTCAGCCAGAATTTCGGTTAGCCTATCAAGAGCCTTGGATCCTGCATCTACAATTAGGCAAGCGGTACGAATAGCGTTTACTTGCTCCAAAGCTAACTCTGGAGAAAGCGGCCGTTCTACCCGGCGCTTATCAGTAATAATAGCATAGAATTCTAACAGGATTTGGGGAGTGATAACGCCATTAAACTGGCCTGCTATAACTGCCTCGATGAATTTGCGGCTTACAGGGTGTTGTGGGGCATCTATATTAATAGCATAAACCCAGATATTGGTATCAACTAAAATCAAGCCTTTACCCTTCCTTCATATAGTTTTTCTCGATCAATGTTTCTTACCTCCCCCAAGCTAAATTTGCCCAGCATCCTGGGAGTTAAATCCGTTAAATATCTCTCCAGGGCTTCTAAAACTATCTCATTTTTCGGCCTGTTGCTGTGCGCTGCCACTCGGTCTAGGATCTCCAAAATTTCTGCCCGGTCTTTAGGAACATAAATATTCAGTTGCACTTCTATCACCTCTAAAATACATTGTAATATAGGCAATAGCTATAATCAATATGGAAACGAAACTCAGAATTGAATTGGGTTAGACGGTGGCCCAGAATATAAAACGCCTGGCTACCCTAATCTAGCGTCGGAAAAACGCACGTCAAAGGTCATGGAAATAACCCGCCCTGCTGCAAGTGTGGTGCAGGTACCTAACCCCTTCTAAACGTTGGTATTTTTCCATTCTTTAAGAAACCCCGATTTTGCCAAGTAACTTTCCAAAAGGGCCACAACTCCCTCCCAACTGTTCTCACTATTTATAGCCTGGCGCACCCGGGCGGCGCCGGGTAAACCTTTGAGATACCAGGCCAGGTGCTTGCGCATCTCCTTCACGCCCTTTTCTTCTCCTTTAGCCTCCACTGCCATCCTAAGGTGCCTCAAGGCCAGGCTCAGCCGCTCGGCCGGCCCCGGCGGCGGGGGAACCTTTTCTCCCGCCAGCAGGGATCGAGTGCGGGTGAATATCCAGGGATTTCCCAGGGCTCCCCGGCCCACCATCACTGCATCACAACCGGTAGTCTCCAGAAGATTTAGAGCATCTTCCGGCTCCCAGACGTCGCCGTTGCCAATCACCGGCACTGTCACTGCTTCTTTCACCTTGCGGATAATTTCCCAGTCAGCCCGTCCGCTGTAAAACTGGCTTCTGGTCCTGCCGTGGACGGTAACCGCTTGCGCTCCGGCTTCCACCACCGCGCAGGCTACTTCTACCGCATTGACTTCCTTTTCATCCCAGCCCTTGCGCATCTTAACTGTAACGGGGACGGGATGAATGGCCTCCGCCACGGCAGCCACTATAGCCCTGGCCCGCGGTATATCTCGCATCAGGGCTGCCCCTTCCCCGTTGCGGGTAATTTTAGGCGTGGGGCAGCCCATATTGATATCTACTAATGCCGCACCGGCCCGGACAGCTTCCTTGGCCGCCCAGGCCAAAATTTCCGGCTCGCGACCGAAAAGCTGAACTGTTACCAGTCCCTCTTCCCCGCTTAAGTCCATCAGCTCCCACGTGGCTCTATTGCGGTAGTAAAGCCCCTTGGCGCTAATCATTTCAGTAAAAGTAAGGGCCGCCCCTGCTTCCCTTAAGATGAGGCGAAAAACCTTATCCGTCACCCCGGCCATGGGAGCGGCTACTACCGGCGCTTCCAGAGTTACCTTCCCGATTTTCACTTGCTTTACCAACACCCTATCTGTTCCGTTCATAAATTATCCGTAAACCTTCCAGAGTTAACCAGGGGTTTACTTTATCAATTACCTCTGTTTCAGGAGCGATCAGCCCGGCCAGGCCACCGGTGGCCACCACTAAAGCCTCTGCGCCCAGCTCCATCTTCATCCGGTTAACAATACCCTCCACCTGGCCTATAAAGCCATACATAATACCAGCTTGCATGCAGGCCACGGTATTCTTGCCGATAACGGAACGCGGCCGCACCAGCTCTACCCGTGGAAGCTTAGCCGCATGGTAAAAGAGGGCTTCCATGGAAATGCCGATGCCCGGAGCAATGGCACCGCCCAGATACTCTCCCGCGGCTGAAATAGCATCAAAGGTAGTGGCTGTCCCGAAGTCCACCACAATAGCCGGACCGCCATACAGTTCGTAAGCCGCCACCCCATTAACAATGCGGTCTGCTCCCACCTCGCGGGGATTATCGAAGCGGATGGGCATACCCGTCTTGATCCCGGGCCCGACTACCAGGGGTTCTACTTTAAAAAGCTGCTGTACCGTGGTAACCAGTATTTGGGTCAAAGGAGGTACTACCGAAGCCAGGACCACAGCCTGGATGTCGTCTCTTTTTAAACCGTAATACAGTAAAAATTGGTACCAGAGCAGGCTATATTCTTCCGGCGTCTTCTGGCGGTCGCTAGCCATCCTCCAGTGACAGACCAGTTCCTTCCCGCGGTAAACGCCGCAAACGATATTAGTATTGCCGACATCAATAGCTAACAGCATAAGTCTACCCCCTCTCTTTCCCATTATTCCACAAGAAAAGCCCTTCTCCTCCTCCCCCTAAAATGCTTAGTTTCTTACCCAATAAAAATAGGGCCTCTGTACCCAAAACAGAGGCCCTCGCTATCCGGCTAGATATCCTTATATTTAAGCCATTGGCCCTTTGGCCGCCTCTTGGTGGCCCGGACCGGGCAAAATCCCGGCGCGATGCAGGGATCGGCGCACCTGCAAGCTTACAGCGGCGGCCAAAGCCAGTTTAGCTAAATCAAGGGGTATATAGGGTATCACACCTAAGACCAATGCTTTTCCCCAAGTAAGGTGTAAAAGATAGGCTAGCTGGAGGGTACCCAGGAAATAAACTACTGCCAGGCAGGCCAGCATACCGCTAACCACCCGGAAATAACTTATTTTACCGCTTTTACCGCCTTCAACAATCCATCCCAAAAGGTAAACGCCAATTACAAAGCCCCAGAGGTAACCGCCGGTGGGCCCTAAAAAGCGGGCTATTCCCGCGCTGCCCCGGGCAAAGACCGGCAGCCCAATAGCTCCCAGTAATAAATAAACCAATACTGCTATTGTTCCCAGCCGCCGTCCCAAAATAGCGCCAGCCAGAAAAACGCCCAAAATCTGGCCCGTAATGGGTACAGGGGTAAAGGGCAGGGGAATAGAAATTTGCGCCAGCACAGCTATTAAGGCAGTGAAAAGCGCCACCATACTTATCTCTCTGGCCTGCATAAAGAAAATTCCTCTCCTTTGGCAAAAATTTTAGCGCAAGCTTATTTCCCCGTAATTAAACCGCCGCCAGCAACCCGCAGCATCCCTTACTAACAGAGCTCCCTCCTCATCAATGTCTGCTGCCTCACCTTCATAGATTTTGCTGGAAGCGATCACTCTTACTTGGCGACCCAGGGTTATACTGGCCTCCTTCCAGGCATCCCTCACCGGGCCAAACCCTTCCTCCTGCCAGCGCTCATACCAATCCTCCAAGCGGCAAAGGAGGGCGTGAAAAAGGGGCAAGCGCGCCACTTCCCGGCCTGCTTCCAGCTTCAAGGAAGTAGCGAGGGATTGAACCTCAGGAGTAAAGTCGGTTATCTCCAGGTTAACATTGATACCTATGCCTAAGACCACATACTGGGTACTATCCATCTCGGCCCGCATCTCAGTCAGGATCCCGGCCACTTTGCGCCCCCTGATCATGAGATCGTTAGGCCATTTAATACCCGGCCGGAGCCCGGTGATTTCCTCCACTGCCTCTTTCACGGCTACGGCAGCCATAAGGCTGAGCTGGGGCAGCTGCACGGGTGCTACGCGCGGCCTGAGGATTAGGGAAACCCAGATACCCTTACCTGCCGGCGAAAGCCAGGACCTTCCCAGACGCCCCCGGCCGCTGATCTGGTATTCCGCCACTACCACCGTACCCTCCGGTGCGCCGGCATCCGCCAGCTCTTTGGCCACCTGGTTGGTGGAACCCACTTCATCGTAATAGTAAAAGGAGCGCCCCAACCAGGAAGTTTTAAGTCCTGCCATTACCTCTTCCGGGAAAAACCGGTCCGGCGCGGTGAGGAGGGCGTAACCCCGACGGGTAAAGGCGCTGATCTGGTACCCTTCCTGGCGCAAAGCGCGGATATGCTTCCAGATGGCTGTCCGGGACAGGCCTAATTTGCGGCTTAATTCTTCGCCCGAAACGTACTCTCCTTGATGGCGCCGCAATTCGGCCAGTACTTGGTGTCGGCTTCCTTCCTGGGTCATACTCCCATTTTAACTCCCTTCTTTATGTTTGTCAACTATACATATTTAAGTAGGTTAACAATTTGTATAAAAACTATTTCACTTCGTCTTATCTTTTTTGCTTAACAGGAGAACATAACTTTCAACTCTGGCTGCCCGGTGGTTTCTCCCCTCCGAGGTACTCCTTAATTTTATTATTTTCATCCACCAAGATTACTTTAGGCTGGAGCTTACGGGCTTCTTCGTCGGTAAAAAGGCCGTAAGAAATAATAATTACAATATCCCCTGGCTGGACCAGACGCGCCGCTGCCCCGTTAACGCAGATAATACCGCTACCCCTTTCCCCGGCAATAACATAAGTTTCAAAACGGGCACCGTTATTATTGTTGACTACCTGCACCTTCTCCTGGGGCAAAATATCGGCAGCTTCCAAAAGTTCACTATCAATGGTGATGCTCCCCACATAGTTAAGATTAGCGGCCGTAACAGTAGCCCGGTGAATTTTAGACTTCATCATAATGCGCCACATACCCTATGCCTCCTTTGGAACTTCTACCACCAGGTTATCAATGAGCCTAGTCTTTCCTATCCAGACAGCTACCGCCAGCAATACCTTCCCGCTAATTTTATCCAGTGGTTTTAAGGTTTCCGCGTCGTTAATGCTGACATAATCTATTCGCGCTAGGGGCTGGCTGGAAATTTCCCGGGCCATGGCCTGCTGCACAACCTCTACCCGGCGCTCACCGGAAAGTATCATCTTTTCGCCCAGCTTGAGGGCCCGGTAAAGGGAAAGGGCCTGCTTCCGCTCTTCAGCATTCAAATATTTATTGCGCGAGCTTAAGGCCAGGCCATCGGGTTCCCGTACGGTGGGTACGGTTATAATCTCCACCGGGATATTTAAATCCTGTACCATGCGCTGGATGACTACCGCTTGCTGATAATCCTTCTGGCCGAAAAAAGCCCGGTCCGGTTGTACGATATTAAAGAGTTTGGTAACCACTGTAGCTACGCCCCGAAAATGGCCGGGTCGCGAAGCTCCGCACAAGACAGCAGTCAAACCTTCCACTTCTACATACGTGGCATAACCGGGCGGGTACATCTCGGCTACCTCCGGAGCAAAGACGGCGTCTACTCCCACCTCAGCGGCCAGTTTAAGGTCGCGCTCTAGGTCCCGGGGATAGCGCTCAAAATCTTCCTGGGGGCCAAACTGAGTGGGATTCACAAAAATGCTCATAATCACTGCATCGCAGCATTCTCTGGCTCGACGGGCTAGAGTAAGATGCCCTTCATGCAGGTAGCCCATGGTGGGAACAAAACCGATGCTTTGCTTCTGTTCCCGCCTTTCTGTAACCCACTGGCGCACTTCCGCTACCGTTTTTAAGAGTTGCATTTAAGCTTGCCTCCTAACCCTGGCAGCCAGCCCCCTGTTCCTGGAGGCTGACCGGTGTTCCTAAAGCTGCTTGTTCTTTAGCAGACCTGAACAGCTTGATAAAAGCAGATGCTTCCCGCTCCCTAAGACTCCCTTTGCGCCGCGCCACTCCTACTGTGTGACGGCCCAGAGCACTGTACAGTTCCACCAACTGCGGGGCTTTGTCCCGCATGGCCTTCAGGTGGCCGGCTACTGTGGCCACGTCGCCCCGGCTAATAGGACCGGTTAAAGCAGCAGGTATGCCTTTTTCCCCTATGTTTTTCCAGGTGCCCTCTATCAAAGGAGCCAGGGCTTTAGCCGCCATTTCCGGGCTCATGCCGGCCAGCACCATTAGCTGGCGGCTTAAGTCCACCAGGGCAACTAAATAATTAGAAGCCACGCAGGCAGCCGCGTGGTAAAGAGCCTTGTCTTCCGGCCGGATATAAAAGAACTCTCCTCCGAGCTCCCGTACCAAGCGCTCGGCTAAGGGATAGGCTTCCCGGTCGCCTTCAATGCTAAAGACAGAACCCGGCAGGTTAGCCACCGCCCGGTCGGCATCCGCACAGGATTGTAACGGGTGGAGGGATAAAGCCCACGCACCCTGCCGGCGCGCAGGGTTTAATACTTCGGAAGTGAGGGAACCGCTCATATGAATAACGGTCTGCCCAGGCCTGAATCCTCCTCGAGCCGCTACTTTATGGGCTACCGGCCCGATAGCCTGGTCACTGGTGGTCAAAAACACAATATCTGCCCGCCGGGCTACCTCCTCCGGCTCCTTAAAGGCAGGACAGCCCAGGCGTTCAGCTGCCCTCTGGGCTGAGGAGTAAGTACGGCTGGCCACGCCTACAATGGGGTAACCCCTGTCTTTGAGGAGCAAACCCATACCGGTACCCACGCTGCCCGCACCAATAATACCTACATTTTTCATTATTTGTTCGCCACCTTAAGGCCAAAATAAAAAGCCTCCCGGACGGGTCCAGAAGGCCAAGATCTTCGCTCTCTTTTCCCGTCTCGGTCCAAAGGAAAAAGGATCCAAGCGGAAGCTCTATTCTATGGGTATACCTTCTAAACTTTAAGCAGTGCAAGCCCTGATGGTGCCGCCTGCGTTTTTAGTTTACCATATTTTATGACAAGGGGGCAATAAATTTTTAGTTAAATTTTACTGCTCCAGCCACCGGGCAGCCTCCAAGGCCGCCAGGAATCGCTGGCGCAGGTAAGGATATCGCTCGACTAAGAAGTTAACTATCGCCTTAACCTCATGGCGTTTCGTTTGGCCTGCGGCCGGGCAAGGATTGGGCAGTGTGGGCAAATGCTCTACCCTGGCCAGGCCAGCTACCGTGGCTTCCGGAAGATAGATAAGGGGCCGGATGACAGTTATCCCGCTTCTGGTCAAATAAGTTACAGGAAGGAAGGTGGAAAAGCGGCCGTTGTAAAACTAATTAAGCAAAAAGGTCTCCAGTAGCTCGTCCAGGTGGTGGCCCAGGGCCACTTTGTTGCAACCCAGACGCCTGGCCACTTCGTTTAAGGCCCCCCGGCGCAAGTGCGAACAAAGGGCGCACGGATTGGGTTCCCGCCGGTACTCAAAGACGATAGCTCCGATGGGAGTAGGTTCCAGATGAAAAGGTATGTTGAGTTCCCGGCAAAAGCTGGCCAGGGGTTGGGGATCTACCTTCCAGCCCAGGTCCAAGAAGACGGCCTGGAAATCAAAATCTAAGGAAGAAAAGTTTTTTAACAGCCACAAAATGTAAAGGAGGGCAGAGCTGTCCTTGCCGCCCGAAGCTCCCACGACGATTTTGTCGCCGGCCGCGATCATATTATATTTATAAATGGCCCGTTTAACCGGGGTTAAAAACCACTTGCGGTAAGTATGCTTGACTTTGTGCTCAATGGTCCACCTTGGGTTCATGGCAGTTGTCTCCCGGCTCCTTTTCCGAAGGTAGCTTAGTCAACTGGCGCCATAATACTCTATTGCCCCTCCAACGTCAAGCACGGGAAAATAAAAAACGGCTTTGCGCCGTTTCCCTTACAGGCAGCACCCTGTTTTGCGGATAATCCTCAGGCTACGATTTCCTTAATTAGAAGCGAAGGATAAGCAAGGAGACGAATTACCTCCCCCGCCCTCTCTTTAGGCCTTAATACCTCCACAATAGGTCTCAAGGGAACACCCGGCTCCTGGGCTATCACCCTGGCCGTTTCTCCCGTGGTAAGGCGCACTATAGTGCCTACCGGATAGCTGACAATTTCCTGAAGGAAAATTTTTACTAAGTCCATATCCAAGGCGCCGTTCGTACTCTCTACCATTAAAAGTTCCATGCCTTCGTGGGGTAAGAGTTTGGGGCGATAACAGCGATCGGTAGTTACCGCATCATAAACATCAGCAATAGCTACACAACGAGCCGCCAGAGAAACTTCTTCTTTAAACAGGCCGCAGGGATAACCAGAACCATTACATCGCTCGTGATGGTCTCTTACCACCCGCCTGACCTCTTCGCTCACCAGCCCCTCCAAGCGCTGATAGCCTGCTTCCGGGTGAAGCTTTATTACTTCAAATTCTTCTGGGGTTAACTTTCCTGGCTTACAGATAATTTCGCTCGGTATTTCCAGCTTGCCAATATCATGGAGCATAGCTCCCATGCCTAAAACCAGCAGCTCTTCGTGCGAAAGATGGAGGCGAGAGCCCAGGTAAGTAGCCAGCAAAGTAACATTCAGGGAGTGAAGGGCAGAGTAAGGGTCCATGTCTTTTAACATAGCCATCTGAAGGAAGATGTCCCGGTTATCTTGCATGCGACCGATAAATTCCGCCACAGCCTCTTTGACGTCCTCTACAGCCAGGCGGTTACCCAAGCGGCAGCTGCGATAAAGATCAAACAATACTCCCTGGGCTTCTAGGTACACTTGCGTGGCCGGACCATCGTTCGGGAGTAAAATCCTCTTTGCGTCAGGTGCCCGAGGCATAACGCTGCCCCCTGCCCAAACACAACCGATAAAACCAATTATTGTGATTCGACAACTTGGTAAAAATTCCTACTAAAATTTACATGGCTAATAAGTACATACTGTGATTATCGATAAAGGAGAAATTTGGTAGAATAATAGGTAACATCCAGGAGGTGAAAATCATGCCCCGGTTGACTGTCCAGTCGCGACAGCGGGTGGAGCTGATTGATATTACTTTCCAAGTCCAGGAATTGGTTACCCAACATAAAATAGCTTCTGGGGCTTGCCTGATCTTTGTACCCCATACCACCGCAGGCATTTTCATTAACGAAAATGCGGATCCCGATGTAGAACGGGATATTTTGGCCGCCCTCTCCCGGCTTGTGCCCCGTAATGGAGACTACTTCCACCAGGAGGGAAATAGTGATGCCCATATTAAGGCTATACTTACCGGTTCCTCGGTGCTGGTACCTATTGCCCAGGGACGCCTGGATTTGGGGACCTGGCAGGCCATCTATTTTGCCGAATTTGACGGACCACGCCGGCGCCAGGTAATAGTAACCTTTATCAATGCGCTGCCGCACTAAACGGTTTTTGGGCTAAGCCCTTGGCGTACCACTTTTTTATTTCTGTTCCAGTTTGTGATCTCCATCATGGTAAGCTGGAAACATAAGGACTAAAATACTATTAAAGAACCAAAGCAACACAAAAATAAGGTTCCAAGGGAGGGGGTAGAATGACCGGGGGACGTTGCCCAGGGCAAGACCGGCGCTACTGGAAGCCGGAGGACATTTTTGAAGAGCCCTGTCCCCATTGTGGGGGCTTGATTGAAATTTGGAAGGACGATGTGACTCTGCGCTGCCCGCATTGCCGGAAACTGATAACCAATCCGCGCTTCGATCCCGGCTGCGCGGCTTGGTGCTCCTACGCCAGCAAATGCTTGGGGGATAAAGCTCTTGCATACCAGCGCCAACCCCGGGTTATCCGGGATAAGCTGGAAGTGGAAGCGCGTAAAAGATTGCTGCACCACAAGGAACTATTGAATATAGCTTTAAAAGCGGCCAGCTTTGCGGAAAAAATAGCCAGAGAAGAAGGAGTAGAACCTCTGGTAGCCATAGCTGCCTGCCTTTTCTATGATCTTGGCGCCACCAGTGACAATCCGGACGGCCCTTCCCTGGCCCGCCAGATCATGATTAATACCGGCCTCGAACCGGACCTTATCGCCAAGGTAGTTAAGATTATAGCTGCTGGCGACCAACCCCTGGATGATCCCGCATGGAAAGTAGTGCAGGATGCCCGCCGGTTGGCCCGCCTGGCAGGCACCACGGACCCGCCTGGCCAGGGAGCTTAAATAAATTCAAACCCTACCCGCCGGTATTTATTAAAGCGAGAGTTTACCAATTCCTCTCTGTCTATGGCCAGCAATTCCTTGAGGTGGAAGATAAGCCTTTCTTTAACTCTGGCGGCCATTCCTGCTTTATCCCGGTGGGCACCGCCCAGGGGCTCAGGGATAATTTCATCAATAATTTTCAACTCGTAAAGCTCTCGGGCTGTCAGTTTTAAAGCCTCCGCTGCCTCCCGGGCGCGACCGGCGTCTTTAAAGAGAATGCTGGCGCAGCCTTCAGGGGAAATAACGCTAAAAAAGGCGTTTTCTAGCATGAGCAGCCGGTCGGCCACGGCCAGGGCCAGGGCCCCTCCGCTACCTCCCTGGCCTATGAGGACGGTAATAATGGGCACCTTTAAGGTACTCATAATAAATAGATTTTGGGCTATGGCTTCTCCCTGTCCCCTTTCCTCAGCGCCGGTACCGGGATAAGCCCCCGGGGTGTCCACAAAGGTAATAACCGGCCGGCCGAATTTTTCCGCCTGCAGCATCAGGCGACGAGCTTTGCGGTAGCCTTCCGGGTGGGCCATGCCAAAGTTATACTTTACGTTTTCCCGGGCATCGCTGCCCTTCCGGTTGCCGATGACCGTAACCGGTATGCCCTCCAGAGTCGCAATACCTCCCATTATGCTGGGATCATCCCCGAAACAGCGGTCCCCATGGAGTTCCAAAAAATCCGGGAAAATAGCTTGCACATAATCAGACGCCCCCGGCCTTTCGGTCATGCGGGCCAGGTGCACACGCTCAAAGGCGCTCAAGTTCTGGTAGATTTCCTGCTCAATCATTTTTACTCTCTCTCGCAAAAGTTGAATTTCAGTGCTTAAATTAAAATTGTGTTGCTGGCAAAATTTTTCCAGTTCATCTATTTTCTCCAGCAGCTGGGACAGATCGCGTTCATAAAGCAGCATTTAGATCTCCTCGCGGGTGCATTTTTAAAATTTTAGCTAAAGTGGCCTTCATGTTTTTTCGGGGAACAATAAGGTCTACAAAGCCTTTGTCCAGCATAAACTCGGCACGCTGGAAACCCTCCGGCAGTTTCTGGCCTATAGTCTGCTCGATAACCCGTGGCCCGGTAAAGCATATAAGGGCTTGAGGCTCGGCTATAATTATATCTCCCAGGGAAGCGAAACTGGCCGTCACCCCACCTGTGGTGGGATCTGTTAATACACTTATATAAAGCAATCTGGCCTGGCTAAACTTATTTAGCAGGGCCGCGATCTTGGCCATCTGCATTAAAGAGAGCATACCCTCCTGCATGCGAGCCCCGCCTGAGGCACAGAAGGCAATGAAGGGGAGCCTTCTATCTAGAGCCGCCTCAATTGCCCGGGCGATCTTTTCTCCCACCACCAATCCCATACTGCCCATCATGAAGTGGCTATCCATTACGGCCAGGACACAAGGCTGACCCTCTATCTGACAGAAGCCGGTGACCACTGCTTCCTTAAGGCCTGTAGTTTCCCGCGCTTCCTTCAACTTGTCCTGGTACCCCGGAAAGGACAAGGGATCACTTGACTCCAGGTCAGCGTCAAATTCCTGGAAGGTGCCCTCATCCACAATCTGCTTTAGTCTTTCAGCGGCGGTCAGGCGAAAATGATATTCACAGTGGGGGCAGACCTTCAGATTATCCCACAGGTGTTTCTGCACCAGAATTTCCTTACACCCTGGGCATTTTTCAAAGGGAGTCTCTGGGGAATACTTTGGGGTGTCTAGTTCAATATATCTGGTCTTCTTGAAACCGGGAAACATTAAAGTATTTATAGCCTCCTGCTAATAGTTGATTTTATTACCTGATGTTAAATTATAGCATATAAAATCCTGGTAGGCCAGCAAAAAATTCCTACAGATTGTGAGCTAAATCACAGCACCCTAACTAGCCCATCCTTTAAGATTAAGGCTGGGAACCCTAAAGGCCTTCGCCTAAAACCTAAAAATATAAAGAAGGGGAGGAGAAAAGCATGTTTTGTTATCAGTGCGAGCAAACCGCTGGAGGAACCGGCTGTACTAAAATAGGCGTCTGCGGCAAGAACGAAGATATTGCTAGCCTGCAGGACACCCTTATCTTCGGCCTTAAGGGTATTGCCGCCTACTCTTATCATGCCCGGGAGCTGGGGGCCCGGGATGAAGAGATCGATGCTTTCATGCATGAGGCCCTCTTCGCCACCTTGACTAATGTCGATTTTGACCTGGACCGGCACCTGGAGCTGGTTTTAAAGTGTGGCGCCATGAACCTGAAGGCCATGGAACTCTTGGATAAGGCCCACGTGGAACGTTTCGGGGCCCCGATTCCCACTAAAGTATCTACCGGGACCAAAGCCGGCCCCGGCATCCTGGTTACCGGCCATGATCTTCTGGATCTGTACGAGCTCTTGAAACAGACCGAGGGGACCGGTATTAACGTTTATACCCATGGCGAGATGCTGCCGGCCCATGCCTATCCTGAGTTGAAGAAATTCCCCCACCTGGTGGGCAACTACGGCTCGGCCTGGCAGAATCAAAAAACCGAGTTTGAAGAATTCCCGGGAGCCATTCTGGGCACCACCAACTGTGTATTAATTCCTAAGGATTCTTATAGGGATCGCATGTTCACCTGCGGGGTGGCTGGCCTGCCGGGGGTAACCCACATCAAGGACCGCGACTTCACGCCGGTTATTGAGAAGGCCAAGTCCCTGCCGCCCTTGCCCGAGAACGAAGGAGGTTTTGTGACCACCGGCTTCCATCATACAGCCATTCTGGGCCTGGCTGATAAGATCATTGAAGCGGTCAAGGCCGGTAAAATACGCCATTTCTTCCTGGTAGGCGGTTGCGACGGGGCCAAGAAAGGCCGCAATTACTACACGGAATTTGTGGAGAAAGTACCCAAGGATTGTGTGGTCCTTACCTTGGGGTGCGGCAAGTACCGTTTCAACTATATGGATCTGGGCGAAATCGAGGGTATCCCGCGCCTCATCGATATCGGCCAGTGCAACAATGCCTACTCTGCCATCCAGGTGGCCCTGGCCCTGGCTGATGCTTTCAACTGCAGCGTAAACGACCTGCCGTTAAGCCTAGTGCTGTCCTGGTTTGAACAAAAGGCCGTGGCCATTCTTCTGACCCTCTTGCACCTGGGTGTGAAAAACATCCGCATAGGTCCTTCGGCGCCGGCCTTCATTTCACCCAATGTCCTGAAGGTGCTCCAGGACAACTTCGGCTTAAAGCTTATCACCACTCCCGAAGAGGATTTAAAGGCCATCCTGGGCTAAACTTCGAAAATAGCCAAAGCCGGGCAACCGTCCCTTCTAAAATGGACCTTGCCCGGCTTTATATTTTTCCTTCCACTTTTAGGAGCCGTAAAGAGTAGCCAGGCGCCTTAAGGCCTCTAATTTCTCACAGCGACCAATCTTAGCCTCGGCCAGTCCTTTCTCTAAAACCGCAATGGAATGATCATAAAGGCGGCGGTTTACGGGGTAGGGATGGCCGTCTTTGCCCCCATGACTAAAGCTATATTTTACTGGGTCGCGAAAACTGGCCGGAGCGCCATAAGCCACTTCCGCCACCATGGCCAGGGCGCGCAAGGTTTTGGGGCCTACACCTTCGGTGCTTAAGATAGCGGCGAAATCTGCGGGATGGGCAGCATAGATTTTTAAGAGGGCCTTATTTAAATAATCAGCTCGCGGTATGTCATGCTGCCAGGGAAGCTGGAGGTTGACCAGCCCCGAGGTACTCGCTTCCATAATCCGGCGAAACTCTTTCATAATTTTTTCCGGCTTTTCCTGGGCCAGACTCGCCACTACCTGCCGGGCCTGCTCGCTTTCCTCCGCTACCATATTCAGGACCTGGCCGCGGTGATCGCAGCAGACAGCGGCATGGGGCTCACACACAAAATTTACAACCTTTTCGCTTAACCAATGATAGCGCCGGGCCAGGCGAGTATTTTCATTCATGCCCTGCTGCACCACGGCCCACTGGCCGTTAAAGGTAAAAATAAAGACGTGGTGGTAGAGCTGGTACCCGTCCTGTAGAGCTGTATTATCCACCTTGGCTGCCATGCGGCTGGCATAAATAAGCCGGTCGGGATCGAGGGATAGAGCGTAACGGTCGGCAGCTCGCATGATCTCCTGGGGTGTCTGCCGGGAGGTCCGGCCTTTGCCCCCAGCAATGATGAGCCCCAAATCCTTCTCCTTACCTTTTATACCTTCCTTTAAGGCACCACAGAGGGTAGTAGTAAGGCCGGAGGAATGCCAGTCAAAACCTAATACGCAACCCAGGGCCTGAAACCAGTAGGGGTCGCTTAAGCGCCGTAAAACTTCCACCGGGCCGAATTCGCACACAATCACTTCGATGATGGCCGCGGAAAGGCGACGCATGCGTTCGAAAAGCCACGGTGGACAATGGCCGCCATGCAGGGGTAAGCTGGCCACTCCTGTACGCAAGACATTCCACTTCCCTTCTCCCAGCGCTCCTTTAGAGGCTATCCCTACCCTTAAAATCTTTAGCGTGCCCAGCGATAAATTCTTCCAATACGCTGTGACAGCAGCTGCCAGCAGGATTCTCTGTGAGGCACCTGCCCCCTCGACCTGCCCCCGTATGTTCCATAACCGCCTTTAACTCGGGTGGGCAGCCGTCAGCTAAGGCTTGCAATATATCCCGTCTCGTTATTCTCCGGCAGTAGCACAAAGGTACATCCAAACCTTCATCTTTAAGCCACACTGCTATCGGTAAATCTGCCTTTTCAAAATAGAATTGGGAGCTAGGGGAAAAATAGACTACCTTACAGCTGCGGCTTGGGCATAGAAAGTAATTATCTTCGGTTACTAAGGGTACTTTGTCTGGTATTACCATATTTTTAACCGTAACATCTTTTACCTGTATTCCTGCTGTCCCGCATTGCGGGCACAAGTGTTCTGTCTTCTTGGACTGGCTACATTTACAACTACAGTTCTCCACTTTCATGCTCCTTTCTCAAGTGCAAGCTTGTTTAAGCTGTACGTACTGCACTGAAAAGCGATTCGTACTCCCATCTGTACGGGGATAACACTCCCAGGACAGGAGCCACTAGATCCTGTAATTTGGTACCAGGCAAAAAGCCATAATTCAACAGGGATTGATACAGGATAAAATTAATCAGCTGAGAGAAATTTAGGCCCAGAGACGCCGCCATAGCTGTGAGGGAAGATGTGGGGCTTAAGGAAGGAGTTCCGTTAACATCAATAATATAGAAATTCCCTTGGGCATCCGCCCGCAAATCGAGGCGTAAGGCATCGCGGGCGCCCAGCTGCGCAAACACCCGGGCGGCCATGCTGGCCAGGGAAATGTAGCGCTCGTCCCCGGCCAATATAGTCACAGCTTCGTTTTGCTCTCGTTTGACGGCAGTAGTCCTAATTTTTCGGCTTAAAAAGACCAGAGGAGGTAAAACATAAGATGGCGACTGCCCCAGGACACCAATAGTCACCTCCTGGCCGGGAAGATATTCTTCCACCAGGATAGGCAGATCGCCCAGAGTGTCTAGAAGAAATGATACTTTGCCTCTTAGCTGTTCGTAATCACAAACCTGGGAGTCAACATCAATACCGATGCTGTTACCACCGCCGTTGGGCTTAACAAAGAGAGGAAATTCTAGTTCGGCCACTACCCTGGCCAACTGGCTGTCCAGATCTCCCCGGCCAGGTTCCAGAAGGATATGGCGCGGCACCGGGAACCCGTATTTTTCCAAAACCTCGTAAGTCAGATTTTTATGCCGGCAGACCTCCATGGTCTCCACCGACGAATGGCTGGCCGGAATGCCGTAATGCTTTAAGAGTAAGCGCACGGAAGCTGCACCGCTGCCATCATATAAAGTATGAGGTTCGTCCAGAAAGCCTTCGGCTAAGACAAAGGCCAGGTGGGGCTCCGGCAGGCGTACCAGGGCTCGTTCCAGCTGCCTGCGGCTTCGCAAATTAAGGGGATAAACCTCGGTACCTCCTTCGAGCAAAGCCCGGTAAATTTGGCGTACCGTTTCCCAAGTAAGGCAATCGCTATAGGGACCCTGGCGCAACCGGGCAGGTACGGCATTGAAAAGGAAGAGTATGCGCAGCAAATCTGTCACTCCCTGGAAAGGCTGTAAGCTGCACTCATTATAGCGCCCCGGCTTTTTAACGTCAATGGAAATTCTCCTTGACAGGGACTGGCATTCTTTAGTATTCTAAGTCCAAAGCAAAATTTAATACACAGGTTGAGCTGAGAAAGACGAGACGAATTAGAGGAGAGAGGAGACGAGACTAGCCGGTGGTAAGAAATGGTCTGGCGGTTTTCGTCAGGCTGTTTTTGTTTTTTTATAATACATCAAGGAGGCTTGAATAAATCATGAGCGAAGAAGTCAAACTCCAGAAAGCTACCAAGCAGGGATTACAAGCAGTAGATGTAGTGATAATAGCCGTTCTGCTGGCAGCGGGGGCAGTTTTACGCATGATCACCCCACCCTTTTTTGGCATCACCCCTAATCTGGTCATCGGCATGTATGTCCTGGCTATCATGTTGCTTAAGCCCCGCTTAGGCCAGGTGTTGGGCATTGGCTTGGTTGCCGCCGCTGTCTGCCAGCTTACCACTAAGTCCCTCCTGCCCTACTTGAATTTCATCAGCGAACCCGTAGGGGCCCTGGTTACAGCTCTTTTACTCTATCTGCCTTTTGATAAAAATCGCCTCTTTAGCACCATCAAGCCTTTGGTAGTGGCCTTTCTCGGCACCTTTGCCAGCGGCTTTACCTATATCAATGTCTTTAAAGCCGTGACCTTGTTTGCAGCGCTGCCCAAGAATCCCGCTTACACTTATCTTTTGATGGTGGTCATCGTAACAGGCGTGGTTAATGCCATCCTGGTCCAGGTGCTCTACTTCCCGTTAAAGCAGTTGCTCAAAAATATGTAATCTAAAATAAGGCCCGGGAGGCGAAACCTGCCCATGGAGCCCATAATCAAGGTAGAAAACTTTACTTTTTATTACGGGGATAGTGAGCTACCAGCCCTGGCAGATATTAACTTCACCGTCCAGCGAGGTGAATTTTTAGGCCTCACTGGCCCCACCGGAGCGGGTAAGACCACGCTAGCCCTGGCCCTTAACGGTATTATACCTCATTTTCAAAGGGGGCGTTGGTCCGGCAGGGTATCGGTGGCGGGGCTGGTAACTGCGGAGACCAGTTGCGCCCGTCTGGCCCAAGTGGTAGGGAGCGTCTTTCAAGATCCAGAGGCCCAGTTAGTGGCTGCTGAAGTGGAAGAAGAGCTGGCCTTCGGGCTAGAAAACCTGGCTGTCCCCCGGGAAGAAATGAGCAGGCGCATCGATGAAGCCTTAAGCATGGTAGGTATCCAGCAATTGCGCCACCGGAGCCTAAAAGAGTTATCGGGCGGTCAGAAACAGAAGGTGGCCATTGCAGCGGCCGTGGCCTTACGACCTGCCATACTGGTACTGGATGAGCCGACTTCCGAACTAGATCCCCAGGGCACCCTGGAAGTCATGGAAGTACTGCAAATGCTCAACCGGCGTTATCATATTACTATTCTCCTCATTGAACAAAAATTAAGCGTTATAGCGCCATATATCTCTAGGCTTATCTGCCTGAATAAAGGCCGTATTGTAGCCGACGCCAGCCCTCGCCAGATATTAAGCCAGGAAAAACTCCTTAATGAACTGGGCCTGGAAGCACCGCCCGTCTCTGTCTTTTTTCGCAGGTTGCGCCAAGCCGGTTTTTACCTGAAAGATTTACCCCTGACCGTAGAAGAAGCTCAAGCGGAACTAGCAAAGCTCCTAACCAGGGAGAGGATATTATGATCCGAGCCGAAAGTTTAAGTTTTACCTACCCTAATGGCGTTGAGGTATTAAAAGATATTTCCTTCCATATAAAAAAGGGAGAATTCGTAGCTTTAATAGGCCAGAACGGCGCCGGCAAAACTACCCTTTTAAAACATTTCAACGGCCTCCTCAAGCCAACCGCCGGCCGGCTTTTAATCGCCGGCCTGGACACTGCCCGGACTAAAGTAGCCGAACTCACCCGCAAAGTGGGTTTTCTTTTTCAAAACCCGGACCACCAGATCTTCCTTCCTACTGTAAAGGAGGAAATAGCTTTTGGCCCTAAAAATCTGGGGCTTAAGGGTTTAGAGCTTCAGGCCCGGGTAGAAGAAGCCGCTGCCCTCGTGGGGTTATCACCCTACTTGGAAGCCAATCCCTTACAGTTGAGTAAAGGGCAACGCCAAAGGGTAGCCTTGGCTTCGGTCCTTTCCATGCGCCCCGATATACTGGTCCTGGACGAACCCACCACGGGCCAGGACTGGCGCGAGGCCCTGGAAATAATGGAAGTGATAACAGGGCTCCACCGGCAGGGCCATACCATCGTGCTGGTGACCCACGATATGGAAGTGGTGGCCCGCTATGCTGAAAGAGCCTTAGTTTTAGGCGGAGGAAAGCTTTTGCTGGACGGCCCCCTTACAGAAGTTTTCTCCCAGGAAGAGATACTGGCCAGCACCGGCCTTGTGCCCCCTTCGATAGTCCGGTTAATACGGCCCTTCCGGGAGACAGGGCTTTTCCGGGATGTCTTGACTGTAGAAGATCTCTACGAGGAAATTATCTCTCTCTTAAGGGGTGAGGCCCGTGTCCCGCAAATCCTTCCTGCATGAGCTAAACCCTTTAAGCAAAATAATCTGGTCCTTGGCGGTAGTCACAGTGGCCTTTTTTTTAAATAGCCCCGCGTCAATGCTTCTCCTCTTTGCCTCGGTCCTGGCCCTCGCCTGGGCCGGTAAAGTGCTAAAGGAGGTTTGGCCGGCTATCCGAGGGCTGGCGCTCTTTGCTGGTCTTTTCTTCCTGTTCCAGATCTTTTTGATCCAAGAGGGGGAGACGGTATTCACCCTCCTGCCAGGTACTGGCTGGGGCCGGGTAACCGATGTGGGGTTGTATGCCTGCACTATGCTGGCCTTAAGAATGCTGGCCATGACTTCTACCATACCGGTGCTGCTGGCTACCACTCCACCCAAAGATATCATTATAGTTTTTGTGGAAAAATTGAAGGTGCCTTACCTTTACGCCTTTATGTTAGTCACTTCTTTACGATTTATCCCTATCCTTAGAGAAGAACTGGATCTCATCCTCCAGGCCCAGCGCGCCCGGGGCTATGACCTGGAAGGGCGTAACTTTATTAGAAAACTTAAGGCCATCCTTCCAGTAGCTCTACCCCTGCTCCTTATGTCCGTCCGGCGAGCCAGGACTATGGCCATCTCCATGGAAACCCGGGGATTTGGCTCCGGCCCCCGTACCCACCTGCGGACCATCGATTTGCAGCCCAGGGATATAGCAGCCATTGCCTCCTGCCTGATTTTCGTAATCCTGGTAGCAGTCTTATAAATCAGGAGTGAGGGAGCCAGTAACTTCTTTTTAGCAGGAAAACCATGTTAAATGTCGAAAAGTTAAATAGGAATAAAGAAGTCGTAAGTAGTGGGGCAGAAAGAGGTGTGAAATCCTGGATCTTTTCCGGGTCATACCTGACCGTTTTTTTAGCATCCTGGCCAGTCCGGCCAAGGAACTCTATGCGCGGGCTCTTTTTTTGCTGTACGACCTTTACTGCCACAACCTCTTCGGCATCCCCCGGGAAGCGGTGGTGGATTGCCTGACTCAGGAGCTGGAAGACCAGGCTTTGACCGACCTGCCTGAAGAGGTGCTGGCCGCAGAACTGGAAGTGGACAAAGGAGAATCGCCCCGCAATAAAGCCAGCGCTATTTTGAGGCGCCTGAAGGAAACCGGCTGGATCGATGTGGAAACGCGTCTGAACTTCGAGCAGTTCGTTAACCTGGCTGATTACTCCATCAAAGTACTGGATACCCTGGACAAGATACGTAAGCAGCGCCCTGCAGAATATCAAGGTTATGTATACGGTACTTATGCCGCTCTGAGTATAGAAGATGTAGAGCGCCAGGGGGCGCTGGCCCTGGAAGCTGCTTACGAACTGACTGAGGCGTTAATCCGAGAACTCAAATCTTTAAACCACAACATTAAAAAATACATGGAAAAGCTCTTGCAAGAAAAGCGACCCCAGGATGTTCTGGCTACCCATTTTCTGGAATACCAACCCCAGGTCCTGGATCGGAGCTACCATTACTTGAAAACTTCGGACAATGTCTCCCGCTACCGGCCGCGCATATTACAGCGCATTGAACAATGGCTTAAAGAGCCCAGCTGGGTGATGGAGGTTGCCCGCTCTGGGGTGCAAAGGGGAAAATACCAAAGCGAGGAAGAGGCTAAAGAAGAGATTTACCGGCAGCTCCACTTTATCCGGACCAGCTATTTGAATATGGACGACCTCCTGGAGGAAATCGACCGGCGCAATGCCCAATACGCCCGTGCCTCAGTAGAAAAGTTACGCTACCTTTTAAACAGCAGCCGGGATACAGAAGGGCAACTGGTAGAGCTTTTAAAATTTATGGGCTATCAACTCTGGAGCCAGCAATGGGCCAAAGATGAAAGCTTAAATGAAGAATGGCAGAGTCTCTTTTCCCTCTTTACCCAAGCCTATTTAGCGGAAGAATCCCTTTTCACCCCGCGCCAGAGAAAGCGCCTGCACCAGCCAGCCGAGCTCACCTTAGCCGATCTAACTCCCCGCCACAAGGCCCTTTATGTGGAAAAGGTCCTGCAAAACCTGGAAAGCCAGCTCACGCCCCCGCGTATAGAAGCTTATGTGAAAAGGATTCTAGAGGGCCGGCAGGCAATAACAGCAGCCGAGATGAAAATCGATACTATCGAAAGCTTTGTGCGCTTGATTTATATCGCTGCTTATGCCAGCCGTAAACGCAGCTTTTATACAGTAGAGTTTAGCAAGGAAAAGATCACTACCGCAGGAGGGCAATTTACCTTCCCCAATATTACCATACGCAAGAGGCGGGGTTAAAATAAAGTGGAATGGGTAGAAAAATACTTGAGTTTAAGCCCGCGGGAAAAGGAAGAATTTACCCGCATTGTAAACCACCTTTTATCCTGCACCTTCATCTGCAAAAGAAATGAAAATACCCGTCGCGCCTTCTACTTCGTGGAACGGCACGAAGCTATTTTCCAAGGGTACCTAAGCATTGCCGGGTGGGATCTTATAGTTGATAGAGTTCACGGCGTCTGCCAGGCTCTAAGCCGGTTGGGCACCAACCGGTTAAACCTTAACCTCATACAAAGTATTTTGCTTTTGATTTTGCGCCTTCTATATGAAGAAAAGCGCCGGGAACTGAGTATCGTCCAGGATATTCTGGCCCGCACCGAAGAGGTGCAGGAAAAATGCCTGGCCTTGAAGATTCAAACCCGGCCCCTGGATAAAAAGACTCTGCGGGAAACCTTTGCCCTATTTAAGAAATTTCAATTGGTGGAAATCCTGGATGAGGATATTACGGATCCCGAATGCCGCTTCCTCATCTACCCCACCGTGCTTATGGCTGTTCGCGTGGAAACCATCCAGGAGCTCTATAACCGTTTGACAGCTTATACCGCCGGGGAAGAGGGTGAAGAAAATAATAATGAAGATCCTGCGGAAGATTAAGCTCATCAACTGGCATTACTTTGCTAACGAAACCATTACTTTGCAGGGGAGCGCCCTTTTGACAGGAGAAAACGGCTCCGGAAAGTCCACCATCCTGGATGCCCTGCAATTCTTGCTGGTGGGCGACTCCCGCAAGGTGCGCTTTAACCAATCTGCCCATGCTGAGACCCGGCGGGACCTCAAAGGCTATCTTCGCTGCAAGACTGGACATGAAGGAAGCGGCGCCGAAGGCTATCTTCGCCATGACGACTTCACCTCTTATATAGTTCTGGAATTTTACGACACCCGTAAAAAACAGCCCTTTCTCCTGGGTACAGTTATAGACTCTTACGCTTCCGGGGAACACGACCCTCCCCGTTTTTTCAAAATAGAAGATTGTTCCCTAGAAGACTCCCTTTTCCTGGACGGCAACCGCCCCCGCAACTTTCGCGAACTCAAAGCCTACCTCTCCCGGCGGAAGGGAGCGGACTTTTACCATACAGGGGAACAATGGCGCACCCATCTCTTGGCCAAGCTCGGCCATTTGAGCGAGCGCTTCTTTTCCCTCTTGGTAAAGGCCTTGAGCTTTACTCCTATCACCAATATCCGCCAGTTCGTCTACGACTATATCCTGGAAGAAAATCCTATCAACATAGAGGCCATGCTGGATAATCTCCAGCAATACCGCCAGCTGGAAGCCCTGCTCGTTCAAACCCGGGAAAAAATAGCGCGCCTGGAGGAAATAAACAATAAATACCGGGAAATCCAGGAAGTCCAAAACTGGATCCGTGCCCAGGACTATATTATCCTGCGCGCCCGGGTGGAAGAAGGACGAGAAAAAATAACTTCTCTTGCCCAAAGGATAGAGGAGCTGGCTCTTCAAATAGGGAACACGGAAAAAAGGTTGGCCGAACTGGCTGACCTGGAAGACAAAAACCGTCATATCCTCGAAACTCTTATCGAGGCCCGGGCCCATAATGCTGTACGGGTAACCGTGGAACATTTGGAGAGGGAAATTCAAGAACTGGAAAAGCAGTGCCAACATTTGGCGGTCCAGGCAGCCCAGTTAATCCGTTGGGGACAAGCAGAGAAAGAGGATCTGGAAACTGCGTGGAAATTGGCGCGGGAACAGGCAAGCTGCCTGGGACTAGGTACATTAGACTTAAGGCCTTTGGAGGAGGCCCTGCCCTACTTTGAGGCCCTGGCCGCAGGCCAAGGGGTATCCCTTCCCGGCGAAGATTATTGGCGCAACCTGGCCTTAAGGCTTAAAGATCTGCAAGAGCAGGTAACCCAGCAGATCTTTCTTTACCAGCAAAAGCTTCAAGGGCTGGAAGCCGAGAAAGATCAGCTACAGGAAGAGCTGGAGAGCCTGCGCAAGTCCAAATTGGTTTACGATAAAAGCGTAACGGAGCTAAGAAAAGCTATTGCTGAAGAGGTAAAGCTGGGGGGAGAGCCTGTAGTACCCCAGATCTTATGTGAACTATTGGAAATACCCAATGAAAAGTGGCAAAATGCCGTGGAAGGTTATCTTAATACCCAGCGCTTCGATCTCCTGGTACCCCCGGAGGCCTTCGACCACGCCTTAAAGGTGTACGAAAAGAGGAAATATGAGCTGCGACTTTCCGGAGTGGGGCTGGTAAACACCGGCCAGGTGCTGCAATACCTGGATCAACCCATTGCCGGGAGCCTGGCGGAAGAAGTGGTGACGGATAACCCCTATGCTCGAGGCTATATCAACCGGCTCCTGGGCCAGGTTATGAAATGTGAAAGCGAGCAAGAATTAAAACGCCACCGCATAGCTATTACTCCTACTTGCATGACTTACCGCAATCATACTGCGCGGCAGATCAATTTTGAAGTGTACCGAGTTCCCTTTATCGGCCAGAGGGCCCTCAAGAAACAGAGGGAGCTTAAAGAAGCCCGCCTGGCCGAAGTCCTACAGGAAATAGCAGAACTGGAAGCAAAAAAAGCCCTCTGTAACAGCTTCTTAAACTGCACCGGCGACAAGGCCGAGCGCTACAGCCGCATGTGGGAGACCTGGATGGAGCTTGAGCAACTGCCCGGGCTGCAAGACAGGCTGGCAGCTAAAAGACAAGAACTATCCTTAATTGACCGCACTGAATTGGAAGAGCTGGAAGCCCGCATCCGGCAAATAAGAAAAGAAGGAGAAAACTTGCGGCAAGAACAAGAGCGCCTGCAGAAGCAGTTGGGTAGCTATCAGGCCGACCTCCGCCACCTTAAAGAGGAGGAAAAGGCCCGGCAAGAGGAATGCGCTGTGTTTATTCAACAACTGGAGCAATTTGCCCAAGAGGATCCCCAGGTAGCCAAAGCAGGAGAAAACCGCTACCAGGAAGAGCGCCGCAAAAAGAGCAACCGGGAAATTATAGATAACTTTTCCATCAACCGGGCAGGAAACTTGACCCGGGTGGAGCGCCTGAAGCGAGAGCTCATAGAACTCAAGACCGGTTACAATAATGCTTACCAGTTCGGCGGTGCTCCTGTAGCCGAAGATAATGCTGCCTATGAGGCCGAATACCGGAAGCTAGTGGAGAGCGAATTGCCGGAGTACGAAGAGCGCATAAGTCAGGCCCGAACAGCTGCTGAGCAGGAGTTCAAAGAGCACTTCGTTTACAAACTGCGCGAGCAAATCTATAGCGCCCGCCGGGCTTTTCAGGATCTCAATATAGTTCTAAACGGTATTACCTTCGGCCAGGACCGCTACCAGTTTGTTTACAGTCCTGCTAAAGACCTGGAAGACATCTATGCCATGATTATGGACCAGGGCCTGGAACAAGGCCTCTCCCTTTTCAGCCAGGTTTTCCAGGAAAAGCATAAGGCCGCCCTGGAAGAGCTTTTCTCCCAAATCCTGGAGGTTCCGGAAGAGGAGCAGGCTGAAAATATCCGGCGCTTTACTGATTACCGCACCTACCTGGACTATGATATCAAAATCTATCACCAGAACGGGGACGTATCCCTTTTCTCCAAAGTCTGCCGGGAAAAATCAGGCGGGGAAACCCAGACACCTTACTATGTAGCCATTGTAGCTTCTTTCCTCCAGCTTTATTGTTACAATACCTTGCCGGAGGACAGTATTCGCTTGGTCATGTTTGATGAAGCTTTCAACCGCATGGACAGCGACCGCATCGAGAACACCCTGCTGTTCATCAACAAGCTGGGCCTGCAGCTTCTGGCAGCCGCCCCTACCGAGAAATGTGAGCTCATTACTCCCCATGTACCTACCACCATCCTGGTCTTGCGGGAAGGCCACCATGCCTGGACAGTAGATTATCACCAGGCCCTTAAAACGTCCGAAACAGCGCTGGCCGAGGTGGCCGCCACAGAGGAGAAAGAAACGGCATGAAGGATTACCGCTCTTTAATCCTCAATGCCCTTCTGGACAAATATGAGCGCAGCAAACACTATACCGACCCCAGCCGGGCCACCCGGGGGATTTTCCTCCCTTACGATCGCCAGCACTTGCCCGACTATTGGATCGATACTACTGCCGATTTCCGGCTGGAGATAAACCGGGTCACCCAAGAGTTGGCGGCTCGAGGCCTTATCACCATCAAGTGGTCCCGCTTTGCCCAGGGACAGACGGTGGAAAAAGTGGCTCTTAACCTTGCGCAGGTAGCCGAGGCCTATGCCCTGGTGGGGCGTACCCCTCCCTGGAAAAAGGAAGACAAAATGCGTTCGGTAGCTTTAAGCTGGCTCCCCAAGTGGAAGCAAGGGGGTTTTTGGGGAGCTACCTTCCTGGAAAAGCTTCTTAGCGCCCTGGACCGCAAGGTACCCTTGCCGGCTGGGTGGCAGCTGGAGGAAGCAGAGCTCCTGGAGGAAGTCTGCCGGGTACTGGACGCCCTGCCCGGCTTAGTGGAAGAAGTGCCCCGCCGTATTTTCAGCCTCCGAGTCCTGGGCCACAGCAAGAGATTGGAAGAAATAGAAAGCCGTTTCTTGCGCGTAGTGCGGGAATTCTGGCCCGAAGGACAAGGTTTGGAAGACAAGGATGAGCTTCTGGCCGAGCTGGGCATTGTGCCCAATCCCCAACATATTTATATAGCCGGTCCCCTAATATTGAGTGGCCCCTCGGGCTCCCTGGACCTTTCTTTATTTTCGCCGGCTGTGGGCCTGCCGGTGGCCATGACCTTAACCCACCGGGTGACCGGTCTCAGGGCCAGCCGTATTATCACCGTGGAAAATCTGACGCCCTTTTACCTCTTGGCTTCCCAGGCCCCCTCTGACACCCTCTGCCTCTACCTGGGAGGGTACCCCAACCGCTCCCGCCGGGAGTTCTTGCGCCAGCTCTACACCTTGGCTCGCCAAAAAGGACAGGAGGTAGAATTCTACCATTGGGGCGACCTGGACCTAGGAGGCTTTCGCATCTTCCACCATCTCTGCAGCCGTTCGGGCATCCCCTTTAAACCCTACAAGATGGACCGGGAAACTTACCTACAACACCTGGCCTACGGCTTACCCTTTAATAAACAATACCGTGCCCAACTGGAAAACCTCCTCTGCCATCCCGGCTTTGCCTGCTTTCACGAGGTCATCCGGGAAATGTTACTGCAGGGCAAGCGTCTGGAACAGGAGAGTATTGCAGCGGTCATCTGTAATAGGCAAGTTAGAGCTGAAGGCCCTGAAAGTATGTAATTTGGGGATAACCAGCAGGCTAACTTCGCTTGTTTGGCAGGAGAAAAGGCTTTTCTGTCGAATTGAACTTTGTATGGAAAAGAAAAAATATCCAGCGGTTGAGGTATTTTAGATGTTTGAAGAAACCTTTCCCAGTATCTTATATGCTTTGCTCCTCCAGGATTTTCCCGAAAGCCTGGTTGAAACGATGGCGGTCTTTAGCCTTTTAAACCTGCGGATAAAAGATAGAAAAGTTTTGGCCATTGCCCTGTTACAGACCCTCACCAACCTGGTGCGCCTTTTGCCCATCGCGTTTGGCATGCATTCGGTAATTTTAATTTTGTCTTTAGCTGTGTATACCCGGCTTTTCACCCGAGCCCGACTGTCCAAGATATTTTTGGCCGTCCTGGTATGCTTTGCTCTCATAGCTACTGCCGAGCTAATTTACGCGCGACCTCTTTTAAACTTTACCGGGTTAGAATATGAGGAGGTCTTCGCCAATCCTTTTTTAAGAGCGGCCTTTGCCCTTCCCGATATAGTTGTATTGCTGGTTGTAGCCCTAGGCAAAAATTACTATAACCAAAAGAAGGGATTAAGTTGTTAAGGTTTAACCTGACCCGGCCGGCTGTAGCCTATCTAAAGGAGAACCTCAATTTAACTCCGGAGGAGGAGGAAATTGCCCTATATGGGCTGCAAGTTATCCTCTATCCTCTCATAGGCTTTCTATCCATCAGTCTGGTAGGTTGGCTTTTAGGCTGTCTATATACTACCCTGGCCGCTACCTTAACGGCGGCTTTTCTACGCCTGTGGTCTGGCGGGGCCCATAGCCGGTCTCCTCTAACCTGCACCCTGCTAGGGATAGTGGTTTCCCCAGCGCTAGGGAAAATATCGCTAGTATTGGCGCCTCTTTTGAACCCTTTTCACCTTTTCTTAATAGTTATCCTGGGTTCGCTTTTATCCTTGTTCTTCGTCTGGCACCTGGCTCCTGTGGATTCCCCAGCCAAACCCCTTCTTTCTTTGGAACACCGCCAGAGAATGTGGCGTTTATCCGTGATCAGCGTATTACTCATCGCTGCCGTACAAATTGCCTTGTTGGCTCTGACCGGGGCCACAGCCCTGGTCCTGGCCTTAAGCCTAGGTCTGTGGTGGCAAACCTTTACTTTGACCAGGGCGGGACATAGGTTTGCCACTTTCATAGACGAGATAATCTCGTTGTAATTAAAGGAGGTAAAAGAGGATGAAGCGTTTACTTTATCGCCTTTTGCCTGCTGTGTTCAGCTTTTTAGCCTTCGCGGCTGCTGTTGGGATTAAGCCTACTTGTTCTCTGTTATGGTATCAACCCGAGGTTCCCAGGTCCCTCCGCAAATAAAATACTCTTAAGAATACTCTGGTGCCGGGAAGCCCCGCCCTTCCCGGTAAGAAAAATTTTTTAGAATGTTGGGTGCTATCGAGTACAGTCCAGTAAAAGGGGAGGAGACATCTCAGCTTTAATTCTGTTAACGGGAGAATCGTCAATGCGCAAGTGGGAACAAAGAAGGTCACAGGAGATATCCGAGTATATTTTAGTTACCCACATTGTTAGCCTTTTAATTTTTCTTATGATCGTTTTTAGTTTTTATAATTTGCCCTTGGGACTAAGTTTACCTATATATCTACTCTTTCTTTTTGCCATATTTGTGATAGGTATTATGACATACACTGGCCGCAAGCTCTTACCCAAGATAACTTTTCTGGACCAACCCCAGATAGATGAGATTTTGCTCCTGGCCGTCATCTTCCCTTTGGCCTTTATCTTTCTCTGGTACAGTCATAATTTTTTCGGGGCCAAGGTCTTGATCCTGGTCCCCGCCATAATTGCTGCCACCACCTTTGGCAAGCTGTTGGGAACGGTGGCCGCTATCCTGGCCAGCGCCCTTCTTTTTTTCCTGGATTATAGGCTTCATCACTATTTATCTCCTGAAATTTTCCAGGCCAACTCCATCATAGCCAGCGTTATCATTCTCCTCGCCTGGCTGGTGGGCGGCCTGATGGAAATAGAGAGAAAAACCCAGGAGGATTTGCTTCAGCTGGCTGATTATGATCAATTAACCGGTCTGTACAACCACCGCTACTTACAAGAAAAGCTGGCCCTAACTTTAAAAAAAGCGGCAGCGGAAAATCTTCCCGTATCCTTTGCCTTATTAGACATAGATCAATTTAAGTACTTTAACACGGTTTACGGTTACCAAAAGGGAGACGAAATTTTAGCTAACATCGGGCAACTATTGCGGGAAGAAGTCAAAGAGCCGAGTTATGCTGCTCGCTACGGTACCGACGAATTTGCTCTCGTTTTTCCTGGAAAAGATAAGGATGAGGCTCTCACAGTAGCTGCGCACATAAAACAAAAAATGGTGAACCAGGCTACCCTTTGCTTGCTGGACAGCGAAAGGACACTGCCTTTTAAGCCCTTTACCATTGTTACCGGTTTAGCGAGCTACCCTGTTGACGGCGATGGAGTTTCGTCCCTGGTAAGGGCGGCAGAAAATGATTTATTTAGAGCCAAGTACGCCCAGGGTAATACTTACCTCTATTATTCTATAATAAGTCAGATCAGCACCTTAAAAGTCAAAGAGGCCTTCCCTACCCTCCAGGCCCTGGTAGCGCTGATAAATATCAAGGATCGCTACACCTTTGGCCATTCGGAAAGGGTTATGTCTTATTCTTTGGCCCTAGCGGAAAAATTATCCCTCTCCGAGGAAGAAAAAGATACTTTGCGCTATGGCGCCTATTTACACGACCTGGGCAAAATCGAAGTAGAGAATTCTGTTTTAAATAAGCCAGGGCCTTTAAATGAAAATGAATGGAAATTTATGCAAAATCATACAGTATGGGGTAGTGAAATGGTTAAACCTTTAGTATTTTTCCAAGAAATATCACAGATCATCCGCTCCCATCATGAAAACTACGATGGCTCAGGTTATCCGGATGGTTTGAAGGGAGAAAAAATCCCACTCCTTGCCCGCATCGTGCGACTGGCCGACAGCTTCGATGCCATGACTACGGACCGCCCTTACAGAAAAGCACTCGGGTATTCCGAAGCCAGCCAAGAGTTGCAAAGGCACGCGGGTACTTATTATGATCCCCTCTTACTAGGTCCTTTTCTCGAAGCGGTAAAAGAAGTATATGAAAAGCGTGAGACTTACTCGGAATAGGGGGATAGGGGTGTCCGGCCCAAAAAGATCTGCTTCTATACCTTTCCGTCTCCTGCCCAATCCTGGTTCCTGGGCAATACCTTCTCAGGAAGCGCTATTCTTGGTACTTACTAAAGAAAACTACCAAAAATATTACCCTGCAGCCCCTCAAGGAGCAGACTTCATCCAAAACATATATTTACTTGCCTGTTGGGGGATAAAACCTAACCCCGGTTATCAGATTTCACTTTCGCAGGTAACCCAATCAGATCGGGAAGTTATTATAACAATAAATTTTATAGAGCCGGAACCCCCTAAATTTTATCCCCAGGTTGCGACCCGCCCTCTAATCGTGGCTGAGGTAGCTAAAGCTGCTTTATCTCCCCGCGGACTGCTAACCTTTATCTTTATAGCAGAAAAGGGCCTGGAACTAGCTCGCCTTAAAACTAATGTTTCATCGTAAAGCTTTGTAGGCGTTAACCCGTCCTACAGGCGGCTCAAAGCCTACTGCGGGATCAACCCCTGCCTCGATCCTTTCCCTTACCTCCGCATTGCTCAAGCCAGGATACTTGGCCCACACTAAAGCTGCTATCCCGGCCACGTACGGGCTGGCCATAGAGGTTCCTGACAGGTAGTCGTAGCCCAGGGCTATGCCATAATTATGAATATAATTGTCGTGGTTGGGGGTGGTAGAAAAGATGTTTAAACCCGGCGCGGCAATGTCCACCCAAGGCCCATAATTTGAAAAAAACGCGCGGCTGTCGTTTTCGTCGGTAGCCCCTACCGCGATGGAATTGGAATAAAAAGCGGGATAAAAAGGAGCCGAGGAATTATCATTGCCTGCCGCGGCAACCAGGACCACTCCCTGGCTCCAGGCATAATTGATAGCTTTTTCTAATACCCTGGAGGGCTGGTTGCCGCCGGCGCTAATATTTATGACTTTGGCTCCATTTTTCGTGGCCCAGACAATACCTTTAGCCAGCCAGCTATAGTAACCGCTTCCGTCATCGCCCAGTACCTTAACGTTCATAAGGGCAGATTTAAAGCCTATACCGGCCACCCCTTTCCCGTTATTGGTGGCTGCCGCAGCAATTCCTGCTACATGGGTACCATGGCCGAATTTATCGTCCACCGTTCTGCTGGGCGTAAAATTGGCGTTGGCTACTATTTGGTCAGCCAGGTCTTCATGATCCTGGTCAATTCCTGTATCTAAAATGGCGATTTTTACTTTCCGGCTCCCTTTTGTTACTTCCCAGGCATCCGGTGCTTGAACCTTGGCCATTCCCCATTGTTTTCCAAAATAGAGATCATTAGGAACAAAAACAGCGCGGGCTATGTAATCTGGCTCGGCAAATTCCACATGGGGACTGCGGCTGTAATTGGCTACCTTCTCCAGAGCTTTGTCCTTTGCTACTTTAACTACTTCGATTCCTATCTCAGGGATAGCATCAATTACCTGGCCATTATTTTGACCATGTACCCTATCCTTAACGGCTTTAGGTATTGCAGGTTTAAATTTAACGAGAATTTGATCTGAAGCAGGCGTGTCTCCCTGGCCGGGGGTTGGAAAGAGACTGGGAGCTGCAAAACCGCTAGTAGAAGCAAATAGTAAAGCCAAAATGAGGCCTACAGCTAAAAGTAAACGTGTTAATAATTTTCGCATGCCCTGATCTCTCCTTTCTGTGAGATATTCTTAAGACATTTTTTCATTAGATTGAGACGGCCTAGAAAGATTTATCCCTCCCTTCCTAAAGACCTGGGCATCCCGGATTCTTCTGCACCATTTAAAACAGCGGGTTGTTCAAGCTGACCAGTTTTCTCCCTGGACTGCTTACGTCGGTCCTTAAAGTGCCGCAAGATACCCAAAAACACCATAATCAGGGCTCCTGCTAAAGCCGAAGCAAAAATTACTATGACCAAAGATACCTGAGGGAATTTCCAAATCAAAAAATAAATATCCACCGGTACCGCATTTTGTACGGCGAAAATAGCTATAAGCAAAGTAAAAATTAAGGCCAGCAAGCCATAGAACTGCATTTTAAAGCTCCTTTCCTGCTATTCTCCCCTGCTTAGCTTGCGCGCAAAAGTGAGAAAGCCGGTGTGGCCCACCATGCGGTGTTCGGGCCTTACAGCCCGGCCTTCTACATACCAGCCTCTAAGCATCACTTCTACGGTCTCGACCAAACCAAAAGTACCCACCTCCCGCAGAGCCGTAACAAAACTTCGCACTTGCATAATAGATGGGAGGTAGGAACACACAATGCCTCCGGGGATAAGAGCATTGTACACAGTCTCCACTGCCCGCCAGGGCTCCGGCACATCCAGGATCACGCGGTCAAACCCTGCTTCGACAGTTGGCTCGTAAATGTCCCCGAGCCTCAGTTCGAGAAAAGGGGGCAGCTCGCCAAAATAGGCTTTAATGTTTTCCATAGCCCAGTCCAGCATATCCTGGCGCACATCGTAAGCTACTATTTTCCCGGCAGCACCTACCTGCCTCAGTACGGCGAGCAGAAGCGCCCCGCTCCCCACGCCTCCTAGCAAAACTCGAGCACCGGGGAAGACATCTGCCCATACCATAATAATACCTAAATCCTTGGGGTAAATGATACCGCTTTTGCGCGGCATCTTAATTATATAGTCCGAGAGAGTCGGATAAAAAACATAGAGCTTCTTCCCAACCGAAGTTTTGACAACGCTGCCGGGTTCGCGGCCTAACACGTTATCGTGTTCAATGTATCCCCAATGTGTATCCAGACGCCCGCCCGGGGTTAGACGCTGCAAGAATTGAACACGGTGATCAGCGAAAATAACTAGTTCCCCTTCTTTAAAAGCCAAAATTACCAGCTCCCTCTCCGACCTAACAAAAAGGCCCATCTCGTTCGAGGGCCTTTAGGCTTCTGAAGCAACTCCCTTTTACACGAAAATCCTTTCCACCTGCACAGCGGGAAATGCAAAAATAATCTTTAGAGGTTCATCATACTCATTGCTAAAACTATGCTTTACACCAGTAGGTACATGTATAACCGTGCCTTCCTCAATCGGATAGCTTTCTTCTCCCAGCTTTAAAGTGCCTTTCCCTTTAATTACATGAATTACTTCCTCTACCTTATGAATATGTAACGGAATAGTCCCGCCCCGCTGTAACGTAATTTCTCCGCTGGTTATAGCCGCGGCACCAGTGGTATTATCAACTAGAGATTTTATAAAAACATTGGGAAATACTTCCTTAGCTTCTACCCCATCGCTTTTTATTACTGGCATTAACAAGACCCCCTTGATTTATAATTTAACCTCTGTTTTCCTCCATTGCTGTTTTCATTTATAATATTTTCTTCGTTTACATTCATTTTCCTGCCACGCTTATTATTTCCTCTATTCGGAAGAAGTAGCGTTGGCCACAGCGCCACCATAAAAAATGAAAGCAAGAAGAGCGCCTCCCAAAAGCCAACCCGCCCTTCTTGCTCCCGCCATAGTACTTAAATAAAACTTACTCCGCATACTTTTGGGCTATAGCGGCAACAATGTCAGCCCGGCTGATAATGCCTACCAACTGGCCCTTATCGTAAACAGGCACTCGCTTGATTTTTTTCGTGTGCAGGATGGCAGCTACTTCTTCTACAGGAGTATCAGCACTCACAGTGATTACTTCCGGGTTCATAATATCTTTGACGCGGCTACCATTTTTTAGAGCGATAAGGTCCGCCTCACTAACCATACCTATAACTTTACCGCTTTCATCGCATACTGGTACACCGCTGATACCGTGTTCAGCCAGCAATTTAGTTAGTTCATATATAGGAGCATAAGCGCTAATCGTTATTACTTCCCTGGTCATAATATCTCTGGCCAGCATATCCTTTCTCCCTCCCTTCATTTTTATTTCCCTGTTAACCCCATAAGAGCAAGCCGCTGGAGTACGGGTGAGCCAAGTCTTCTTGATACGGAAATACGCACAGGTTATAGCCCTGGCGACCGCTGCGCCGGCAGGGCAAGAGTCCGGTATACAAATACCTCCCTTCGCCGAGGGCTTGGTACGAAGTGAGTACCAGTTTTTCCCCGGCGATAATTTCGCCATTTACATCCACAGGTCCAAAGTAAACTGCTACGCACACATCTTCAGGCCGTAAAGAGCCTAATGATATTATCGACTTAATGGTTAAATTGTCACCAACTTCCAAAGTTCTTGGCCCTATCCCCTCCACTTTTTCAATCTGCACCTGGCTCCAGTGATACTCAACCCATCTCTTCCACTCAGCCAGTTCCCTGGCCCGCTGCTGGTTATTAACTTTCAGGCGCTGGTACAGTCTGGCAGAAGGTATATAAAACTCCCGGGTGTATTCCTCTACCATGCGCTGGGTATTAAAAACAGGGCCGTAGGCTTGCATGGATTTTTTCATCCTGGCCAGCCAGCCCGAGGGCAATCCCCTCTGGTCGCGTTCATAGAACAGGGGGATTATTTCTTTTTCCAGCAGGTCGTAAAGAGCCTTGGCTTCTATGGCATCCTGATAAAGAGGATCAGTATAAACCTCTCCACGGCCGATAGCCCAGCCCGTCTCCGGTGTCCAGGCTTCACCCCACCAGCCATCCAGGGTGCTAATATGTAAAGCCCCATTAATTGCCGCTTTCATACCGCTGGTGCTGCAGGCTTCCAGGGGGCGGCGCGGGTTGGCCAGCCACAGGTCTACTCCCTGCACCAGATGCCGGGCTATGTTTATATCATAGTCTTCCAGGAAGACCAGACGTCCCTTAAATTCCTCCCGCCAGCTCTGGGCGATAATCTCCCGGATTAGCTTTTTCCCTTCTTCGTCTTTAGGATGAGCCTTGCCGGCATAAATTATCTGCACTGGCCATTGGGAATTGCCCAAAATCTTGGATAGTCTTTCTAAGTCGTAAAACAAGAGGGTAGGCCTCTTATAGGCGGCAAAGCGGCGGGCGAAACCGATGGTCAAGGCCTGGGGGTCCAAAATGGAATGGGCATCGGCAATCTCCTTCTGGCTGGCCCCTTGAGCTTCCAGTTGAGCCGCTAACTTACGCCGCACCAGTTTTATCAAGGTCTCCCGCTGCCTTTCATGGGCTTGCCATAATTCCCAATCGGGTATTTGTTCCACCCGGGCCCAGATGTCCTTTTCCGCCTGAGTTTCACGCCAACCGGTGCCCAGGTAGCGGTCAAATAGTTCCAGCAACCCTTCTCCCACCCAGGTGGTGATATGTATTCCATTGGTAATGGAAACAATAGGTACCTCGCTCACTGGCACCTCCGGCCATACCGCCTGCCACATCTTGCGAGCTGTCTGGCTATGCAAACGGCTTACACCGTTGGCCCAGGCTGAAAGGCGTAGGGCCAGTACAGCCATATTAAAAGGTTCCTGCTGGTTGTAGGGGTCCTGGCGACCGAGGGCTAAAAATTCGTGGCGGGAGAGGCCTAGAGACTGGTAATACTCGGTGAAATATTTATCCATCAAATAAGGAGGGAATAAGTCTATTCCGGCGGGCACCGGAGTATGGGTGGTAAAAATATGACTGGTACTGGCCAGTTCACGAGCAGCTGCAAAGTCAAGGCCATATTTTTCTTTGAGCTGGCGAATATGTTCTAGGGCCAGAAAAGCCGAATGTCCCTCGTTCAAGTGACAGACACTAGGCTCAATCTTCAAGGCTGCTAGAGCCCGCATCCCCCCTATCCCCAGAAGTATTTCTTGCTGGATGCGCTTTTCCAGGTCGCCGCTATAGAGCTGATCAGTGATGGCCCGGTCAGTTTCCCAATTTTCCGGACAGTCGCTATCCAAAAGGTAGAGATTAAGGCGGCCTACCCGGGCCTTCCAGATCTGGGCCCTGACCAGCCGGTCCGGAAAAGTAACTTGGATGGTAAGGGGTTTACCGTCAGGGTCGTATTCCAGCTCTAGGGGCAGCTCGTGAAAGTCGTAAAAAGGGTAAACTTCCTGCTGCTGGCCCTGGCTATCCAGGCGCTGGCGGAAATAGCCGTGCCGGTATAAAAGGCCTACACCCACGAGGGGCAAGGCCAAGTCACTGGCAGATTTCAGGTGATCCCCGGCTAAAATCCCCAACCCTCCGGCATACATGGGCAAAGCCTCACTCAAACCAAATTCGGCCGAAAAGTAAGCGATCACTGTGCTTTTCTCCAGCCCGTGGGTCTCGGCCCAGGAAGGGGAAAAGTCCTGGTATTGCTGGTATTGCTGCCAGACCCATTCCAGCTTGCTGGTATAATCAGGATCTTCGGTTGCAGTGAAAAATTTTTCTTCTGGCAACCGCTGGAGCAACAGCACGGGATTATGCTCGCATTGCTCCCATAGGTAGGGGTCCAGGCGGCGAAAAAGTTCGGCTGTTTCATGGTGCCGAGGCCAATAGAGGTTCAAAGCTAGAGTTCGCAGGGGCTCCAATTTTGCCGGCAATCTTGGCCGGACTAGAAAGGTGTGGGCAGGACGCATCTTATCCTCTCCTAACGTGTCTTAAGTACTTCCTGATAAAGGGCCAGGGTTTGCTGGGCTACCGCGTCCCAGGTATAATCCTGTTCCACTTTGGCACGAGCGCGCTGGCTCAGTTCCTTAGCCCAATCAGGATTTTGGAAAATAGCCACCAGGCAACGGAGCAGGTCGTCTACATCACCAGGGGTAAAGCATAAACCCGTCACTCCATCTTCTACTATTTCAGCCAGACCCCCCGTACGCGAAACGATCACCGGCACTCCAGCCGACATGGCTTCCAGGGCAACTATGCCAAAGGGCTCATACAGGCTGGGGAATACGGCTACCCGGCTTTGAGCCAGGAGCTGGTTGCGCACTTTTTCCGAGACAAACCCGGTAAACTGAACCTTGTCGGCTATCCCGAGCTCTGAGGCCAGGGATTTTAGCTTTTGGATATAAGGTCCTGAACCGGCAATAATCAAGTTGGCCTCCGGGTAGAGGTTGCTTAGCCGGGCAAAGGCTGCCAGGAGAACTTGCACTCCCTTTTCTACTACCAGGCGCCCTACGTAAAGGACAGTCTGACTCCTCCCGGAGGGAGGAGTAATATTTATAGGCCGGACAGCGTTAGGAATTATTTTGACCCTGGTGGCCGGCGGTTGAAAGAGTTGTTGGATTTCCTCTGCCATATAGCGGCTGCAGCAAATTATCTTGGTGGCATCGGCCACCAGTTCAGCCTCTATCTGGTGGATGGTGAGCTGGATCTTATTATGGAGGCCCTTATTGCGGCCATACTCAGTAGCATGAATAGTGCACACTAGGGGCATCTTTCGGGCATCCCGCAGTTCCCGGGCAGCATAAGCCACCAACCAGTCGTGGGCATGGACGACAACATTATTTGGCGGCAAGCGCCATATTAACTCTTGTCCCCAGTCGGCCATAGTTAAGTTAAGCTGTAATACCCAGTAGAGGAAGTCTATCTTGCTATCCGGCTGGGAAAATCTTGGTAAATAATGGATATAAACACCATTTTTAACTGATGATTCGGCCTGTTCTCCCGGAGCGGGGGTGAGGACATGAACCTGGACACCCTTTCGGGCCAGGGCTTCGGAAAGATCGCGAACATGGATCCCCAGCCCTCCCACATGGTGGGGTGGAAATTCCCAGCTCAGCATAAGCACTATAGGCTCGTACAAATCAGCAGCCGGGGCGATAGGAGGAAACGCGGGCTTGACCCGGCAGTAAAGGCTATAGTCCAGCCTGGGGAAAATATGGTGCTGAGCTTCCAGCCTCGACAAGAACTCTTCATCTATGTTGTTATCCTGGTAATCCCGGTAGAGTTTAAAAAAGTTGGACAAGTGCGTTTCCAAGCGGCTTTGGGCGTACTCCACCACTGTCCGATTAGTAAGGATAAAGGGCCAGTCGCTGCTCTGGGCCAGCAATAGCTCCCTCGCCGCCTGACTAAGGGCGCGCTCCTGCAACGGGCCTGCAGGCGAACCACCTTCGGCCATAATTCCCATGGCCTTTTCTGCCTGGTGCAGGAGGGGATAAACCCAATCGTTGGATTGATTAAGCCATACGCGGTTGTAACCCCCCTCTCCCCAGCTGGAGGGTCCCAGGGTTACTTCCTGCTCCGGCGGGTATTTTTCCAGGTAAGCCGAGAGGGTGGTCAGGCAGGTTGGCCGTCCTCCTGCGGCCAGGCGCAAAACATCTTCGAGCCAATCAGGCCCTTCAAACCACCAGTGGCCAAAAAGCTCTGCATCGTATGGCGCTACTATTATGGGTTTACCTGCCATATGGTTAGCCCAATAAAGTACTTGCTTGTCACGATTGTTCATAAAGTCTTGAGCATGTTCTCTGGCCCTAGCCCGGGCCGTCCGGTAATCATAGGGATCTTTGGCGTCCGTTTTTCCAGTAATGCGATAGTATTTAAAACCCGTATCGCCTCGTCTACCGCCGATAAGGTAGGGTTCCAAATAATTAAAATCCAGATCATAGCCAATATCGCGGTAAAACTCTCGGTACACAGGGTCCCCCGGATAACCCTCGGTGCGGCTCCAAACCTGGTGGGAAGTCTCCCAATCCCGGCCAAAGCCCGCTATGCTGCCGTTAACCCTAACCGGAGCATAAACCGCCGCAGGTGGCCTGGGGATGGCATTTAAGAGCCCATGGGCTGCTACTATGAAATATTTAATTCCGGCTTTCTCCAATATCTTTTCCACCCCAGGTGTATAACCGCACTCCGGAAGCCAGAATCCCGCCGGTACCCATCCCATTACCTCGGCAAAGAGATCCAGGGCGATTCTTATCTGGGCATACTGGGCTTCCGAAGTAAGCATAAGAGGTAAGTAACCATGGGTGGCACAAGTAGTGATTATTTCCAGGTAACCTCGCTTTTGCAAATCTTTTAAAGGGGTAAGCAGGTCTCCCTGATAAATGCTATTAAAAGTTATCGCCAAACCCTTAAGGCGTTGGAAATAAAATTCTGCCAGTGGATTAAACACTGGATCTTTTGCCGTTCGCTCCACTTCCCGGAGTGCTAATTCCTGGAGCTTGTCCAGGTACTGGCTGTAGCGCTCCTGCCTTCTTTTATCCCTGAGCATGGTGATCAAAGGAGGAGATAAAGAAAGGGTGAGCCTGAACTCTACCTTTTCTTGGGCCAGCTTTTCCCAGCTTAGTAAAAGCGGAAGATAAGATTCGGTCAGAGCCTCGAAAAGCCATTTCTCTTCCAAGGTTATACCCTCTTCCCCTCGGGGCAGAAAGGGCAGGTGGGCATGCAACAAAAGCGCTAGATAGCCGGAGGGAGTATCTTTTAGCCCAGCCATAGGATTTCACTCCCTTCAGGACCAGGAGCTCAAAAAGTTGCCGAGGTCTTCTGGCCACGTTTTCTCGCCAGCGAGCTTGAGTGGGCGGTCTTCCGTTTCCGATTCAGGCGGTTGCAGTTTAAGCTCTGGAGTACGGGAAAAAAGGATAAATTGTCCTTCCGGAGTTCTTACGCCAAGCTCTACGTGGTAGGTAAAGCGCGGGTTTATGTGATGAAAGTAATAGCTCCCGGATTGTAAAGAAGGCAGGATGATTTCTTGCTCCAACGAGGAAGAGGCAGGGCAACAGAGGCGCAAGATTAAATGATGTTCCGGCTGGACTTTGCTGAGAAAATCTTTAAGAGTCTCCATTCTTTGGGGGGTGAAAGTCCAATACACAAAAAGCGTTTGTAAATCCTGGGGTATACAGACCAAATCGTTTTGAATACAGCTGGCAAGTAGACCCCGCATGGGAATCTCCCCCCTTTACTTATAAGAAGCAAATTACGATCCTTTCACCCTCCTGCTCCTCCTTACAGTTATTTTTTTTGATTTTAGCAATAGTTTTTATTAGCTTTCTAGTTTATTCATAACATACCTATCATTTCCCGTCAATTTTTGTTGTAACTTGTTTTTTGCTAAAAAATACCTCATAATAAACTCAAAGATGTTTATGGCCATTCAATTATATCCTGTGTTCAAATTTTAATTATAGGCTGCTTATCTTTGCCCAGCTTAACTAAATAGTCTGATCAAAGGAGTAAGTAGAACATTGTTTTTTCACCGCCCAACGCCAAGGTTCTGCCAGCCCTTGGCACCTGGCCAGCTTCTTTTGCGCCTAAAGAGCAGCCGCCGGGAAAAACAGCGCTGCCTGGTAGTTTACGAGGACCAGGGCTTACGGACCGCCCCTATGTATACTTACGCCCGAACACCTCATTACCTCTATTACCAAGCTGAAGTCCGACTTTCCCGCCCCTGGCAGTGCAGGTATTTCTTCCGGTGCCAAGCAGAAGGCGAAGAGCCCGTTTATGTTCTGCCCCCCGCCGGTCACGCCAGGCAACCTTTCATCTATCGCTGGGTGGCGTCCGACATCTTTAGTGTTCCTGAATGGGTTTACGGTGCTGTTTCATACCAAATATTCCCTGATCGATTTTATAACGGAGACCCGTCCAATGACCCACCCGGAACCCAACCCTGGGGAGGAATTCCCACCGCGGACAATTTTTTCGGAGGGGATCTCGAGGGCATCTGGGCTAAAATTCCCTATCTCCAATTTTTGGGTATAAATACCATATGGCTAAATCCAATCTTTGCTTCTCCTTCCAATCACCGTTACAATACCAGCGACTATTTCAAGGTAGACCCTGCCTTGGGCGATAATAAAACTTTGCGCCGCCTGGTAGAATCCCTCCACACAGCAGGCATGCGCCTAATTTTGGATGGAGTGTTTAATCATACCGGCACCGAATTCTTTGCTTTTAAGGATGTTTTGGCCCGGGGAGCTAGTTCCCCATATAAGGATTGGTACTATTTTCAGGGTTTTCCCGTTCAAATAGAGCCCAAACCCAATTACCTGTGCTGGTGGGATATCCCCAGCCTTCCTAAGCTGAAGGTCAGCAACCCCGAGGTACGTGACTACCTCCTTTCCGTGGGTACTTACTGGCTCCGCGAAGCCGGTACGGATGGTTGGCGCCTGGATGTGCCTAACGAGGTAGAGCCTCCCTTCTGGCGGGAATTTCGCCGGCATGTCAAAAATACTAACCCTGAGGCCTATATCGTCGGCGAGATCTGGCACGATGCCCGTTTCTGGCTCCAGGGCAGGTACTTTGATGGGGTTATGAATTATCTTTTCCGCGACCTGGTTTTGGATTACTTCGCCCGCCGCCGTTTTCCCATTTCCACCCTGGATTTTCTTCTGGGGCTTATCCGCTTGCGCTATCCCGAAGTAGCTAATTTTGCCCTGCTAAACCTCCTGGGGAGCCACGATACTGCCAGGGTAATTACTGCTTTTCAGCAAGGCCTGGCCGGCCAACCCGGGCATTCCGGCACCTACGCCGAGGCGGTAATGCATTTACGACCGGCTTTAATCTTACAATTTACCTATCCCGGCATTCCCCTAATTTATTACGGCGACGAAGTGGGGCTTACCGGTGGACCTGATCCCGACTGCCGCCGGACCATGCCCTGGGAACCACGGGAGTGGGACCAGGACCTCCTAGCCTTCTACCGCCGCTTAATAGCCCTGCGGCACCGCCTCCTCCCTCTGAGGCGCGGGTTTTTCCAGCCCCTTTTTACTGACGATAAGGCTGAAGTCTACGCTTACGCTCGGCGCCTGGGAGGTGACAGGGTTATTGTGGTTTTGAACGCCAGCGATTTTCCTCAAACCGTTACTTTGAAGTCCAGTGAAGTTGAACTTGAAGAAGGAGAAACTTGGGAAGATGGTTTGAGCAATCGGTCTTTTGAAGTGCGAAATGGCCAGATTGTCTTACCCCTCGAGGCCAATTTGGGGGCTGTATTATATCGAAGTTGAAAAATTTGGCTGTAGCTTAAGGGGAGGTATAGTCTGCGGCCAGACTGGTCACCGGATAGGGTACATGATAAAATACCCTTAAGAGGTTGAGCACATATGAAAAACTTTTTTAAAAAATGTTTAAGCATTATTATTTTACTGTTACTCTTATTGTCTTCAGCTGCCTTAGCAGCCCCCGTTGGAGCCTCTGAAATTGGCCCTGCTATATATGTCCTGCGGGTAGAAGGCCCTATTGTTCCTGTAGTGGCTGATTATATCCAGGATGGGATAAAATTTGCTGAGAAACGCGGGGCAGCTTGTATTATCTTAGAACTCAGCACCCCGGGCGGCCTTTATACTGCCACCCAAAAAATAGTGGAAAATATATTGAACTCCCAGGTGCCCGTAGTAGTGTATGTTTGCCCGGCAGGGGCCTGGGCCGGCTCAGCCGGCACTTTTATTACCATAGCTGCGCATGTAGCAGCCATGGCCCCGGGTTGCAGGATTGGAGCTGCCCATCCCGTAGCCATAGATAATGATGGGGGACTCTCCGATACGCAAAAACAGAAAATGGCCCAAGACGCTGCCGCTTGGGTACGCAGCATTGCCCAGCTAAGGGGACGCGATCCGGCTCAGGCAGAATTGGCTGTCCTGGAGAGTAAGTCCTTTAGCGACGGTGAAGCTTTAAAAGCACGACTCATCGACTTGCAGGCAACAGACAGAGACCACCTGTTAAGCCAGCTTAACGGCTGCACGGTAAGTTTAATCAATGGCCAAGAAGTTATACTAAATGTGACAGGCTTACCCATAAAGTATGTACCTATGAGCCCTATCCAACGCCTGCTTTTTGCCGTAAGCGAACCCAATATCGCTTACCTCCTCATGAGCATCGGCACGGTGGGCCTGCTGGCGGAACTCTACCACCCGGGAGCTATCTTCCCGGGGGTAGTAGGCGGTATAAGCTTAATCCTGGGTCTCTATGCCTTGGGCAGCCTTAACGCCCAGTTTAGCGCAGTGCTTTTACTTTTATTGGGTTTGGCTTTGCTGGCAGCAGAGGTTTTCGTGGTAAGTCACGGCTTGCTGGCTACGGGAGGGGTTGCCTCTTTTGTGCTGGGTTCATTGATGCTTTTTAGTGGCGGTCCCCCGTCCTTCAGGGTGGGCCTAGGCCTTATCGCTATTACAGCCTTAAGCCTGATGGGTTTTGCGGGATTTCTTCTGGGTGCAGTGGTCAAAGCACAGCGGCGGCGAGCCATCACGGGGAAAGAAAGTCTGGAAGGAGCTATAGGAGCAGCTTTGACGGATTTGAAACCTGAGGGAATAGTGCTGGTGGAAGGAGAGCGCTGGAAGGCGGAAGGCCTGGAACCCATTGAAGCCGGGGACAGGGTGATTATAGTGGGTATAGAGGGTCTTAAGCTCAAAGTAAGAAAAATTTAAAGAAAGGATAGGTGTGAAGGTATGGAAAATTTTATTTCCCTCATTGCTCTATTAATAATTTTAGTCAGCTTAGTATCAGCTTCTATCCGGGTAGTCCAGGAGTATGAACGAGGGGTTATTTTCCGGCTGGGACGCTATGTAGGAGTGAGAGGGCCAGGGCTTTTCTTCTTGATTCCGTTTATTGAACGCATGCAGAAAGTGGATTTGCGGGTAGTGACTATGGACGTCCCCACCCAGGAGGCCATTACTAAAGATAATGTTACCGTAAAGGTGAATGCCGTAGTTTACTTCCGGGTAGTAGAACCGGCCAATGCGGTGATCAAAGTAATGGACCATATCCTCGCTACCTCTCAGCTGGCCCAGACCACCTTGCGCAGTGTGTTGGGCCAATCGGACCTGGATGAACTCCTGGCCCACAGGGAGCAAATTAACCAGCGCCTGCAGCAGATTATTGACGAAGGTACGGAGCCCTGGGGAGTTAAGGTGAGCCTGGTGGAGATTCGAGATGTGGAACTTCCCCAAACTCTGCAACGGGCCATGGCAGCCCAGGCAGAGGCTGAACGGGAACGCCGGGCCAAGATCATTCATGCCGACGGTGAATACCAGGCTGCAGCAAAATTAGCAGAAGCAGCCAGGATTATTTCTACACAGCCCGCTTCCTTGCAGTTGCGCTACTTGCAGACCCTTACAGAAATAGCTTCTGATAAGTCTAATATCGTGGTTTTTCCTATACCCATTGAGTTATTCAAAAATCTGTGGCAGCAGTCCCAATAGTTCACCCCATATCTTCCTGTTCTGGTGAAAGCGGCCAGCCGGTGCCAGCAAGGTAGCCAGGTTACCCGCAGCCGCCACAGCCAAGGTTACCCGGAACTGTGGCCTACAAAGCCTTGCATCACTGGCTCGTGCTGGCCACCTTACGTTTCTTAGCATAGGGTAACAGCTCAGCGCTTCCTTCAATGCCCAACGAAACACCCGCAAAAAGGGCTTTATCATCTGCCCCTCTGATTTGGGAATTATGCCGAACGCCTTGATTTATCACGCAAATAAGTGATCCACTTAGTTACGTGGAGGTGGAGCATGTGGAGTACCAGAATGTTACCCTTTCGCTACCTAAGGAAGTGCTGCGCCGGGCAAAACATATTGCTATTGAGCGGGGGACCTCGCTCTCCGGTCTTCTCACCCAGTTACTCGAGGACCTCACGCGCAGGGAAGACGAGTACCGCAAGGCAAAAGAGCGCCACCTGGCCATGCTGGGCGAGTTTGACCTGGCGACCAAGGGAAACGCCACGTGGACCAGGAGCGATCTCTATGACCGGTAAAAAAATGGCGACCGGCAGTTTGTAGATACCAACGTGCTGGTTTACGCCCACGATATCTCAGCCGGGGAAAAGCACGCCCGGGCTAAAGCTCTGGTCGCCGAACTCTGGCAATCGGGCAACGGCTGCCTCAGCATGCAGGTATTGCAGGAGTTCTACGTGACGGTAACCCAAAAAGTCCGGAAGCCGCTTTCGCCGGAAACGGCATCCCGGATCATTGAATATCTATCGAACTGGCACTTGCACACGCCGGATGCCGATGACGTGCTGGAGGCCATCAAGATTCACCAGCGGTACGCTATATCATTTTGGGACGCGACGATTATTCGCAGCGCTGAGGCACTGGATTGCAGAGTGGTCTGGTCTGAAGACCTGAACCCCGGGCAGTATTATGGCGAAGTGAAGGTCGTAAATCCCTTTTCTTAGTAAGAAGTCATCTTCTATCTCCCTCTTTCCCATTGTTCAGACAAAGGAAACTCGCTTCTGATTGGTAGTGCCTGAACCCCTTACCTTATCAAGCCTACCAGGTTCGCCACCACTTCCCTTAAAACTAAAGGGGGCCTCACCAGAACCGTCCTATGAACCCCGGCCCCCGAAACATCCATACCAAGCTTTCTAGCCTCTCTCAAAGCGCGGAACAAATGAAAATCATGGGTCACGATGATGGCCCGGTGCCATCCATGTCTCTGCATGATAGAGAGAGCGCCTTCCAGGTTTTCTCGGGTGTTACGGGAACTAGTTTCTTCATAAACACAGTTTTCGGGTAGGCCCCGGGCTATAAGGACCTCCCTTGCCGCTCTGCCCTCCGGTTTTGGATTAAAATTTCCTATCCCACCAGTGGTGATAACGGCCGGAGCATAACCCTCCCGATATAGCGTCTCCGCCAGGGCCAGGCGTTCCAGCAGGGCAGGACTGGGGCCGTCAGGCCATACGGCAGCACCCAATACAATTATTACATCTGCTTCCTGAGGGTTAGCCCGGCGGCCGAACCATTCAATGTAGGCGTAGAGGACACCCATTATTAGAATTGCTATAGCCACAAGTAAGGTTAATATGCGTGCAGCAAATTTTTTCACTATATTAAGGCTGGCCATGTTCTCACCTTGACCCCTTCGCAAACCTGGCCTGCGCCCTGTGCTTTAATCTCTCCAGCAGGCAGGTTAGCCCTTTCGTACTCAAGCCTGTCCCTTTCAAATATCGCGCCTATTGAAAAGGTAAACGGCAGCGGCCAAGGCGAGGACTATATAGACTACAGTGTAGACTATCATCCAATTACTGGGGGTGGATAAGCTACCGAAGGGGCCTAAGAAGGCCTGCCGGTTGAAAAAGGCAGTACCCCTGTCGGCCGGAAGCCTCTCTACCACCTCCGCGACCAGTCGCCGGTAGAGGGAGTCGGCCGGCAGAAGAAGGCTGGTGATCACTCCGGCGTACACGGCCGAAGTAGAGTCCAGCAATGCTCCTACCTGCTCTATCATGCCTCCCACCACGGCCAGAGCATATAGAGCAAAAGCCAGAATGCCATTGCCCGTGGTGGGGAGCCTGGTGGTGCCCAGCATGGTGACGGCCAGGAGTACCAGCGGTTCAAGGATGAACAGGCCCAGGGCCGGCAGTAGCCCCGGTATCCTCATCCCCAGTTGCCAATGTACGATACCTGTCACGGCCAGGAGAAAGAGGGCCGCGTACGTAATCAACATGGACGCCTGGCCGGCAAATTTGCCCAAAAGGAGGGAACTGCGGGACAGGGGCCGCGTGGCCAGGGTATAAAGGGTGCCGTTTTCGATTTCGCCGGAAATGCTGCCGACCGCGGACATGATGGACAGACCGGCAACAAGGAAGCTCGCAAAGTAAACACCCAGCACAAAAAGCAGGATCGCCTGCATTTGGGCCAAAGGATCTGCCTGCCAGTCCCTGCTATAACGCTGCCCGATAAAGTGGAGGCCGGTGCCGTACAGGACCAGGAAGCCCAGGGTCAACACTCCGACTACCAGAACTACTTTCTTGCGCCAGGCTTCCCGGAAGGTGAAAACAGCCATCAACCACATCCAAGCTTTTCTCCTTCCCTAATTAACGTGACAAAGACCTCTTCCAGGGAGTTGTGCCGGGGCGTTATCTCATATATGCGCAAGCCTTCCGCTACCAGGCAGGCTACCAGGCCGGGTATCTCTTCTTTATTGCTTAGAGCCACTGTAAGACGGCTGCCTTCTATCTTTAGGAAAGGGTAACGCCGGCGCAAGTTTTCCTCCAGTTCCGGCCTTAAGCCGGCAACCCTGGCCTGCACTTCTGTAGGCCCGGCGAGAAGCTCCGCAAGCCTCCCTTGCGCCAGCACACTCCCCTGGTGGATAATGGCTACCCGGTCGCACACTTGTTCCACTTCGCTTAAAAGGTGGCTGTTTAGAAAGATGGCCTTACCCTCCTGCTTTAAAGCCAAAAGGATCTCCCGTACCTGGCGCCGGCCCAGGGGATCTAGGGCCGAGGTGGGCTCATCCAAGAAGATTACCCGCGGGTTGCCCACCAGGGCAGCCGCCAGGCCTAAGCGCTGCTGCATACCTTTGCTGTAATGGGCTACCAATTTCCCTCCGTCTTTCGCTAACCCCACAAGCTCTAGGACCTGATGGGCCCGGCGCCGGGCTTCCCTCTCTTTAAGGCCCGCCAACCGGGCGTGGAAGATCAAAAGCTCTTCGCCCTTAAGCCAGCCGTGAAGGCGGAAGTTCTCCGGCAAGAAACCTATCTCCCTGCGCCCTCTGCTGTCCCAGGGCAAGCGGCCGGCCACCAGGGCCTTTCCCTGCGTAGGATGCACCAGGCCCACCAGCATCTTTACCAGGGTGCTTTTCCCGGCACCGTTGGGTCCCAAAAGGCCGAAGATCTGCCCCTCCTCTATGGAGAGGCAGATCTCCCGGCAGGCTATTTGCCGGCCGTAAACTTTAGTAAGATTTTGGGTTTCAATAATAGCCATCACTTAACCTCCGTAGCTACTTCCAGAGCTTTCTCCAAGGGAAGCCCTCCTATGGCCCACCACATGTCATGCTGGCGCCATACCAAGATACCGGGAGATTTATCGTCGCGGCTAAAGTAAACTCCCTGGCTGCCGTTCACCGTAACCATCCGGGCCGGCAAATCCCGGGTCTCCGGTAGGGGAAGAGTATGCTGCCAGTCGTTTATGGCTGCCAGCTGGCGGCGCAAATTATCGGGCAGTACGGGAAGATTCAGTAAGGCCCGGCGCACGTCCAAAACATCCACTCCGGCAGGAACCTCGATGGTCAAGTCGCCGGCGACCACGAGATATAGGGTACCACCCGGGAGGTTGTATCTACCCCTTTCCGACCCTTTATACCACACATTTACTAGCGGCGGGACCTTTATGACGAAGGACTGGCCTTTAAGGCTTTCCGGCAGAAGCGCGCTGCCGTGCCTTTTTAGATAGGCGTTTATGTTTTCTACGTCAGGCGAAATCTTAATGACCGTACCCTGGTCTACCAGGATCTCTTCCCTCTTCAGGCCCGCCAGAACCTCCGGAAGCTTAAGCTTAAGGCCGGTTAACTCTTCTACCTGCGAGGGATCGGCTTTCAGCGCGTGCTGCCCTGACCGTACAACCTCTACCCGGCCAAAGTTTCGGATATCCACCTCCCCCGCTTGACCGTTAAGAAGTCTTTCTAGCTGGGCCATATCCTCGGGAGTAAATTTGATCACCTGGATCTTTTCCGTGCGGAAAATGCTCAAAAATTGGGAGGCCAGGCTGCGTCCCGGAGCCCAGCTAAGGACAAGTACCAAAGTCAGGGCGGCCGCCGCCATCCCGGAAACCCACTTGTAACGCCGTATCATATCTTTTATCCCCCTTATTTTACTGCTTATGCCCATGAGGGTCTTTACCGATCCACCAGCCGGAGGCCGGCTCCCGGAGGCTGGTAGAACCCCGTAGGGCACCCGCCGGGGATGGGCTACAGCCTCTGCTGCCCGCCGGTACACCTCCAGAGCAAGACTTACTTCCCTGCCCACCTCTTCCAGCGCAGCCGCCCGCTCCCGGCAAGCAGGGCACCGGCTCAAGTGGCCGGCCACCCTTACAGCCCCGGCCGCGTCCAGTTCACCGTCCAGATAGGCCTGGAGGATCCCCTCCTCGGGACACATGGTCCTCCCTCCCCTCATACCGTTTGTACAGGGTTGCAAAGTGCCGCCGGGCCCGGGCCAGGATGGTACCCACCGAACCTTTATCCACCTGGATAACCTCGGCAATTTCGGCGTAGCTGTAACCCTCATGCCTTAAAAGAAGGCAGAGGCGGTCTCGGGGCGGAAGCTGGGATAGGCAGCTGCGGATCTTGCGAGCTTCCTCGTCCCGTATGACTGCTTCCTCTAGGGGAATTACCCAGGGCATCTCCTTAAGGACCCCTCCCTCTTCACGACGGCGGCGCCGCTCTTCGCCGCGGAGATAGTTGTAGGCTAGGTTGGCGGCCACCCGCATAAGCCAGCCGCCGAGATTGCTTTTATCGCCGGGGGGCTGGCAATAAAGCTTCAGGAAGACCTCCTGGGTCAAATCTTCAGCCGCCGGCCGCTCCCCCACAAGGTAATACAGCCAGCGGTACACCCCGGGATAGTAGGTTTGAAACAGCGCTTCAAATTCAGCAGGCTTGATAGCCCCTCACCCCTGCCAACCCTTTCTAAATAAATATAACACCGCCGGAGGGAGTTTTGTGACACCCATGAAGAAAAGGGAAAAACGGGAGCACTGGCCGTTTAAGCTGAGCTCACTCTGACAGTAAAAGCTTCCCGGCACCGGCCGCTTGGTACTGCTGCGCCCTGCGAAAAACCCAGTGCGTTGGCATACTGCGCTTCAGGCACCACGCACACGTCTTTCCGCAGGCGCTGCTTTAAAACCACCAGAACTTCCAGGTTACCCCCTGCCCGCCATATAAATCGCCTCTGCAAAGTCCAACTTTTCAGCCCAGGCAGCCGCAACCGCTTCTGCTATGGAAGAGCCAGCAGCGTACTTCGCTTCCGCCATCCCCTTGATGGCCATGGTTAACCGTCCCGACGCCCACGGCCTCCAGTGCGGACCCGGCCAGTGCCGCTCATTCGATACCGCCCGCGAGGGCGGCCGTCAGCCTTCTGTGCACTTTTCCTGCTCGCTCGCCCTCCTCTACCCGGCTTACTGTCGCACAAAACAAAAATGCCGGGCACCTTTCTTCGGGTACCCGGCTATACTTTTCCCCTACTGCTCGTTGACCGCCACCACCTGGCCGTCCTCGACCCACTCCACGTCCGCGCCGAGGTTCTCGCTCACGAAGCGGAGCGGGACCACCGTCCGCCCGGGTGGGACTACCTTCGCTGGGACATCGAGGGCTACCTTCTTACCGTCGACCACGGCCTCGGTGCGCCCCGTGTACAGGATCACTGTCTTCCCGTTGGCCGAGTTCGTGATGGTGACCACGCCGTCCTTGTAGTCCACCACCAGCCCCAGGGCCTCGGCTACCGCCCGGATGGGCACAAGGGTGCGGCCGCCCTCGATGAACGGCTCGAGGTCAAACGTAAGCTTTTTGCCCTTCACGAACACCTTTACGCCTTCCTTGCCCGCCTTGCGGTAGAGCTCGCCGACCTTCTTGTACAGGGTTTTCTCTTTCGGCTCGGCAGCGATAGCTTTCTCCACGTCTTCTGCCGCTTCCTCCACTTTGCCGAGTTCTTCCCTCAGGATAGCCCTGTAGGCGTACACGGCACCCGTCACGGTCTCGGGCGATTCAAGCAGCTTCTCCAGCTCAGCCAGCGCTGCCTCTCTGTCGCCCTTGGCCCTCAGGCACTGGGCCACCAGCACCGCCACCCTGGCCGTGGGGTGCGACAACCGTTCCTGTAGCTCCCTGAGTAGCGCTATAGCCCTGTCATACTCCCCGACGTTGCGGTATGCCACCGCCAGTTTCCAGAGGATCTTCTGGTCACCGGGATTTTCCGCCAGTTCCTTTTCCAGTTCGGCAATGCGCTTTTCGAGACCCTTCGTGCCCGCTTTGGTTAATTCCTCTTCCTCAATCCCTTCGGCGATTTCCCGCCCGAGTCTTTCCTCAACCCTCACCTGGAATTCGTCGCCTTCGTTGCGGGTGCGGTTCTTGACCTCAAAGTCGTGCCTCTCCGCGTGCCGGTACACGCCTTCCGCAACGGAATCCTGGTGGGTTTCCGCTACAGCGTGGCCTGCACCCCTATTCCTCCCCTGCTCCATACCGAATGCCATCCCGAACGTGCCAAAGAGGAAAATGGCCGCCGTAAATACGGCAAGGAACATTCTGACTTTCTTCAAGCGTGTCTCCCCCCTTGGGTAATCCTTGATTTTTGTTTTTCCCTTATTTTAAGAACGTTAAGAACGCATTTCCTGACGCCCTGCTTCCACCTCCTCCCATACGGGCCTCCGGCACGTGCGCACGGCCCCCGCCGGGCCCGCCCCCGGCTGGGATGTCTTTCTAATATATTAATACGGAACTCCCTCCTCTTTTCGAGGGTATTACAAAAGAAGTTCGTGTCAAAATTTACTAGTTTGGCCCGCGAAGGTTTCCAGAGCGAGCGCAAGCCAAGCAGGCCTGGGATCAAAACTGGGGATACGCCAGGGTATTATCCGCTTGACAAAATACTTTCTGGTATAATATACTTTGCATCACAAAGCTACTTAAAGGAGGAATACACTTGATGAAGCCTGAAAACGTGCACCAAAGCCTAGCGCTAATCCAGGAAACCCTGGTCAGAGCGCGGCGGGAGTTTTTTTCTCCCGACGGTCCTGTCTACAGGTGCTGGGGGTTCACGTGGGGCATCGCTTTCGCCCTTACCCACCTGCTGGTGTCCCATAGAGACCGGGTCGGGCCGTGGATGGGGGTGGCTATTGGATTAACCTGGATGGTTGCCACACTGGTTGCGATGGCCTACACTTATCGCCACTACGCCGGTCTACAGGGCGTTTCGTCTCCGGCGGGACGGCGTATCAGGTTGGTCTGGATGATCAGCATTTTGCTATTGCTCCTAACCGTTGGCCTAACAGGTTCCTTTAACTGGCTGGTAGGTGTCTGGGCCGTCTACACCGTCAGCATTCTCTATCTTATGATGGGGGCGCTGTACTTTGATAACCTGCAGATGGGTACTGGTCTGTGGCTCGGGCTGGCTAACCTGTTTGCCGCGTGGCTGGGTGAGGGTGTCTACGACCTGGCCATGGCATTGCTAGGGGGAGGCGGTCTAATCGTGGCAGGATTGCTCCACGATCGGATTCGCGCTGGCAAGGACGACAGGGAGCCACGATGATGGAAATAATTGGTGGCCCGGTCGCCTTCCCACATCTCGACGACATCATCCACCAGCCAGCACGACTGCAGATCATGACCGTGCTTTGCGGGTTGCCGGAACGTGATCGCATCGCCTTTACCAAGCTTCAGGAGCTTTTGGGCTTATCGGCAGGAAACTTAAGCACTTGCCTGGCACGGCTGGAGCAAGCCGGCTACGTTAGGACGGAGAAAGCCTTTCGCGGGAAACGGCCTGTCACATGGATCGCAGCAACACGACGGGGACGCCAAGCCTTCGAGGAGTACATTCAGGCTCTTCGCCGCTACCTTAACGAGGTAGATGCGATAAGGCAGACAAATATGAGGCAATTCACGGGTTAATGTAGCGTATCCGCCGGAGGAGACGGGCAGTCGCGGTCAATTGCCGCCACTCAGAATACCTCGCCATCGTCCCCCACCTCGCCCAGAAAAACAGCCGCCGTAACCCCCTACACCGAGTGTGCCCAAGCGGTTCACCCTGGTGAACCTTTATGCCAGCGGATGGCCACAGGCCCGGCAGTGGGGGAGGAAACGACTAGTTTCGATGCCGCACCGAGGACAGGTGATGGTTTGACCTGCACCGCACCAGGCGCAAAAAGGCCCAGGATTGGGAAAACCGCACACCGGGCAAGCTCCCTTCCAGAGACGGCGGCGCTGCACGGCAGGTGCGGACCAAAACCGGTTCTTGAGGTACACCAGGGCGGCGACGCAGACCGCCGACCCGCCGATGGAAACAACCCATTCCACCGGGACAACGTCACGCAGGAAGGGATACGCGATTTTAAAGGAGACCAGCAGTACCTGCACCGCCCCGAAACCGAGGAAACTGGTGCCGATCACGGCGTAACGGCCAAGGTAGGAGCTCCGGCGGAAGAAGTTGAAGGTGAAGAAGGTCAGGATAAAGGTAAACAGGGCATAACCAAGACAGGCGATCCCGGCCTTGAGGTCACGGGCACGGCGAAGGCGGGTCAATTCTGTCTGCAACCGCGCCTGGGCCCGGTCAAATTCCTGCTGTGCGGGGTTGAGTATCTGGACCCGAAAAACCTCCAACTGTCTTTCCGCTTCCTCCCTGGCGGCCTGCGCTTCCTCTAGGATTTTACGGTTTCGCTCCCACTGTGCCCGCTTGCCGGGGTCGTCGATGCCGCGGTCGAGGAGAGTGCGGTACTCCTCACGGGCGGTTTCATAGTCAAGACGCGCCCTGGTTTCGGCTTCCTGGCGTTGCCGGAGGATTCCAGCAAGCTCGCTTTCCTGCCCGCGCAACAGTCCCAGTTCCTGTTCCTGTCGGTCTAACTCGTACGCCTGGTGCAACCTTGCGTAGTTCGGGTAGGGGAATGCGCGATCAATGGCCACGGCCAGACGCATACCGCCGACCAGTAGAAATACGGCCAGCGCCAGGGCCAAGATCTTTTCCGCGCGCGAGATCTCCCTTTCGTACTGGCTTTCTTCCATGCTGCTCTTCTCCCTATCTCAACCTTTCTTGGTGACCTTTTCCAGTGTTGGGCAGCCGGTCAAATCAGAGACGATCCCGGGGCGGAAGCTGGGACAAGCAGCTGCGGATCTTGCGAGCTTTCTCGTCCCGTATCAGCGCTTCCTCTAGGGGAATTGCCGCGGGCATCTCCTTAAGGACTCCTCCCTCCCCGCGGTAGTGGCGCCGCTCTTCGCCGGTCTTCGGCCGCCGGCCGATCCTCCACAAGGTAATACAGCCAGCGGTACACCCCGGGATAGTAGGTTTGAAACAGCTCCAGTACTCTTCTTGGAGTGGCCTATCTGGCTGCAGTTAACGTTCGCACCAGGGCGACGGCGGCCTCGGCGCGGGACACCGAATCTGCCGGACGGAAATAGCTGCCGTCCCCTATCAAAATCCCCAGGCCGTAAGCCAGGGCTACATACCCCAGGGAATCGGGGGAAATACTTGGGGCGTCGGCAAAAGGCACTGTGAAGATACCCTTCGCCTGGGCCGCCCGGTCCAGCCCCAGGAAGCGTACCATCAACCGGGCCAGCACCTGGCGGCTGATGGTGCCACTTGGCTGCAGGTTTTCTTTTACCCACCCGAGCTGCCTGGCCCGCTCCAGCACCTGCTCTCCGGTAAGACTGGCAGTTCCCCCAACTCCATCATGGGCGGCGAGCATGGCCCGCAGGAGCTGTACAGCGGTAATCTCTTCACCGGGGTGGAAGGTGTCACCGTATTCCCTAAAGATGCCGGCCTGGCCCAGAAGGGAAATTTCTTTTTCCGCCCAGTGACCGGCAATATCGGTAAAGCGGTAAGGCCGGGGCTGCTGGACCAGCGGTTTCCCCTGCCAGTCCAGGGCCTCCCCGGTCCTGGCATCCATCATGGCTGCTGCCTGGGTGCCCGGCCGCGGTACCGGGCGGTAGACCAGCCGTATTTCTCGCTTTTCACCGGGCCGGTATACTTCAACGTAACTCAACACCAGTGGCTGCCAGGCGAGATACCGGCTCGTGGCCTCCGCCTTATCCAAAACACCCTCCGCCGGCGGGAAGTCCATATCTGACCAGTTAAAGTCATAGGCCGCGATGTCACCTGTGGCCGAATCCACAACTACCTTAAACCCGTTAGCCGGGTAGGCAATGCCGTTTACCACCCGCCGGTACTCGAAGGAGTAGGAAGGCGGCTGTTCCTCTTGCCTGACCGGCACGTAGTAAGGTTTGCGAATGTTGACCAGCCTTACTTGTTGGAAACGCTCCGGCTGGATCTTCCGGAGGAACGCTTCGGCGATCTTTTGCGCTTCTTCTCTGGTCAACCGCCTCTCCTCTTTACCGTTTTGACGGTGCCAGGACTGGTCGCGATGAAAACCTAACAGTTCGCCGGTCACGGCGTTAACCCGGGCGCTCAACCACGCTGGCTGGCGGGTTTCCTTTTCCCCGTTGCTCCAATGGAAGTTCCAGGTGCGCAGGGGCGGATCCTCCCAGTCATCGCTGGCCAGGATGGCGCTGCGCAGGGTCAGACCCTCTGGAATGGCGACCCATTTCCGTACTGCCGCCTCGGCCTGTTGCTGTGGGATGATTCTGGCAGTTTCCTCTATTTCTTTAACCTCCTCGGGAGTGAGCGGAACGGGAGCTGGGGTTTGAGCTTCCCTCTTCTCCCAGTCGAGAGCTCCCATACCCTCCGGTTCTCCCATCCAGCCACCGTCCAGGTTCGCCGGTTTCCCTGTAAAGGCGTCGATAGCGCCGCTGGAGGGATGTTCCAGCCGGTAGACCAGCATCACCGGCACCCTCTGCCCGCGCGCGCTGGAATAGGGGCGGTAGTACTGAAGTTGCAGCATTTCCGCACGTTCGAAGGCTTCCCGCGCTTTTTCAGGAGAAATAGCCTTCCCCGCATCTGGAAACTCTGCTTTGGTCCAGCGGAATTCGTAGCCGGTTACCCTCCCTGTTTCGGTGTCTACAGAAATGGTTACTCCATCCCGGGGGAAGGGGATGCCATTGACCAGCCGCTGCCACCGGAAGTTGTAGGTGGACGCCTTCCAATGCATGAGCGGCAGCAGCTCGCCTGGGCTATCCTCTAGCCTCAGTTCTGCCAGGCGCCCGGGTTGCAGCCGGCCAAGGAGCTCTTGCGCTATTTTGATCGCTTCTTCCCGGGCGATGGCGGGCAATTTGGGCCAGGGCTGGGGTTGTGGTTTGTACTGCCAGAGGTTCATACTGAGGATGTCCCCCGTTCGGGCATCCACCTCGGCGTTCATACTGCCGCCGGGTTCCTTCTCTGCTCTCCAGTTTAGATGCCAAACTTGCCGTTCTTCATCCCGGCTGTAGCTGGAGGAGAACTGGGTGAATTCCTGGGGTACTTCAAAGGCTGCTTTCACCGTCTGAATAGCTTGCTCCAGGGTAACTGTCGGCTTTTCTGCCGCCAGGGCAAGGCCAGGGAGCAACGCCACCATCATTAATAGCAGGGTGAAAACCACCGCCGCTCTCGACGGGTAACTAGCACATTTCATTAAATTTACCTCCTTTTTTGTTCAGCATTTCCAGCGGGGGCACCCACAACTGCCCTTACTCCCCTCCTCTCCCGGATCTCTTCTCCCCCTCTACTTCTGGGTTTAACGTTCAGCAGCGGGGAAAGTCCCCTGTCTTGATAAGCTCTAGTACCACTTTATGCCTTTCCTTTGGAAATTTAACAGGATTCTCGTAATCCTTGTTTCACACCGGCAATCTCTTTTCCTGAAAACAAATTTATAAAGGTCTCCACAAGGTGCGGGTCGAACTGGCTCCCCGCGCACCTCTTCAGCTCCTCCAGGGCTTCCTCATGCGTCAGGGCGCCGCGGTAGGGGCGCTCTGACGTCATGGCATCGTAGGCATCGGCAATGGCCAGGATGCGGCTCAGAAGATGAATCTGGTCTCCCCGCAGCCTCTGGGGATAGCCCCGCCCGTCCCACCGCTCGTGGTGCTGGAGGATATAAGGAGCCACCGGGGCCAGTTCCCCGGAAGAAAGGGCGATGCGGTACCCCACCTCGGGATGACGCTGGATTTCCTTCCTTTCCTCTTCTGTCAAGCGACCCGGCTTTAAGAGAATATGGTCCGGTACCCCCAGCTTGCCGATGTCGTGCACATCCACCAGCAGACGGAGATTGTCCAAATCTTGGCGCGATAGCCCCACCGCTTCTCCCAACAAGCAGGCAATCCCTTTCATGCGTTCCGTATTGTGAATGTCTTTCTCCGCCAGGGCCGCCTTGAGGGCGCGGATCACCGCAGCCCGCAGGTCTTTTCCCCTGGCAAGCTTGTTCATATACATCGCGTCGTCCGCCTCTTTGTACACCTCCCGCAGCGGACGCGAAGCGTCTTCGGCCGTCGCCGCCCCGACGGAGATGCTTAAGGGTAGGTCCGGGTGCTGCGCAGTGTCCCTTTCCGCAGCTTCAATTATGCGCCTGACAACTTCCTCAGCCGTCGTCCGATCCGTTTGAGGCAAGATCACGGCAAACTCGTCTCCGCCAATCCGGGCCACCACGTCCGACCCCCGGACACAGCTCGCAATTACCTTCGCCGCACGGCGCAATAGCTCGTCACCCTGCTCGTGCCCCAGCATATCGTTAACTACTTTTAAGCCGTCGAGGTCGCAAAGAACGAGGCTAACGGGGAAGGAGCGGCTCTTTTCTAACCGCCGCAATTCTTCCTCGACGAAGGCTCGATTGTATAACCCGGTGAGGGCATCGCGCGTGCTCCAGCGCCTCAGTTCCTCTTCCATCCTCTTGCGCTCGCCGATGTCGCGTATGCACTGAACTGCCCCTAAAAGGTTCCCCTTATCGTCGTAAATTGGGGCCACAAGGGTCCAGAAGTGAAGCCCCCTGCCTCCGCAGGCGAAAGGGGCAAAACCTTCGCCGACAAGAATATGGCCCTTCCTCTCGATTTTTTCATACTCCTGTTCCCACTCCTTGCCATTGCCGAGGAAAATATTGACCAGGATGGGCCTCCGTTTGCCGAAAAACGGGACGGCGTAAGCGTATTCGCCCTTGCCCACGATTTCTTCTTTCTTGACGCCTGTCATTTCCTCCATGGCCCGGTTCCACACTAGCACCTTCCCCTCGCGGTCAACGGCAAGGGTGGCGTCGGGAAGGGAATCGACGATTCTTTCGAGAAGGCTCAGCCTCTCCCCTGAGCTTTCCGGCAGAACCCCGCTGCTGTTACTGAACAGAAGTTCCAGAAGCCTTCTGGCCGTCGCAGTTTTCTCCTCCGGCAGAGCGTCCACTAGGCGGTGAAGTTCGTCTCTTCGCTGGCTTGGGTTCATGCGCACCGCCGTCTCCTTTGTGCTTTTTTAGAATATTTTTTTCTTTTTTCACCAAAGAGAATCCTACCCCCCAGACGTCATCTCCTTACCATGGCTATCGTATTCTTTTCCGGCTATGTCCAGCTAACCACCCAGCAAGAACGGTGTCAAGGAGAAATTTGTCGAAAATATTGGCCCTACACGTCGCACTGAGAATTAACAGTGAAGCCTCCCGTCCTAAAAAAGAGGGGGCTTCGTACTGAAGCTTTGCCGGCTATGAATCAATTCATGGGCATCCCGCATAAGCCTCCGGCCCGTAGCCTGGGGCAACAATTGATTTATAGGGGCTCGCGCGGGTTATTCTTTCTCTCCAGCAGCCACACTATCGCGGAAACAAAAAGCCACACCCCAGCCGCCGAGAGGGCCCCCAGGGGGTCTTTCTTAAACACCAGCCAGAACATCACCGTGCCCAGGGCTCCACCGAAAGCAAAACCTAAAAATCCTCTCTTATCCAACGACAATTCACCCCTTTGCCCCGGGTCACACTCCAGCAGGCTGAGTTTAGGGATGAACTCACCGGAAGGGCACGTCTGGTGGCGGCCGTACTCTCCTTAAACAAGCCCGTTGCGCCAGGTTTCCGCCGATAAGGTCAGTAGTGCTGGCCTACTTACCGGGGGCTATAAACTTTCCTAAAAAAACAAACCTGGAAGAGCTAAAGGCTTAGACGCCTGGCTACGGCAGCATCTGACCACTGCCCCCGAGGGGCGCCAGAAATTCGCCACTCCTTTTTCCGCACCGACAGCCCCTTCCGCTAAAATAACTCCCTTCTCCCCTTTACGACCGAAAAAACCTTTTCCGGGTTATTCCGCCTTACAGCAGGATACGGTTTTCGGCCAGAAGGCCAAACGGATAACAGCGGTTCTTCTTTGCTTCTTTTTCGGCATACATGCGCGTGTCAGCAACGGAGAGGAGAGAGCGTGCGTCCCTGCCGTCCTCAGGGTAGTAGGCTACCCCGACCGAAATGCCAACCTCTATACCCCCGGAATAAGGTAGCTCCGTCAGCAAATTTTCTTGGACCCTGGTCCTGAACTTTTCCACCCGCGGCCCCCTCCCTGCAAACAGGAATGCAAACTCGTCTCCCCCGTACCGGGCAGCTATATCCTCTTCACGTGTTGTCTTCTTTAGGGCTCTTGCGGCTGCTCGCAAAACTTCATCCCCTACCTGGTGACCCAGGGTGTCGTTTATCAGCTTCATGTTATCCAGGTCCAGGATGGCCACCGCAAAACTGCTGCCTCTCTTTAACCTGCGATCCAGTTCCCGAAAAAAGGTCCTGCGGTTGTAAAGGCCTGTAAGGGGGTCGGTCTCTGCTTCTTTCTTGAGTGCCAGGGCTACCAGGTGGAATTTTACGGTCAGGAGGTACATGGCCAGTATAGTCACCGCTGTACCGGCGTTCACCAGCACCAGGTCGCCCAGGATCCTTCCCCAGCTTTCCGGAAGACCAAGCTTGGTCCAGTAGGCGCTCAAAAAAGTTCCGGTGCCCATAGTTAATAGGCCTAGCAGCAGCAATTTCTCTGGCCCGCAACCTTTCCGGCCGCGCCTCCAGTACAGGCAAATTCCCATGCCCAGGGCGGATACAAAATATATCACGGTTTTGCAAAGGTCAGAGAGGGCCTTGATCTGTTCTACGTTCACTGGCGAGCGACCACCCCTCTACGTAACTCACAATTAAACGCATAGATTCGATATTTGTACATCCTTTTCCTTCCTTAGTTGAGTTGTTATTTTACTGGAACCACACCAGCAAGGGCATACAATATAGCCCCTGTCTTCCAGTACTCTTCTGAAGGAAAACCGCGTGAGGGGCGAATCTTCCACTAGTAAGATTATCTTCTCCTGGGAGCTTAATAGCATTTTCCTTGACCTCCCCGCTATTGCTGCCCACCCGCCTGTGCGAAAACCTTGTACCTGCAGGCCTGGATTCTTGCAGGATTGAGGCGCGCACCCTGGCGATTTTGCCAGGGCTCATAATCGCAGCGAATCACCCCCGATTGGAACCTTGTGGCTGGCAGCAAGTCAGATTCTGTGACCTTCTTCCTCCAGAATCTTTAGGAACACCTCTACCACCCGCGGGTCGAAATGTTTGCCCGCCTCGTCCTTCACATAGGCGCGCACTTTTTCATGCGGCCAGGCCGGCCGGTAGGGACGGTCTGAACTCAAGGCGTCCCACACGTCCACCACGGCAAAGATGCGCGCCGCCAGGGGGATCTGTTCACCTTTCAGTCCCCGCGGGTAGCCCGTGCCGTCCCACTTCTCGTGGTGGCAGTAAGGGATGTCCAGCGCTAGACGCAGGTAGACAATGGGGGAGAGCATCTCATAGGCGTACTGCGGATGCCGACGCATGATCTCCCACTCCTCCGGGGTAAGCGGACCGGGCTTGAGCAGGATGCTGTCGGGAACGCCCATCTTTCCGATGTCGTGCAGCAAGGCTCCCCTGCGGACGTGTACCAGCTCCTCTTCCTTCATTCCCAGCGCCCGGGCCAGGCGCAGGGTCATCTCCGTGACGCGCCGGCTGTGGCCTTCGGTTTCCTTGTCCCGCAGGTCGAGGGCGCGCGCCCAACCCTCGATGGTGGCGTCGTAGGCCAGGATCAGTTCCAGGTGGGAGCGCTGCAGCTGGTCTACCAGGGCTACGTTGTCAATGGCAATGGCTGCCTGCCCGGCCAGGGTCTCCAGAAACTGCAGCCACTCCCCGTCGGGGTCAACAGGAGACCGGTGGCAGACTTCCAGCACGCCCTGGATCTGCCCCTTGGCGATGAGGGGTACCGCGTAGTAGGTGACGAAACCTTCATCCGCCAGAAGCGGGGCCTGGACCAAGTCGCGCTCGGCCTCCGGCAGGAAAGGAATATGTATGGTACGGCGTTCGAGGGCTGCGCGGCCGGCGTAACCCTCGCCCAGGCGCAGGCGGAGGCGCTGGATAGCCCCTGTGCGAAAGCCGCGCCAGGCGGCGTACTCCAGCATCAGTGTATGTGGGTTAAAGAGCAGGATGGCAGCAGCATCCATGCCTAACTGGGCGGTTATTTCGTCCAGCGCCACGCTGAAGGTGATGCGCAGGTCAAAACTGCCTGCGATGGCCAGGTCGATGTTGCGCAGAGCCTGCACGAGCTTCAGGCGGCGCCGCGTCTCCTCAAAGAGCCGGGCGTTGGTAATGGCCTGGGCGGCCTGATCCGCCAGCCCCTGCAGCAGCGCCAGCTCTTCCGCGGTAAAGTGGCGCACTCCGCCTGTAGTGACGAGGGCCAGAACGCCGATGAGCTGGCCATCCCGCTGCATCCTCGCGCCGACACCAGTGCAAAGATTATAATGGAGGCACAAATCGGCCACGCGCCGGTCAGGGACGGCCCGGAGATCGGAAATTACGACGATGGGCCCCCCTGCAGAATGTATTCTTCGTAAAGGGACCGCGGGAGCGGCTTCATCCGCTCGGCCAGTTCCGGCGGCAAGCCGGAGCCGTCTGCCAGGTTGAGCACATCGCGCCGGTCGTCGTACAGCAGAACGGCAGCCACGGGCACGAGGAGCGCGGCACGAGCTTCTTCGCAAACCACTTTCAGCACGCGGTCCAGGTCGAGCTGGGCGTTGAGGCGGGAGGCGATGCGCAGCAGGGCCTCCGTGCGCGCGGCCTGGTAGCGTATTTCCTCCTCCATCTGCTTACGCTCGGTGACGTCGTTATAGACGGCCACGATTTCGTTGGAGGGAAGCTTATAGACGTAGTATTCTCGCCAGCCTTCCCGGAAGGCGTCCCTGTAGCGGAGAGCCCAGTGGTGTTCCGGTTTCCCCGTTCTCCAGACCCTCCGGAAGACCTCCAGAAGTCCGTACTCCCCAACCCCGGGGAATACCTCGGTCACCCTACGGCCCAGAAGTTCTTCCTTCCTGATGCCTTCTATTAGCTCCGCGGCCCGATTGAAATCCTTGAAGATGAAATTTTCGCCATCGTCTACCGCCTCGTACACTGCCACGCCGCTACCCATGTTGTCGAAGAGGTGTCGGTACCTCTGCTCGCTCTCGCGCCGCTTTTCTTTTGCCTTCAGTGTTTCGATGGCCATTTTAAGCAGGTGGGCCACGGTCTCTGCAAGAGCTATTTCCGTACCGGTCCACGCCCGCGGTTGGGGTGCGGCCACGGCAAGTCCGCCCGTCCGGCCTTCTTGTTGGAGGGAAACGGCAATGGAAGCCCGAATACCCAGGCGTTCCATTACGCCTGCCAGAGGTGCCAGTTCGGGATGGGTCTCTCCGATTTTTTGCCAGTCGGGAACGGCCTGCACGTGGGGGATGCTCAGGCCGGTATAAGCTGCTACCTTCCCGATCTCTGCAACCTCTTGCCCTAGGCCGCGTGTCACCCTGTGGGAATGGAGCCAGATAGTCCCCATTTTCAGGCCCAGTGCCCTAAGCAAGCGGTCGAGGCTGGTTTCTAGAAGTGCGAGGAGTTCCGTAGGGGCTTCCACTGCATTGTCAGCGGCTCTACTAAAATTCAACAAAAACTTTCTCCTTTCAATAATTGGTAGTGCTGATATAAAAGTGTACCACTGTACGCAACAAATAAAAAAGTGCCCACCTGACCAAGACCCTGTACTCTATAATTAGTGACACTTTTTATGGCGTACAGGGGGCTTACACCTCTGCCTACGACTTCAACGGCAACCCGAAGTATGCCTTCCTTTACCTGGAGGGCCTTCGTATCCGCCACGCTTTTCAGTTTGACCCTCTATACGGTGTTAATATTTCCCGCGTCGATCCCTTACCCCACCAGATAGAGGCAGTATACCACTACATACTCAAAAATCCAAGCCTTCGGTTCCTTCTCGCCGACAATCCCGGCGCAGGAAAGACCATAATCTAAATCATTAAGTCCCTCCACAAAAAAGGACGCCCCAAGATTAATTAACTTGGACGCACCCTCTATCCAATCATAAATATTCATTTCTGTCCCTTCAACGTAGCCACCAGTTTGCATATAGAACCTAATCACTGAATATGTATCACTGCCAACTGCCGGATCACAAACAGAACCACCCAGGGAGTTACTTTTGAGGATCCACTTTATCTATTTCCTCCGGCCTCGAAATATTGTCTTGGGGTGCAAATAAGCATGCCATTAATCTAGGTTTCTGCGGGCTTCCTCCAGAGCGTAGCGCGAGGTTAAAAGTTTGATGTTCGCAAAGCGTGCTTGATCCCAAAATTGCAGCAAAGAAGAGCTGCCGTAGGTGACGGAAAAAGCACGTTGGCGTCAAGAAACACTCGGTCCATCTGAAACTCAGGGCGGCGGATCGTGAGGTATTGTCTTCGGACCAAGCCCTATCTTACGCACTTCCTTTACCGCCCAGGCATAGTTTTCCGGGATAACGGCGTTATTTAAGAGGCCAATTCGCGGTGGATGAAAATATAGCCTCTAGATATAATCATCGAGGACGAGTAACTCTGGCACATCAATTTTGGACCAGGATAGATCGTAGCTGATAATTGTCTCACAACCAGTTACTTTAGCTGTGGAGATGATGAGTGCATCGGGAAGACGCAGATTAGTTTTGGCTCTGATTGAAGCAGCCATTCGCGCGATCCGACGCGAGATGAGGATCGCCTTGAGACCGGGAAACTCGCTAAGCAATAGCTTCACCTTTGCTAGAGCTTCTTTGTTATCCCTTTTAAGAGGCCCAACCAGGAGTTCAGCTTCCGTAATTACAGAAATGACTCCTTGTAGCTTCCTTTCTTCCAAAAGACGGAACAAAGGATTTAAGATGGCATCGTAAGGGCTAATACCCTGCAAAAAATAGATTATCGTATTGGTATCAAGTAGTAAGCGCTGAACGTTAGCAATTTTGTTTAAGAAAGCGTTTTGTCCCATGTTTCGCGTTCCTGCCTAACATAGGCGTCGACCTCTTCTGCAGTTCGGCCATAAATATCCTTCAGCGAACCGGCTAGTAATTCTGTGTAACTTGTGATTTTTGGTGAAAGGATAATTTTGTCCCCTTGAACTTCGAGCAATAATTTTTGTCCCGGCCGAATACCAAGCTTTTTATAAATTACGGCAGGCAACGTTATCTGCCGCTTACTGGAAACTTTGACGATGGCCTGTTCCAGTTCATTACCACCAATTAATCTTTATCTTAAAGCTATTATAAAACCAGCAAGTGGTTACGACAATAACTTATCGGGAAAGCAGTTCCTGGAAGTTCTTTGTAATATTTTGGTAGTGATAAAATAAAAAGGAACCACCGTGATAAATAAAAAGGTGTCCACCCCGACCAAAATCCTGTACGCTATACTTAGCCACACTTCACATGGCGTACAGGAGGTTGAAAGGAGGATGATCAGGGTGGACACTAAGGAACGCATTAGAGAACTGTACTTTAAGGAGGGGCACTCCATCCGGGCCATAAGCCGGATGCTGAAGGTAGCCAAGTAAAACTGTTAAGCGGGCTATAGCTGACGCCGAGCCTCCTAAGTACCACCTGACAAAAGAAAGAACTAAACGGGCTATCGGTCCTTTCCTCCCAATCATACACCAGTGGCTCCAAGAAGATCAACTGCGCCCACCCAAACATCGGCACACCTCTAGGCGTATTTTTGAACGTTTAAGGGAGGAATATGGTCGCGAGCGGTACCCGGAGCGAGGTCACCGTTTCAATCCCTCATAGGTAGGCTGCACACTGCTGATCCATCTTTGTGGTACTCCTTTGAGTTTAATGTTTCAATCCCTCATAGGTAGGCTGCAAACGGAGCGGGCTCGTCGGGCCTATGCTCCGGGCTTATCTTGTTTCAATCCCTCATAGGTAGGCTGCAAACAATTAGTATTCACTGCAATGCGATATACTGTTCCAGGTTTCAATCCCTCATAGGTAGGCTGCAAACGGCCGACCCACCATGGAAATACAGGGTGTACGACGTTAGGTTTCAATCCCTCATAGGTAGGCTGCAAACCATCTATGAAGCCGACGGCGAGTGCCAGCGGTGGAGTTTCAATCCCTCATAGGTAGGCTGCAAACCGACTTGACCGCCGACCAAATGGCGGATATAGCCTGTTTCAATCCCTCATAGGTAGGCTGCAAACATATTTTGTGCTTGCACTTACATTATGAACGAACATGTTTCAATCCCTCATAGGTTTAGATCGTAAAATAGAATTGACCCCAGATCGTCAAATAAAACTGACCCACCTTATGATAAAATCTCCCTCGAGAGGGGGAGGCAAAAGAGGTGGTCAGCATGTACAAATGGCAGCGCATCAAGGCAATGTATGCCCAAGGGGTCGGCATCAGGCAAATAGCCAGGACAGTGGGTGTATCCAGGAATACCGTTAGAAAGTACCTCAAAGAATCCCATCCGCCACAGTTTAAAGCCAGGGAGTACGAAAAAGAACTGGATAAATATGAAGAACAAATCAAGGTCATGCTCGATAAAGGATATATTGGGACGAGGATCCACAAAGAACTGGTAGAGAAAGGCTATAACGGCTCATTATCCAGTGTACACCGTTTCCTGCGTTCCATTAAGGGAGAAGATAAGACCGCTAAATTAGCCACCACCCGGGTAGAAACCGGCCCGGGCGAGCAGATGCAGTATGATTGGAAGGAATGGGTGCTACTGGTAGACGGAAAGCCGGTAAAAATATATCTCCACGAAGTGGTGTTATCCTACAGCCGGATGAAATTTTACACTTTCTCCTTAAGCATAACCACTGCCGATGTGATCCGAGCCCTTAGCGAAGCCTTTAAGTTTTTCGGTGGTTATGCTCTGGAGTTAGTGATAGATAACGGCAAGCAAATGGTTATCACCCACCAGAAGGACGGTATCGTCCGGTATAATGACGAGTTTCTGAAATTCTGTGGGCTATATGGCATCCAGCCCTCAGCTTGCGAAAACTACCGTCCCCGGACAAAAGGAAAGGTAGAACGCCCCTTTTACTATGTCCAGGAACAATTGCTGCGTGGTCTGGAAGTGACCAGTTTAAACGAATTTGCCGCCAAGCTCTTTGAATTCCAGGAGGCCTACAACAAAAGACCCCACAGCAAGTTAGGCCGGCCGCCGGAAGAGATGTTTGCCGAAGAAAAAGAGCATCTTTTAAAAATACCTTTTATTGACCCGGCTTTATTACAACATAAAGAACCCCGGAAGGTAAGCAATGACGGTTATATTTCCCATGAAGGCAATCTTTACCCCGTACCCATGCGTTACTGCGCCAGGAAGGTATGGGTAGAAAACATCTATGGCTGGCACATGAAAGTGTATGACGAAGCAGGGGTGTTGGTAGCGGAGTTCGACCTTGACCTTAAAAAACAAACCGTTCGTCCCCTTCACCCCGAACACGAAGCTATCAACCGTCAATATCAGGAAAAGAAAACCAAGGTTCGTTCCGCCCTGGCCGGGAAGTTTATTAGCACTTTTGGGGAAGAGGGCCAAAGGTATCTGGAAGGATTGAGCGAACAGACCGGAGCCAACCTGTACTGGCACCTATCAGAAATCTTAAGCTATCAAAACATATATACCAATGAAGATATTGCGGCGGCCATAAAAGAATGCCTGAAAATCGGTTCTTATCACAAAAACAGTATTAAAAGGCTCTTAGAGAGGAATGAAATGGCCCCGCTTTCTTTGGCTAATGAGGCGGCAAATTTAAATGTGCCGGCGAGTAAAATCAAACGTGACCTTTCCTGTTATGCCCTGGAAGAAAGCGAGGCGGCAGTTTCATGAGCAACAAGCTAACCGGTTACCTGGAAAGCCAGATGCAGGCCTTAAAACTAAAAGGGATGCTCGCTCACTACCAGGAGGTAACAGAGAAGGCTTCGCAAAACAACCTCTCTTATACAGAATACCTCTCCCTCCTCTTTGAAGAGGAATTAAAAAGGAAAAATGAAGGCACGGTCAAGACTAAAATCAATAAAGCGCGTTTTCCCTTCATTAAAACACTGGAGGAATTCGACTTTAGCTTTCAACCGTCATTACGGGAAAAAGAAATATCGCTTTAAGCTCCCTGGATTTTGTGGAGAAAAAGGAAAATGTGACCTTCCTGGGTCCGCCCGATCCAACGACATAATGCCCCTCCTTGCTACATGCTTGGGAAATCTAGCTTTATTTGATGCGGATCTTCTGGTAGCGGAGACCGCCTACCTGCTTTTATGGCTGAAACCGCGGATTTCACTTCTTCAGTGTCCAAATCTTCCTTTCTTATCATCCAAGGCGCATAGGCAATAATTTGTTTCCCTGGAATTGTCCCTGCCGAAAGCAACCGCCGGACCGACATGGGGCTAATCCCCAGGTATTCGGCGGCCTGGGCCATGTTTAGCCAGCCAGTCCGGGCCTGTTCTTCCGAGGAATAGGGAGGAATACCGTGGTAGTTCCTTAGCGTCCGTACCCGGCCTTCGGTCCAGGTGTTATCCTTACCTGTCTTAAGCTTTAGCCGGTTAAGGATCCGCGCAACCTCTCTATCGGAAGCCACGTGAGCCAGGTCCCGCACCAGTTCAACAACCTCCCGGCTGGTGGAATGTTGATGCTGGCCGGTGCGGTTTTTCTTGACTTTAAGGGTGGTATGGTATCCTCCGGCCCAGTGAATAACGACATCAATGAAGGCTTGTTCTTCATCTACATCCACCATGATTTCCTCGATGAGGGTACGGACGATCCGTTTCTTCAGGGCTTTGTCGGTGCCGGGGTCGTGCCACACCCGAGGAAAATCTTCGGCTAAGGCGAGGAGATAAGCGAACTCTTCTGGATCAGGACAAGGTTGGGGAGCTTTCTTTAGTTCTGTTTTAAGGCGCTCTACTTCTTCTAACGCCAGGTTCCACCGACGTTCCAATTCCGCTGCCACCAGCCTGTTCTCCGGCTCGGTAGCGTTGTACTGCCGAAAAGCCCTTTCCGCTTCATATTCGGCCTGGGTCAGGGCTAGTTCCATGGCCCGGCGGTGTTCGGTTTCACTGCTGTAAAGCTCCTCCTGACGGGCCAAAGTGGCCCTTATGGCTTCCGGTTTAATGGCCTTTAATACTTCTTGTTCTATGGCCCGGTCTAAAGCCAATCCGCCAAAGGAAAGACACTTGGCGGTTCCATACTTGATAGCCGCCCCACGGCAGGAATACCGGGGCACGTTCCCCTGGCTGCCCGAATAGGTTACGTGCAATTTCCGGCCGCAGCGGCGGCAGCGCAACAGGCCGGCCAAAAGACTTTTTCCCTTACGAGCAGGTCCCCGGCTGCCCGTACCCCTCATGCCAGCATTCTCCTGTATCTGCTTTTGGTTTCTTCCGTAAGTGGCCAGGGTAATATACCCTTCATGGTGGTCGGGTATAAATACCTCCCACTCCTCCTGCGGAACCCGGTGACTCCGTAATTTTATGGCCTGACCTTCCACCGTACGAACCACGGTTTGGGTACGGCCGTAGGCATATACCCCCGCATAGATTGGATTTTGCAATATGTGGAGCACTGTATTGTAAACGGGCAGCCTCCATTGGGTCTCGGGACCCTCCAACCCATACTGGACAACCGGAAGGGAGATGCCCTCCTGCCTAAACCAGAGGAGAACCTGGCGTGCGCTGCCGTACTCGGCGGATTTGGTAAAGACGAGCTTAATTGCTTGTTGTACCCGCAGGTCAGGGTCCTTTTCTAAACGGTTGTCCCGGGTGCGAACATAGCCAGCAGGAACCGTAGTAAGAAGTTCTCCTCGCCGGGCCATACCTTTTAAAGCTTCCAGCGCCCGCTGGCGGATCAAACCCAGTTCAAATTCGCTCATGGTTCCTTTTAAGCCCAGGAGCAGCCGGTCATTCAAAAGACGAGGGTCGTAAACCCCATCATGGTCAATAATGAGGGTCCCCACCAGGGAACAGATGTCTACTAGTTGCGCCCAGTCGCGGTTATTGCGGGCTAAGCGGGAGGCTTCCAGGCAAAAGACAGCCCCCACTTCTTTCATGGAAACCTCGGCTACAAGCCTTAAAAACCCTGTCCTGTTATGCGAGGAAGCACCGGAACGCCCCAGGTCTTCATCAATAATCTCCACCTCTGTCCAGCCCATTTCATAGGCGGTATCCCTTAGAGCATACTGGCGCCGCTGGCTTTCCAGGTTGTTACGTACCTGTTCCATGGAGGATTGACGGATATATACCACTGCCCGGCGGATTAAATGCTCAGAGGTGATTTTCGGGTTCATCCGTTTTCACCTCCCTCTGGGCCCGCCGGAACAGCTCCATTACCATCCGAGTGCACAGTACCAGAGCTTTCTCCTGTACCTTTGGTGGCAACTGATCCCAGATCCCTTCTTTCCCGAATAGAAACACCTGTTGGTATGTGGCTTCTTTCTTCTTCACTACCTTCTCCTTCAACCGTAGCTCTCTTAGAAGAACTTCGGGAAAAACTGGGGTTTTCCTGCCCAGGGTGCAAAATATTCCATAAGGCTATAAGAGAATTAAGGGAGACCAGGGGTGTACCTATAACCTCCAGGCCTTGGCATATCTCTGCATTGGCCATCCAGGCCGGAAGGTGGGTGAAGGTACCATCCGAAAGTTGTACCACGTAATACAAAGTACCTTGTTCCTTGTGATGCCGGTATACCTTGAGTTCCTGCCCAAAAAGTGGGTGCCAGGGGTAGTAAACCTTTATATCTCCAAGATAGTGTGCAGTATGTGACTGCTTCGCCCGGAGTAGGTAAGACCCACTTAGCAGTAGCCCTGGGCATTAAAGCCTGCATGGCCAAATATCGAGTAGTATTTATTACGGCCCAGAAGCTCTTAGAAGAATTAAGCCTAAGCCTAAGGGACGGTTAAGGTGGACCCCTTTGTCAAGACACGAATTTAAAAATTTTAAGCGTGGAAAGATAAACCTAATTTGGTTAATAGTA
>NZ_JBJHHE010000007.1:0-111816 GCF_056378755.1 Thermanaeromonas sp. DSM 22490
GTATTAACCTTCCCTGCACATTGTTCAATTCGCAAATATGGTTCAAACGAGCCTCGATTTAATTTGAGAAGTTACACCAAGGGTAACGCACCGCCTGCTCGCCACCAGGTAACGGTACATACGCCAGGTGATATTCCCGGGTAAAATCAGCGTAGTCCCCAGTGAGTATCTCAAAACCCCAAAGGTGTCCGTCCGTTCCGTAACCTGTTCCATCAAGGATTACACCTATAACTTTCTCTTCCACTCCGTTATCGGCCAGGCAGGAAATCATGTGGGCATGGTGATGTTGAACGGCAAAACGCGCCTTTGCAGGAATTTCTGCTGCTAGACGGGAGGAATGGTATCCAGGATGCAGGTCATATCCAATTACTTCTGGCTCGGAACCCAGGAGGTTTTTTAAGTTCTTTAAGCTTAAAAAAAAGTGTTCCTCGGTTTCCTTACTACCCAATTCACCTATGTGCTGGCTAACAAAGGCCAGGTTGCCTTTTAAAAGGCAAAAAGTATTTTTCATATCCCCACCCATACCCAACACAACAGAGCTGGAACTAATGGGAACCATAATCGGCGAGGGAACATACCCCCGTGAGCGACGCCAGATTTGTACCACGCCGTTAATCACCGCCGCTACGGAATCATCGCAGCGGTTGACAATCTCGCGATTGTGCCAGAGAAAATAGTCAGCTATGCCCTTAAGCTCCTCCAGGGCACTCCCGTTGTCTTTTGCCAGGGGTAAACCGTTACAGTTGCCGCTGGTCATTACTAAAATCTCCAAAGGGCCGTTTATAAGCAGCAAATGTAGTGGTGTATAGGGTAACATTATACCCAAGGTTTTCATCCGCGGAGCCAGTTCTTCTGGTAAACTACAGCTCGGACGTTTGGCAAGAATAACAATGGGGGCTTGAGGAGAGGTCAGCAGTTTTTCTTCCTCCGGACCAACCAAGCAATATTTCTTGGCCGTCTCCAGACGGCACATTACCGCAAGGGGTTTGGCTTCACGGCCTTTGCGTTGGCGGAGGGTGTTTAAGGCTACCCTACTCTTTGCATCGCAAACCAAGTGAAAGCCTCCCAGCCCTTTGACAGCTAAAATTTTGCCTTCTTGCAATAATTTCCAGCAAAGTTCCAACCAGTTGCCATTTATCTTCTGCCCGTACCTGTCTACCAGTTCCATCTGGGGTCCGCAGGAAGGACAAGCTGCCGGCTGGGCGTGGAATCTCCTGTTACCCGGGTCGTGGTATTCCCTGGCACAGTCCCAACACATGGGAAATGAGGCCATAGAAGTATTCGCCCGGTCATAAGGGACGCCCCGTACAATGGTAAATCGCGGTCCACAATTGGTACAGTTGGTAAAGGGATAGCCATAATGCCTATCCTGGGGATCTAATACTTCCCGGGCACAATCAGGACAGAGGGCCACATCCGGAGGAATCAGCGCTTCTTTCCTTCCCCCTTCTCTACTCAGCAGGATATCAAAGGAACTATACCCGCATGGCTCCAATACCTCCCATTCCAAGGCACTTACCCTCGACAAAGGAGGCTGATTTTCCTTTAAATAGGCCAGGAAAGCGTGTACTGCCTCCTGCTGCCCTTCGGCCTCTATGGTTACTCCCCCAGTGGTATTTGAGACAGCGCCTTTAAGGCCATGCAGGCGGGCCGCTTTATAAACAAAGGGGCGAAACCCTACCCCCTGAACGATCCCTTTAACGGTTATCCGGTAGCGGACAATCCTTTTTTCTTCTGCACCGCATCTTTCAGCCATAAACACCAGGCCTCCAGACCCTCACCGGTTTTGGCTGAGGTTACAAAAATCTTCATAGCAGGATTAGCTGCCTTAATCTCTTCTTCGACAGCCTTCAAATCAAAGTTAGTGTGCGGTAAGAGATCTGCCTTTGTAACTACTACTGCCTGGGCTTCACGAAATACCAAGGGATACTTGGCCGGCTTATCGCTGCCTTCAGTGACGCTCAACAGGGCTACCTTGTAATCCTCACCCAAGTCAAATTCGGCCGGACATACCAGGTTGCCTACATTTTCGATAAGCAGCAGGTCCACGCGGGAAAGGTCGAGCCCTTCTAGCGCACTATAAATCATACTGGCATCCAGGTGACATGCTCCTTGAGTATTGATCTGGACAATTTCGACGCCCTGCCCGGCAATACGCTCGGCATCGATGGTGGTGTATATATCACCTTCAATCACCCCGACGCTAAATTCCCTTTTTAATGAGGCTATGGTCCTTTCTAAGAGTGCGGTTTTACCCGCACCAGGAGAACCTATCAGATTGACGGTTAGTGTTTGGGATAGACGCTTTCGGTTTTGCTCAGCTATATCTTGATTGGCCTGGAGAATTTTTTGAGCCATTATTACCCTCACTAACATCCCCCTTTCCTTTTTAAGGGATTCATTCGCCCTCATAGAAATCAATATAAAGCTCTCTTCCTTGGTCTATAGAAACCCTCCTCGACCCACAGGAAGGGCACATAATATACCAGTTAGCTAGAACAACTTCCGCCAGGCAATCCTGGCAATGTCCTCGCCCAGGCCTTTCCTCTATTTCCAATTGGGCCCTCTCAAACAACGGTCCTTCTTTAAGCGCGTAAAAAGAAAACTCCAGGGCAGACGGTAAAACCGAGGTCATCGCCCCTACCACCAGCTTAACTTTCTTTATGCGCTTTATACCTTTCTGTTGGGCATCACGTTCTAATAGCTTCAATAACTCAACCGTCAGGGACAGTTCATGCATCTCCTTACTCTCCCTATTACCCCAGGCGCGGAAAATCAAGCTTTCCGGCTTGTAACTTTTGATACACGATCTCTACTGCTCGCCTTACTTCAGGAGACACCGGCCAACCAAAGGCAACTACCGCAGGCTGGATACCAATAAAATATACTTCCGGCACCAGTTCCTTCAAGGCTGAGATGAAGAAGGATAAAGGTAACCGATGCGTGGACAAAATAAACTCGCAGGCAATGTCACTTTCAGAAAGGAGGCGTATGCTCCCGGGCGGCAGGTTCATCTCACAGGCGTCAACCAGTACTACCACTTGCGGTTTTAACTCCCGTACCTGATGCAGGTAATTTTCGGGCGCCGACCCGCCATCAATAACCTGCCAGCCGGGTATACGCTTTTGTTCTAAAAGCCGGGCCAAGAGCGGCCCGGCTCCATCATCGCCCATCAGCTCGTTGCCCACTGTAATCACTAGCCCCTTCACTTAGCCTCACCACCAGATATATAGCCGGTTCTTTTTGTATGGATTGGAGAAGCTGTAGCAGGCAGTCGGCCCATTTCTTCTCCTCCGGAAGGAAACTGGGAGAAGCTTTGGCCAGTGCCGCTACTAAGGGGGCAACATGCTCTCTATTTATCTCTAGTTCTCCCCACTTGGCCAGGCCTTCCAGCTTGCTCCGGGCTTTCCCCTGGGGCAGTTTACTAATCCATTTAAAATAGTCCCCCTCTTCCATAACCATAACAGGCGACAAACAATCAACCACCCCTATATGGTGACCGATGGCCAGGGCATAATACTCTAGCTGCTTAACCTGGGGCGGGGCGTCTTTTTCGTCCACAAACCTCTTGCACAGCTTAAAGAATTTTACCTTACCCGGCATTATGGCCTACCCTCTCCATATAAATCTTGTGCAAGCTCAAAAAAATTTCGGCCAGTCGCGGATCTTTCTCCTGCTTTACCAGCTCTTTAATTTTCCGGTCGACCGCCAGCGGGTCCTCTTCCCTCACAAACTCGAGATATTGCGCGGCTATGCGCCGGCCATGCAGGTAGCCGCTCAAACGGCGGGCCTCCCGCCCGATGTCTTTAGCCAGGTCGGGGCAAACCCCTTCGTATTTCGGAGTAACTTGGGTGACCTCCATTTCTACCAACTGCTCTCCTTTAATCTTTTGCTGGAGCAAATCCAGGGCCATAGCCAGGCCGTACAAGGTCGCTGCCGGAGTTGGAGGACAGCCAGGAATATATACATCTACCGGGAAAAGGCTATCAGCTCCTCCCCACACACAGTAACAGTCGTGAAAGATACCACCGCTACAGCCACACGCGCCGTAAGCCACCACGATTTTGGGGTCGGGTGCCGCTTTATACGCCCGTATAGCCGGAAGCCGCATAGCCCTGGTCATGGGTCCGGTGAAGAGAAGAATATCGGCATGCCGTGGGGAGGCTACCACTTTGATCCCGAACCTTTCCGGGTCATAAACAGGTGAGATAGCGGCGAAAATTTCAATCTCGCACCCGTTGCACCCACCACAGTCTACCCGGTACACATAAACGGAGCGTTTTATAACGTTTTTAAGTTTGGCCTTTAGCTCTGCCAGTTTTACTTCCTGGTCCATATTTTACTTGCTCCCTCCTAGAACCTTGCCTGCGCGCCCAAAGACTCCGGCGGTACTCCCCGCCTTACGGCGCCGGCACTTCGGGCATAGCTTCAGAAGCTGCTCCCAGCCTTCGTGGCCGCTCTCCAGCAATCTTGCCTGTTTCAGGATGGCCAGAACGTATTCCAGCTCGCGAGAGGGTCCAAAGTATTCTCCACAGGAGATGCACTTACAGAGCTGGACCTCAGCCCGGCAGTGCAGATCCTCCTTTCTGGCGGCGGCCAATTCAAATTCTGCCGAAAGGGCGATGGCGCCCGTAGGGCATACTTCTTCGCAGCGGCCGCAAAAAATGCAACGACCGTAGTTTATATTCCAGGACTTAATCCCCCGCTCTAAATCGCAGTCCATGGTAATGGCATTGGGCGGGCAAGCAGTAGCACAGGCCCCGCACGCTATACACCGGCTGAAATCATAAACCGGTTTCCCGCGAAAGCCAGGGGCTACTTCCACGGGCTTAAAGGGGTACTCAACTGTGGCTTCCCCGACCTGCAGCGCTTTTTTAAGCAATTTTAGCACCCTGCGCATCCCCCTTCCTTTTGTTCGCTTATAGCCGGGCTAAACTTTTAGCGGCGAGTATTTCCTTTCCCGGCAGTATCTTTCCAGCTCCTTGTATTCAATAGTCTTCGCTTTCTTTTTACGCACATCGACCACCGTAACCCTTTCCGCGCAGGAGTAGCAGGGGTCGATGCTGGCTACAATTAGCGGCGCATCGGATACTGTGTTGCCGCGAAACATATACCGCAGGGCTGGCCAGTTATTATAGGTAGAAGCCCGCGGCCTCCACCGGTACACCCTCTGGTCGTTTCCTGTCATTACCCAGTGGACATTTTCGCCCCTGGGGGCTTCCACATACCCCAGGGCGTAGGTTCCCGGTTTATAGGTAAACCCCTCCACGAGGACCGGGCCGGGAGGCATTTCTATCAAACACCACTCGATAATTTTTAAGGACTCATATAGCTCTTCTGCCCGTACCAGCTCCCTGGAAAGAACGTCGCACCCCTCCTTGGAAATGACGTCCCAGGATATCCGGTCGTAGGCCCCGTAGGGATGGTCCGCCCGCGTATCCCGGGCATATCCGGAACCCCGCATATTAGGGCCTACCGGGCTAAAGTCCCGGGCTACCTTGGGGTCGAGGCGGCCTACTCCTTGGGTTCGCGAGATAAAGTTGGGAGTATTGAGCAGCATATCGATAAGTTCATCCAGTTCAGACCGGATCTCGGAAATTAATCGTAATACCCGGTCTTTCTCCTCTTTTAAAATATCCCGCCGCACTCCTCCAATAAGGTTCATGCCGTAGGTTTTCCGGCCTCCGGTGAGAATTTCGGCCATTTGCATAGCCTTCTCCCGCACCCGGAAGAAATGCATGAACCCCGAATCAAAACCCACCAGGTGGGCCGCCAGCCCTAGATTTAAGAGGTGGCTGTGCACCCTCTCCACCTCGAGCAGGATGGTACGGATATATTGGGCCCGCGGCGGTACCTCAATCCCGTTGGCCGTTTCCACCGCCGCAGCATACGCCACACTATGGGCGTAACCGCAGATGCCGCAGATCCGCTCAGCCAGGAAAGTAACCTGGTCGTAGTCCATGCGGTTCTCGGCGAGTTTCTCCAGGCCCCGGTGCACGTAGAAAAGGCGGTAGTCAGCATCCACTATATACTCGCCGTCGACAAAGAGCCGGAAGTGCCCCGGCTCGTCGGAAGTAATATGCAGTGGACCTAGGGGTACCTCGACAATCCCCTCTCCTTCTAGTTCGATAAACTCGTAGTTTTCTTCTTCTGCTACCGGGTCAGGGCGTAACCGGTAATCCATATCCTTCCGCAGGGGATACAGGTCATCCGGCCAGTCATCGGGCAATACCAGTCTGCGCGTATCCGGGAGGCCCACCGGCTCCAGCCCCAGCATATCCCGCACTTCCCGTTCGTACCATACGGCCGCCGGTACCCGCGGGGTTACCGAGAGGAATTCGGGTTTATGGGAAGGAACCAGGGCCTTCACCGTCAGCCAGAAATTTTTATGGGGATCTCTTTCTTCTTCGATAGATAAAACGTAGTATATCGCAAAGTGTCCGTTCAAGCTGCGCTCATCATTTCCGACCACATTAGAGAGCCACCCACCCTGCCCATAATATACCTTTTCTACAACTTCTGGGAGGGAGTTAAGTTCCACCGTCAGGGTTACTTGATCCAGCGTTTGCCAGCTCTCTTCCAGGATAACCGCTCCAAACTTAGACCGTAGGGCCTTCACGTATTCTTTCCTGTCCTGTTCGGATTTCGTTTCCTTGGGCATATTATGTCAGCCTCCCTTTGTCTTTAGCTTAACAAGAGCAGAGCAAAGTACTGGGAAATCAGCGTCATGATCATAAGAAGGACGAGAACAAATTTGATGGCCCAAGGCGGTTCAGCGGCACTGGCCACTACCTCCGAAGGTGTGCCCAAGACGTTGGCTCCCATCCACTTTAAGAACCAGATGAAACTTCCCACAGATTCTATAATCGTAACGATAATTAGGATAAGGATCAGCGGATAGTGCTTACCAATTTCAAAACCGCCAGTTATGATCATAAATTTGCTGAAAAAACCATTGAAAGGGGGAACGCCTGTAATGGCCATAGCAGCCGCAATATAACCCAAACCCGCCACCGGAATTTTATTTAGAATCCCCTTTAGAATCGAGAGCTGGCGGGTACCAGTTGTATAGGACAGCGCACCGGCAACCAAGAAGAACAGGCCCTTAGCAAAAGCGTGGTTAAAGATGTGGGCCACCGCACCATTTAAGGCCATCTTGGAACCATAGATAGAAAGGGAGAGGGCCAGGAAAATGTAAGAGAGTTGGGTGATCGTAGAGTAGGCGAGCAGTCGCTTCATATCATCTTGCGGGAAGTACATGACAAAACCGTATATCATGGTGACTGTTGCCATGATGGCCCCGATCAGGCCGATCACCTGGGGAACCGCCCCCGCTGCCAAGACGGTTCGGGCAAAGATGTAGACCCCAACCTTAACCATGGAAGCGGCATGCAAATAGGCGCTTACGGGGGTCGGCGCCACCATCGCCCGGGGGAGCCAAGGATGAAAAGGAAGCTGAGCGGACTTGCCCCAGCAGGCGATCAGGATTCCGATAAAGGCCAGGGTTTTTCCGGCGTCTGTTAATTTGTTAAGGGCGGTCACCGAGAAGCTACCGGTCTTTACATAAAGATAGGCCGTAGCCACATAGAGTCCCAGCGCGGCGGTGTGAGTGAGTACAATCGCCCAGAGCGCGGACCTTCGGGATTTTTGATCTCCATAAAATCCGATCAAACCCCACGAGCAGAGACCGGTCATTTCAAAGAAGAATAGGAGCCCGAGGAGTGTGGAAGAGAAGACCACGCCTGCCATAGAGCCGATAAAAAGCAGCATGAGGGCATAAAACCTGGGAATCCCTTCTTTAATCGGATGCTCTCTGTTGTTAGGGCTCATGTACCCGGACGAGTAGGTGCAGATCAGCCAGCCGATGAAAACTACCATGAAGTTGACCAAAACGCTGAGGGTATCTATAGTTACACCATAGTAGGTGATACCGCCTATAGTCACTAGTTCCCGGGTAAAACTTGTGCGGTCGACAGCAAAAGCAAACAGCAGAAGCAAACCGCTGACAAAAGCCAGGAAGGAGAAAAACTGAGCTACCTTTTTCACGTGTCGCTCCGGTAAAAATGGCACAAGGAAACTTCCCCATACTGGCAGCAAGATGCTTCCCAGCGCATACCAAACCATTCTATATCGCCCCTCCCAGGACAACGCTCACTGCGCTCTGCAGCAATCTATTTAACGGAGCAGGTAAATATATCCCCAGCCCGGCCATAAGTACAAACAGGATCCCCAGAGGCAACAAGGTCAGCCAGTTTACATCACCCCGAGGTAGATCTTCCGGAGGGGATCCGAGAACCGTCTCGCTTATCAGGATAAAAAAGGCGACAAAGACGATGACCAGCAAGATAAGAAAGAGTATCATCGGCCAGAAATACCCAGCTTGCAGGCCAGCCGTCAGGGTCATAAACTCGCTTATGAAAACGTTAAAAGGCGGTGAACCGACCACAGCCAGAAGCCCGGTCGCGAACATAAAGGCAGTAGCGGGGGCTACCTTGAACATACCGCTAATCTTCTGGGAATCCCTGGTACCATACTTGAGAGTCACATTGCCTACCGTGCAAAACAGAAGGGATTTAGTAATACTATCGTTTACGGCGTGAAAGAGCGCGGCAAATATTCCCAGCGGACCTCCTGCGCCCAGGCCGGTGGCAATGATGCCTACATGTTCAACACTACTGTAAGCCAGTTTCCTTTGGATATCGTTCTGCACCAGGATGAAAAAAGCCGAGACACCCACAGACAAAAGGCCAAAAATGAGGAGCAGGGTCTGCGGGAACTCCTGGCCGACGGCCTGCAAGGCAATGGTATAATATTTTACTATCGCAAATAGCGCACACTTCATCAGTACACCCGACAACAGGGCGCTAACCGGGCTCGGGGATTCGCTGTAAGTATCAGGCAACCACGTGTGCATAGGAGCTAGGCCCACCTTGGTCCCGAAACCGATCAAAATGAACACAAAGGCCAGTTTCATCACCTGCGGGTCGAGACCTCGGGCCATCCTTACTAACTCAGTCCATAGCATCGCCCTGTGAACATCCTGCACCATGGCAAAGGCATTGGAGTAGGTCAGGATGGTCCCGTACAGGGCAAAGGCCAGACCAACGCTGCAGATCAGGACATACTTCCAGGCAGCTTCCGCCGAAGTCTTATATTTATAGAACCCTACCAGGAAAGCTGAACCTAACGTGGTTGCCTCCACCGCCACCCACATAAGGGCAATATTGTTGGATAGGGCAGAAAGAACCATGGTGAACGAAAGTATATGGTAAAAACCGTAATAGGAGCAGACGCCCCTCTCATCTACTTCCCCATGATCTAGGTCATATCGCATATATCCTATAGAGTAAAAGCCGTTCAGAAACCCCACTACGCCGATAATAAGAACCAAGATCGCGGTCAGGCTATCGGCGTAGAGCATTCCCCCAAGGGCAAAGATCGTTTGTCCGTTAAGGACATCTTGCACCAGCAGCAAGGAGAGAAAAGCCACGATACTGATCCCGGCAAAGTGCACGACCTCTACCACACGGCGGGACCTTATCCCGAAAGCCAACAGCGCTGTTCCCAGCGGTACCGCTGGCAAGTAGAATAAAATATTCTCCCCCATTTCTATCACCTAACCCTTTAGTAGTGTGAGCTTATCGGTGTCCAGGGTGCCGAAATCTTTGAAGAGGCGTCTGGCAATAATTGTCATGATCAGCACGGCAAAGATGGCGTCAGTCAGGATACCGATCTCCACGGTTTCAGGGGCGTTGTAGGCCATGATGGCCAGGGTCAAATGCGACCCGTTCTCCATAAGGCAATAGCCCAATATCTGCTTGAGGGCATTTCTTCTAACAAGTATACAGAGCAAGCCCAGTAGAAAATGAGCTATAGAAACGGCCAAGGCCACCCTCAACTTCAGTACCGCTTGCATATGAAAAGGTTCTACTACCGCGAAGGATAAAGCCACCAGGCACACAGCAAGAAAAACAGACGAACTTGTCTCCGGTGCCAGCCCCTCCTCCTTAATCCCTACCTTTTTGAGGGTCCTGATGAGGAGATAGGGCACCAGGAAGGTCTTGGTGAAAAGCGCACTAAGGGACCAAATATACAGCGGTTCTGCTTCCATAAATACGGCTAGGGATAGAAAAATCGCCACCAGGACCAGGGACTGGATGCTGTACATGTACGCCGCCGTCCGGAGCTTCCGGGTTTCCACCACCAGCATGGAGGTCAGGATGAGCAGCACCGCTAAAGCGTTGACTACGCTAGTGCCGGACACTATTCTTACCCCTCCCACATCTATTAAACATTGGCCAGGTAGAAAACGAAGGACAGCAAGGCTATTCCGAAGGCCACCCAGGTTACTGCGGGGGTCTTAAAAAGGAGCAATCTGGCCATGCCGTTTTCCAGCAGCGCCGCGATGACGTAAAAGCCGGCCACCTTCAGCAGGAAAGTAGCCACGGATACCAAAAGGGAGGAAGTACTAACCACCGCCGCGCTCCCAAAGGGGAAGAAAACGGCTAGAAACAGCGAGATAACCACAACTTGCTTCATATATAAACTCCACTTGAGGATAGCCAGGGAGCGCCCGGAATATTCCGTAAGAGGTCCCTCCTGAATCTCCTGTTCGGCTTCCGCCAGGTCAAAAGGGAGCTTACCGGTTTCAATAAAGGTGGCGATAGCAAAGGCGGCCATCCCCAGCCAGACTGCCGGGCTATAATAGGATATCTCACCGGCCGCCACCTTCTGGCTAATGGTTCCTAAATCGGTCGACCCGGCGAGAAGGGCCACCACGAACAGCACTAGGATAATAGTGGGCTCCACTAGAACGGCCAGGGCCATCTCCCGGCTGGCCCCTATCCCGGCGAATACGCTCCCCGAATCCAGCCCGGCAAGGGTAAAGAAGAAACGGACCACAGCGAGCAGGTAGACGACAGCGATGAGATCACCAGCCATCCCCAGGGGTGACTGCAGAATTAAAATCGGGATTATCATAGCCATGAGCAGGGTAGTGGCCATCACTATATAAGGGGTAAACCGGAAGACCCAGCTAGCCTGGGCAGGTACCACCTCTTGCCTCTTTATGAGTTTAAAGATATCCCGGTAGTTCTGTAAAATACCGGGGCCTTTCCTGGAGTGTAGTTTCGCCCTTAAAGTGCGGGAAAAGCCCGTAAAAAGAGGCGCCACCAGCAGGACGAACAAGGCCTGCACCAGGCCGATGAGGAGTAACTTATTACCGGCCATCTTTTTCTCCTCCTATCTGACCGTGGCTATCAGCAAAGCTACGAGCGTTACAATGATATAAACGCAGTATAGCCGGACATTGCCCATCTGGAGGGCTTGCACCCGTTTGCCCAGATGGACCGTACCACGGGCCAGGGGACGGTAGATATAATCTTCCCACATCGACTCCATGCGGGCGACGTAGGCCATTGCTCCCTTGGAATACGACGCAATGGCGTAACCCGGCCCCTCGAGGGTAGTCCTGAGCCAATAGATAAAGCGGAAAAGCACGCGCAATGGCTGGGCAAAGGCAGAAGAGGCGTACACCATCCGGGGCGAATACTTATACCCGCATGCCCACGGCTCAGAGTCCACACGCCGCCCGGCCTGCATCCCGCCTTGAAGCGCAACAATTAACAGGGGTAGGGTGACAAGCCCCACGAGGAGAAGGGCAATGAGGGGTGTAGAGAGCATGGCCTGCGAGCTGCTGGCCGGAAATACCAGCAAGCCGTCACTTACCCGTACTGGAGAGGTGCCCAGCAACGCTGAGGCTACCTTACCCATATAAGGAGCAACAACCGGTGCGCCCAGCCCGAGGCCAATGCAGCCAGCCGCCAGAAACGCCATCCCAGTAAGCATCGGTACTGGGACTTCCCTGGCCTCCTCTGCGTGATTGCTACGGAAAGGACCGCTAAAAGTAACCCCATAGGCTTTTACAAAGCACATCGCCGCTAGCGCCCCCGTCAGGGCCAGCACAACCGCAAAAAGGGGTGACAACACTTTAATCGCCAGGATGCTGCTGGTGCTCGCCATGAACAACGATTGGTAGATAAACCATTCACTGACAAAGCCGTTGAGAGGAGGGATAGCTGAGATGCCTAAAGCACCGGTCAGAAAAGTGAATCCCGTCCACGGCATTTGCCTGGCTAACCCGCCCAACTCCTCCATGTTTTTCGTGTGGAGGCGATAGATTACCGAACCTGCCCCGAGGAACAGAAGGCCCTTGAAAACGGCATGGTTTATGAGGTGATAGAGCCCCGCCAGGATGCCGAGCACTCCCAAAACGGGCTGTCCGCTGGCAACGCCCATCATGCCCACACCGGCGCCCATCAGGATGATTCCCACATTCTCGATACTGGAATAGGCCAACAGACGCTTGAGATCATTTTCACTTATAGCGTAAAGGACACCCAGAACAGCCGAAATTGCCCCGAAGGCCAGGACCGTAAGCCCCCACCACCAGACGGAAGAACCCAGGAAATCCACACTAACCCTGAGGACGCCGTAGATAGCGGTTTTAATCATCACACCCGACAGGAGGGCGGAAACGTTGGAAGGAGCCGCAGGGTGAGCCCGTGGTAACCAGATGTGGAGGGGAATAATACCGGCCTTGGCCCCGAATCCGAAGAAGGCCAGTAAGAAAGCCAAATTCTTGGTCACCGGCGAAAAGTTCGCGCTACGGAAGGAGGCGAAATCAAAGCTACCCGTGTAAAGAAAGAATATGAAAAACGAAAGCATAATCATGGCTGTCCCCGCGTGGGCCACCAGGAAATAGAGAAAACCCGCATCGACAGCCTCTTTGCTTTCTTGTTCAAAACTAACCAAAAAACAAGAAGCCAGGGTCATTAGCTCCCAAAAAATAAGAAAATAGAAGGCGTTGCCGCTGGTAACTACCAGGACCATGGAGGCAAGGAAAATGTTATTCAAAAAGCCCAGTACTCCAGCGCCCCTCCCGATATACTCTTCCTGGTAAGAAAGGGAGTAAATAGCTGTAGCGGCCGCCAGCAGCGAAATGACCAGCACCATAAAGGCAGAAAAAATATCGACCTGGATAATAAAGCGCGCAAAAGGTATAACCCCCACCGCTTCCACGGTGAAGCCCGTTCCACGAGCGAAGACCGGGATGGCCGAAGCCATCCCGGCGATCGCTGCCGCAAAGGCGCTTATTCCTGAAGCATAGTTGGCCATTTTACCGGCTCTATTCAGCGCCAGGGAGGCAACTGCTCCGGCGATATACAGGAGAATGGAGAGAAGAAATAGCTGCTGAACGATCATTAAGCTTTACCTCCCGCCCCTCAAAATAGACACCACATTAGTAGCAGCCCTTCTTTTGAGCTTTTTCAACTTTGGGACGAGAGGGCGGAGGGTATGGCCTTACCCACCCGCCCTTACCCGAAAACCGCTATTTCAGTGAAGCGATGGCCGCCAGGCGCCGTTCGGCCTCAAACTCCTCCACAGTCTTAAAGACCAGGGCCCCGGTGGGGCAGGCTCGAACGCAGGCCGGCACACCCTCCTCATCCAGGCACTCCCGGTCGCACTTTATGGCCTTGCCCTCGCCCCGGCCCACCGCACCGAAGGGGCAGGCCATGGCACACATCCAGCAACCGATGCACTGGGGCAAGTCAACCACGTTAACGCCATCCTCCCGGCTGTGCATCGCGCCCGTCATACAGACAGCCACACAAGGGGCATCTTCACATTGCCGGCAGACGGCTGGGGCTTTCACCCGGCCTACCTGGTCCACGTAGATGCGCTTCTGTGGCCTTTCGCCCCCCAAGAGAGCCCCAAACAAGTCTCGGGCCGCGGTGTGGCTCACGGCGCACGCCAGCTCACAGGAATGGCAGCCCATACACCGTTCATAACGGACGAAGATCTCCTTACGTATCATCTACGCCCACCTCCCGGAACGCTGAGCCCCAGACCAGCCCGGCGCTCATCGATGGCCGCCAGGAGCTTTTTGGCCGCGGACTCGGGATCGGGATCCACGATGAAGTAACCACCGGTCAACTCCTTGACTTTCTCCGTCAGCACCTTGGTGACCAGGGAGCTGCCTACGACAGGCAACATGACCCCGACGTGGGTGGGCAAGCCTATGGCCACAGCGTAAGTGCCGATGGAGATAGCCTTCTCCGCCACCGCCTCAGCAGCCGAAGCCACCACCGGGAGCTGATCCGTGTCCACGCCCAGCCGGTCGGCCACCGCCACGGCCAAGGCCACCGCCCGCGAGTTGTCTACGCAGGAGCCTACGTGGAGCACCGCCGGCAGAGGTCCACCCAGGCCGTTGGCCTCGCCGATGGCTGTCAGGACCGTCTTTAAGCCTTCTCCGCAGAGCTCGCCTACGTTGGCCGGATCCATGAATCCGTGGCGCATAAGTGCCCCCGCCCCGCATCCGGTAGCCAGGACCAGTACGTTCTCTTTAAGAAGCCTACGTGCTATGGCGGTGAAGTTCTGGTCCTGCGGAACCTTAACGTTGTTGCACCCGGCGAAGAGGCAGACTCCTCGTATATTGCCGGAGGCGATCTGGTCGATCAGGGGTTTCAAAGGATCCTCGGCGTTTAGCTTGGCCAGGGCTTTCAGAATGGCTTCCACGGAGAAGCCCGCCACCACCTTGGTCTTATATTGCGGTATATCTACCGGCTTACCCCGGCGACGGGAGAAGGTCTCGATGGCCAGGCGGATAATCTCCCGGGCGTTCTCCCCGGCCGTCTCCTCTGAAAAGTCGATGTGGATGGCACCGGGGATCTTGGTGATCTCCATGGTAGTGATGAGCTTAGTGCCCATGCATTCGGCCACCGTAGCCAGGGAGGGCATAATGCATTGGTAATCCACCACCACGGCATCCAGCGCGCCGGTGATCAGCGCCATCTCCTGGCTCACCGAATGGGTGCAGGCCGGAATGCCATGCCGCATCATCACCTCGTTGCCGGTACAGCAGATACCCACCACATTCACGCCAGAGGCGCCGGCTGCCTTGGCCTCGGCCTCCATCTCCTTGGCCACTGCCACGATCACATCGGAAAGGACCGGGTTATGGCCGTGTACTGCCACGTTGACAGCATCGGCCTTCAGCACACCCATATTGGCCTCGGTCACCACTGGCTGGGGAGTACCGAAGAGGATGTCGGACAGGTCAGTGCCCATATAGCAGCCGGCCAGGTCCGCCAAGCCGCAGCGCAGACCGCCCACAAGAAGGTTCATGGGGTCTGCGTCCGCGCCGTAATGAGTACGGTGCATGATATCGGATACCTCGTAGTCTATACCCTTGGGGAGCAAACCTCGTTCCGAAAGGAGTTTGGCCCGCTTCTTAGTCACCGTGGTGGCTGCCCACATGACCGGCGTCTCTTTCTCGTGAAAGTCCGCCAAGGCCGCCTCCGCCACGTCCAAAGCGATCTCGGCGATACTTCTCCCCTCGGTGGGGATGCCGAGGCGCGCAGCCACAGAGCGCAGCTTGGCCCTGTCCTTAATAGTATAGTCACGTGCCTTGCCCTTGGCCGCCATCTTCAGGGTGTGGGCTAAATGTCTAGCGTGGCCGGAGTGGGATGCCGCCCCGGACGCTATGGCGCGATCGAGGCCCCGGGCTACAATGACGTCCGCAGTAGCCCCGCAGATGCCGATCTTGGGCTCGCCGCCGAAGGGATCAATGCGGCAGGGTCCCTGCAGGCAGTGCCGGCAGCACAGCCCGGTTTCACCAAAACCGCACTGGGGGAGCATAGCCTGGTAGCGGTCCCAGACCGTCTCCACCTTCACGCGCCTGGCCTTTTCTACCATCTCGCAAACAGCCGGATCCAAAGAAACCTTACACGGGTTAGCCATCAGCATCAACCTCCTTGAAGAATATGCGGCAACGCCGCAAGCTTTTAAGCATTAGTGCTGGTTTTAAGTTACAGCCAGACATCCTATCTGGCCTTCCCAATCGCTTATGGCGCAAACCCCTACCTCCAGCATCCGTTTTTCCGGCTCTAAGCTAGGTTTTGTCTTTGTCCGCCCAAGAAGCGGAGGGTTTTTATTATTGAATATCATTTAGTTAACCCGACCTCCTTGCAAAGCTTTTAGATATGCTGTAACCCGGTATGAAAGCCAGGATATTTAAACTATGTAAGTTTTTCCCCCACGCCAGGGCACACTCTGGCCCGCTATGGGGCCGGTCACCCAGTTGGGAAATGAAGACATGAATATCGTTGGCCTTTTAGGGGAGGGTTAAGAAAAGGGGGTGGGCCTGTAAGGGGTGATATAGTGGTGGTAATATCACGGTCCCTGGGCATATTACTTAACCTCCTTGGTTTTTACTTCCTTAATTAATGCCACGGCTATCTTTGCGGAGAACTCCGGTTCTCCGGCATATGCCCGGGCAACATCTAGTTAGCTCAGCAACCTAGTAGCCAGCTCGGCGATACCTGCTGCCGTAAAAGACTGCTCACCGATAAAACCGGCAGCCTGGTCTAAAATTTCCGTTTGGAAGGGGATCAGACCAATAACGTCACCTGGCGGCAGGTGGCTAAGGATAAATTCTTCATCCCTGGGTTGACGCAATTTATTGCCCACAAATTTGATTCGTGCAATACCAAGTTCTGCGGCCAGTTTTTGGACGACCCGGGCAGTTTGGATACTCACCAGGGTGGGTTCGGTAACAATAAGCATAAGATCTACCCCCCGGGCCGTACCCCGGGTAAGGTGTTCAATGCCGGCACCCATATCTAAAACCACCATTTCCCGGCGTTTTAAGACGAGGGAATTAACCATAGCATTTAAGACGGCATTTTCCCGGCAATAGCATGTGGAACCCCCCGGTTTTATGGCCCCCATTTTCAAAAAAAGGATATTACCGCTTCTGATGGTGTAATCCTCCAGCAGGCTATCTACTTCCGGGTTTAAAGAAAAGAAGGCCCCGCTACCGCCGGTGCGTTCGACAATCAACTCTCGCATATCAACAATAGGTTTCAGGGTACCAAGCCTTTCCTCAGGAAGACCCAGGACCATTCCCAGGCTGGTATCAGGATCGGCATCGACGGCATATACCTGGTAACCTCGCTGGGCAAAGCACCTGATTAAACCTGCGGCGATGGTTGTTTTGCCGACGCCGCCCTTCCCGGAAATAGCCAGTTTCACTGGCACGCCTCCTCTGTTCAACTTCTCCTGGTTATCGTTTATTTTCATTAGCAAAAAGCGTGCCAAAAGAAAAAGGCCGCCAGCGCTAGGCGGCCTAACAACCCCAATGTCAATTGGGTTTTACACGTTAAAAAGAGTTGACATTATTTTTTAAGCAGGCCATAGCGGGACATTTTAGCATAAAGGGCCTGGCGGGAGAGGCCTAAGGCCTTGGCGGCCCGTGTTTTTTCTCCTCCAAAAGCTTCTAGGGCCTGGATGATGGCCTCCTTTTCCGCTTCTATCCGTACTTTATAAAGGGGGGAGATATCCCTTACCCCTTTCTTTTTGCCCGGATAACCTATGGCGAGGTGATGGGGATGGATTTCCTGGTCTTCAGCCAAGATGACAGCCCTCTCCAGGACATTTTCCAATTCCCGGACGTTGCCCGGCGACGCGTTCCACCTCCTTTGCATAGCCTGACCAATTGATTATTCACCGATAGGCCACGGTGAGGGTAGAGAGGGTAAAAATTTTTTAGATTGTTAGAAGGAGAATTTAATGCCATGTAGAATATAATACTAGTGAAAACAAGAACAAAAATAAAGTAAAACTAAATAAGGGTTGGCGGTTGAGGAGAGCAGGAGAGACCCGGGTGTTTGACCGGGCGCCGAAGGAGCAAGGCGAGGGCCTGCGGTGAGGGCCCCAAGCCCAAACTCTCAGGCAAAAGCACTGCTCTCGGACGCATCTCTGGAGAGCTTCCCCGCTGAATGCACTTACCGTATTTCAGGGGGAACACCCAAGGGGTAAGGCGCGTTAGCGCCTATTCTCTCAGGTGGAAGGACAGAGGCTATTCACCCTAACTAAGGGTGGATAGCCTCTTTTGTTATGCTCCTAGCAGGTGCGAAGGCTTTCGGATGAGAACCCGGATAACGAAGGTTATAAAGGTTGTTAGTTTAAGGCGGGGGAGGGAAAAATAAACTTATCATGAGCGGCTACGGACAGACCTGGGTGGTGACCAATAATCCCGATATAAAGTTTAGTCAAGGGCGCTTGCTGTTGGTACCGGGAGGGACGCTCCAGGTCTTTAAAGAAGCGCGTAAACTCATCTATCAAGGCTGCCTTTTGCTGAGCCATCCTCTAATGGGCAGCCTTAAACCCTGGCAAAACCCGTATCGTAGCCTGGCTTTGCTGGAACCCCGACCCAGGTCGGGCATCTTAGATACCAAATCCATCACCCTTATGGAAAGGGCTATAGACATGCTGGAGAAGAGGCAAAGGGAGGTTGGTAGCCGGTCGGATTACGACGTTCATACCCTGGCTCATTTTCGCCTGCTGGACTGGGAATTAATAAGCCAAACAATAGAGCTTTCCGATCTGGCCGGAGGAGTGGAAGTTACCAATTTTATGTAAGGTAAAGAAAGTTAAGGAAGGAGTGGATAGAGGTGAGCACCAGGGAAGTTGATGTACTTATAATAGGTGGCGGGCCGGCCGGACTGACTGCGGGTTTGTACGCCTCCAGGGCGCGGCTCAAAACGGTTATTTTAGAAAAAGCGCGCCACGGCGGGCAGATCGCCAGCACCAAGACCATTGAAAACTGGCCCGGCACTTTGAGCGCCGGAGGAGCGGAGCTTACGGACAGGATGGCCGAGCATGCCCGGCACTTCGGCTGTGAGATTATAAGAGACGAAGTGACGGAAGTCGATTTCCGCGGTTACGAGAAGGTAATAAAAACCCAAAAGCAAGATACCTACCTGGCTAAAGCGGTAATTATTGCTTCCGGTGCTGAGCCTCGGGTACTAGGGATTAAAGGAGAGAGGGAGTTCCGCGGCAGGGGTGTATCTTATTGTGCCACCTGTGACGCCGACTTTTATACCGATGCCAGCGTAGTGGTGGTGGGCAACGGCGATGCGGCCGTGGAAGAGGCTATTTACCTTACTAATTTTGCCGCGGAAGTAACTTTAGTTGTCATTCACGATGAGGGGATCCTGGACGCCACTAAAGTCATCCAGGAGAGGGCTTTTGCCAATCCCAAGCTTAAATTTAAGTGGAATTCAGTGGTGGAAGAAATAAAGGGCGATGAAGCTGTCACTGCGGTAGTAATAAAGAATATCAAAACAGGCGAACTGGAAGAGTTGCCCGCTGACGGCATATTCTTCTTCGTGGGAACGGTTCCTAATACCTCTTTCTTGCAGGGCAAGATAGAAATGGATGCCCGCGGTTACATTAGGACCAACGAGATTATGGAGACTTCGGTGGAAGGAGTATATGCTGCCGGGGACTGCCGGGAAAAATTCTTGCGCCAGGTAGTGACGGCCGCGGCCGATGGAGCCATCGCGGCCATGGCGGCGGAAAAATATATCCGGGAAGAGGAATTTTTCCGCCTAGAAGTATTGCGGCCTGATAAACCCGTCTTGCTGGCCTTCTGGAGCCCCATGGTGGAGGCCAGCCTGCCGGTAATGGCCAAGGTGGAGAAACTCCAAGAAAAGCTGGGGGACAGGATTAAGGTAACAAAAATAGACACTTACCGTAACACCAGGGTGGCCAGGCGTTACGGTATAGACAAAGTTCCTGCTGTGCTGCTCTTAAAGCAGGGGGAAGTGGTGGCCCAGATTAAAGAGTTTGAAGTGGACGCCATGGAGAAAGCTATATCACCTTTTATCTCCTAAAACTTGTTTCGCAGGCCCTGGAAAATCACCCTTAGAAGGCAAAAAGCGTATTAGGTGGAAGGAGGTGTTTTAGATGTTAGAAGTCAACAAGGATAATTTTGAGGCTGAAGTGCTGGGAGCCTCGGGCCTGGTGGTAGTAGATTTCTGGAGCCCCAACTGCGAAAAGTGTATGGCGCTCCTGCCGGATATGGAGGCCCTAGAAGGCAAATACAAGGACAAAGTAAAATTTGCCAAGCTCAATATTCAGGGCAACAGGCGACTGGCGCTTTCCTTAGGGGTTCGAGGGCTTCCAGCCATGGGCTTCTTTAAGGGGGGCCAAAAAGTTGCGTTGTTAACCCCGGATGAGGTTTCCCCGGAAGCAGTCGAGGAAAAGATTAATGAACTTCTGTAAGTGACTAATTTCACATGGGGAGGTGTGAGGTTTGAAGTTATCCCTGGGATATATAACCATTAAGGACGTGCAGTTCGGCCAGGCCACGGAGATAAAAGATGGCGTGCTTTATGTAAACGCGCAGGAACTGATAGCCAAGATTAAGGAAGACGAGCGCATCGCCGAAGTGAGGGTGGAGCTGGCCAGGCCGGGAGACAGTGTCAGGATCTTGCCGGTAAAGGATGTGATTGAACCCCGGGTAAAAGTGGAAGGGCCTGGCGGTGTATTTCCCGGCACGGTGAGCAAGGTGGAAACAGTGGGAACCGGCCGCACCCATGTCTTGAAGGGGGCTGCGGTGGTAACCTGCGGCAGAATAGTGGGCTTCCAGGAGGGCATTATAGACATGAGCGGCCCCGGGGCCGAATATACGCCCTTCTCCCAGACCTGCAATGTTGTCCTGGTCATCAACCCCGTGGAAGGGCTGCCGCCACACGAACACGAGGCTACGGTCCGCCTGGCCGGGCTGAAGGCAGCCGCATTCTTGGGTGAGGCCGGTAAATTGGTACAACCTGAGGTAGTCAAAGAGTACGAATACCTACCGCTACCTGAAGCGGTAGCTCGATATCCGGGCTTGCCCAAAGTGGTTTACGTGTATATGCTTCAGAGCCAGGGGCTTTTGCACGATACCTGGGTGTACGGGGTGGATGCCAAGAAGATTTTACCTACCCTGATCTCTCCCACGGAAGTCATGGATGGGGCTATTGTGAGCGGTAATTGTGTGTCAGCCTGTGACAAGAATACTACCTATCACCACCAAAATAACCCAGTGATAGAGGACTTGTACGAGCGCCATGGTAAGGACCTCAACTTTATCGGCGTGGTAATAACCAACGAGAACGTCACCCTGGCCGATAAGGAGCGGTCCTCCAATTACACGGCCAAACTCGTGGAATTCTTAGGCGCTGACGGCGTCATCATAACGGAAGAAGGTTTTGGCAACCCTGATACTGACCTGATCATGAACTGTGTAAAGATCGCCCGGAAGGGCATCAAAACCGTGCTCATAACCGATGAGTATGCCGGACGGGATGGGGCTTCCCAATCTTTGGCGGATGCAGCGCCGGAGGCTGATGCCGTAGTGACGGCAGGGAATGCCAACGAGATTATAACTTTGCCGCCTATGGAGAAAGTAATCGGATTTCCCGAGGCCGCCAAGGTTATCGCGGGAGGCTTCGCGGGCAGTCTCCAGGAAGATGGCAGCATAACCGTGGAAATACAAGCCATAACAGGTTCTACTAATGAATTGGGCTTTGGTAAATTATCGGCCCGGCAATATTAAGTTTAAGTGAAAGGAGTGTTTGGAACATGGCCGTTGATTTTCAGGGTAAAAAAGTAATCGTCCTGGGGGACCGGGACGGGATACCGGGTCCCGCCATAGAAGAGTGCGTCAGGAGCGCCGGCGGAGAAGTCGTCTTCAGCGCTACCGAGTGTTTCGTCTGAACTGCAGCCGGCGCAATGGACCTAGAGAATCAGGCGCGGGTAAAAGAAGTGGCTGAGAAGTATAATCCAGCCGATCTTATTGTGATTTTAGGCGGAGCCGAGGCCGAAGCTTCGGGCTTGACAGCTGAGACGGTTACTAACGGAGATCCCGCGTTTGCAGGTCCATTGACGGGAGTCCAGTTAGGGCTCCAAGTGTACCATATATTGGAACCTGAAGTCAAAGAAGCCATTGATCCTGAAGTATATGAGAAGCAGGTGGGCATGATGGAAATGGTGCTGGATGTAGAGGCTATAGTTAACGAAGTCAGGTCCATCCGCGAACAATATAGCAAGTATTAGAGAAGCCGGAAAGGGGGAGCGAGGGGTGGAGCAAAAGAAGGTCCGCATAGTCCATTACCTGAACCAGTTTTTTGGCCAGATAGGCGGAGAGGAAAAAGCGGATATTCCTCCTATGGTAAAGGAAGGGCCTGTGGGGCCGGGTTTGGCCTTAAAGCAGGCTTTGGGCGAAGACGGGGAAATTGTAGCTACGGTAATCTGTGGTGATACCTACTTTGCCGAACACCTGGATGAGGCCAAGGCTGAAGTGGTGAAACTCATAGCGGAATACCATCCAGATGTAGTGGTGGCGGGGCCGGCTTTTAATGCCGGCCGCTACGGCACCGCTTGCGGAGCTGTGGCCCAGGGCGTTTTTGAAGCCCTTAAAAAGCCGGTGGTCTCCGGCATGTATCCCGAAAATCCGGGAGTTGAGCTCTACAGCCGTTATGCTTATATAGTTAAGACCGGCAACTCCGCGGCGGCCATGCGGCAGGCTGTGGCCCCCATGGCCAGGCTGGCCGTGAAGCTGGGGCGCGGGGAGCCGGTAGGTTCTCCCGAGGAGGAAGGTTATCTGCCCCGGGGGATACGCAAAAACCTTTTCCTCCCGGAACGGGGTTCTAAACGGGCCGTGGATATGCTGATAAAGAAGCTCCGCGGCGAGCCCTTTGTGACCGAATACCCCATGCCGGTTTTTGATCGGGTACCTCCCAACCCGCCGGTCAAAGATCTCTCCAAGGCCAAAATTGCTTTAGTAACCTCGGGCGGGATTGTGCCCAAGGGCAACCCCGACAAAATAGAATCGTCCAGCGCTTCTAAATTCGGTAAGTACGACATTTCCGGGGTAATGGATTTGACCGCCGCGACCTTCCAGACTGCCCATGGCGGTTACGACCCCGTTTATGCCAACCAGGACCCGGACCGCGTTCTGCCGGTGGATGTGATGCGGGAACTAGAAAAAGAGGGTGTCATCGGCGAACTGCACCGGTATTATTATGCCACGGTGGGCAACGGTACTTCGGTGGCCAACGCCAGAAGATATGCCCAGGCTATAGCCGCGGAGCTTAAACAGGATGGTGTGCAAGCGGTTATACTTACTTCTACCTGAGGGACCTGTACTCGTTGCGGTGCAACGATGGTAAAAGAAATCGAGCGCGCAGGAATACCTGTAGTTCATATATGCACTATTGTCCCTATTTCCCTTACGGTGGGAGCCAACCGGATCGTGCCGGCGGTGGCCATACCGCACCCGCTGGGCAATCCCGCCTTGCCGCCAGAAGAGGAGAAGAAGCTACGGCGCCGGCTGGTCATGAAAGCCCTGCAAGCCCTGCAGACGGAAGTAGAAGACCAGACAGTCTTTGCAGATTAAGTGAAAGTTGGAAGGTGGGCAAGGAACTTGCCCACCTTCCCTTAAGATTTCCTGGAGGTGAGGTGCATGAGCTTTCCGGTTATTAAAGGAGCGGCCTACGCTCTTTTCCATTCTCCGGATATTTTGCTGATCGGCGGATCTACCCAGAGGGTAGAACGCTTGAAAAATCCGGAATCGGAATATCTGCAAAAAGTTCCTTCTCATTTAAGGTCATATGAAGAAGTGGTGAAATACGCACCTAATCAAGTATTTATCGGAAACTTATGGCCGGAAGAACTGGATAACATAAATCGGCCCTGGTACGCCAACCTGTTACCGGAAGCGTCTGCCCAGGGTAAATTTGGCGATATAGTTTCTGAAGATATACTTTACGGCCTGCTAAAATTGGCCGATAGCTTCGACCTGGTCTGCCTGGAAAAAGATTTTCAAGAAGCAGTTAAACAAAAGCTTTGGCAAACCGGGCTCTTTGAAGAGAAAGACTTGAACCCGTGGAGGACGGGCAGCGAACTCGAAGAAATTCAAAAGCACATCCAAGAAGCTGAAGCGGAAGAGCTAAGGTTTAACGGCCAGCTTGTGGGTTGTGTTCGCCGGGCTCATGACGTGGACGATACTTTAAAGGCCCATGTTATACTGGAAAACCTTTGCGCCAAGGCTACGGCCATCTGGGCGGTGCGCCGCCTTCTTAAACTGGTGGGCTCCACCGGAGAAGAAGTAGAATACCTTATCGAGACCTCCGAAGAAGCTTGCGGCGATATGAACCAGCGCGGCGGGGGCAATTTTGCCAAAGCCATTGGGGAGAGGTGCGGCCTTATTAATGCTACCGGGGCTGATATTCGCTCCTTCTGTGCTGGACCGGCCCACGGCCTGGTGAGTGCCGCGGCTCTGGTACAGGCCGGCATTTATAAAAATGTGATTGTCGTCGGGGGAGGAGCCGTGGCCAAGCTGGGGATGAACGGCCGCGACCATGTCAAAAAGGGATTGCCCCTTCTGGAGGACGTCCTGGGCGCCTTTGCCGTTATGGTGGGTGAAAATGACGGTATAAATCCCGTTATCCGCACCGATGTAGTAGGACGGCATAAGATAGGCTCGGGGGCGACCCCTCAAGCGGTGATGGAGGCCTTAGTGACCGAGCCGTTAGCCAGGGCCAATCTTAAGATCACCGATGTAGATAAATACTCCGTCGAAATGCAGAATCCGGAGATTACTGAGCCGGCCGGAGCAGGCAATGTTCCCAAAGCTAATTACAAAATGATCGGTGCCCTGGCGGTGATGAAGGGCGAGATCCAGCGAGGAGAGCTGGAGGACTTTATAAAACGGCACGGTATGCCTGGTTATGCCCCTACCCAGGGGCACGTACCTTCCGGGGTACCGTTCCTGGGTTTTGCCCGGGAAGGGATTTTGAGCGGCAAGTTTAACAGGGTGATGATTATAGGCAAAGGCAGCCTTTTCCTAGGGAGGATGACCGGATTGTTTGATGGCGTCTCCTTTGTTTTAGAGAAAAATAGGGGAGAGACGCCCCGTAAGGAAGGTAAGGACATGGATGAGGTTCGCGGTGTGCTAGCCGAAGCCTTGCGCAAAGTTGCCCGGGAAATGATGGCTCAAGTGGGGTGAGAAGCATGTCCGGGTCTAGGGTTAGGAGGGCTGTAGGGGAATTGTTACTGGAACTGGCCGAGGTCCTGGAGGGAAAGGCTAGGGGGCCTAAAGTGCGGGTAGGCTTGACTCTGTCCAGGAATGAGGTAGGGCGGGAGGAGCTTATTCGGGGAGCTATTAATGCTGTCCAGGGTAGCGGCGACTTCCAGGTGGTTCTAATCGGGCCGGAAATAGAGGGAATGGAGGAGGCCCTGAAGTTGGGAATATCTCATGTCCAAACGGATGACTGCGAGAAGGACCTGCAGGAGACCATGCAAAGGTTGCTTCAGACTGGCCAGATTGAGGCGGCGGTTACCATGCACTTTAATTTCCCCTTGGGGACGGCCACGGTCGGCAGGGTAGTAACACCCGGAAGAGGCCGGGAGATGTTCCTGGCCACCACCACCGGGACTTCGGATACCGACAGGGTAAGGGCTATGGTAAAAAACGCCATAGCCGGTATAGCTTGCGCTAAAGCCTGTGGCATAGCTCGTCCCAGGCTCGGCATCTTAAATGTAGACGGTGCCCGGGCTGTCGAGCGGATTTTGAGTAAACTTCAGAGCAAGGGATACGATATCGAGTTTGCCCTTTCTGTGCGTGCCGATGGCGGGATGGTAATGCGGGGGAACGATCTTCTGGCCGGGGCCTGCGACGTGATGGTAACCGATAGCCTCACCGGTAACATTTTAATGAAGGTATTTTCTTCCTATACCACCGGTGGGGAATACGAAGCCTTAGGCTACGGTTACGGCCCGGGAATAGGAGAGACTTATGATCACATCGTTTGCATTTTATCCCGGGCTTCCGGGGCTCCCGTAGTGGCAGGTGCTATACGGTATGCGGCGGAGGTAGCTAAGGGCAGGGTCCTCACTATTTACCGGGAAGAGATGGAAAAGGCGAGGCGTGCCGGTTTGATTTCATTACTGGAAAGTGAGATAGGAAAAGAACAGCCAACGAGCGTGGTGCAGGAGCCCCCTCCAAAAGCTGTGAGCGAGGAGATCCCCGGGATAGATATTCTGGAGTTAGAGGCGGCGGTAAAGGCTTTATGGAAAGCCGGGATTTATGCTGCCAGCGGAATGGGCTGCACCGGACCCGTCATCTTGGTAGCTCCGGAAGACGCGGAAGCGGCCAAAAGATTGCTGCAGCAGGAAGGCTTTATTTGAGGGAGAGGGCCATGCGCCTTTCATAAAGCTGGGTGGCCACCACTGCGAAAAACAGGGGCCACCTTTTTTCTTTAAGAAAAAAATTTTTGCTGAGATACAGAACGAAGAAGGATTTTTTTAACTAATGTTGAATCAAATACATTGCTATCTACAAACAAAGAAAGAGGTGAAACATGGTATTGTCTAAGCTGCAGCGGGGCTTCCTGTGTATTATTGGTATAACTATGGTGCTTTTACTAACTTTTGATGGTTTAGGGAGATACCTGTTGGGTAGAAGCATAAGCTGGGCTGAGGAGTTAACAAGAATCTTATTTGTATGGGGTTGCTTTTTATCTATTTCTATAGCCTTTGTTAAGAAGGCGCATATCGGGCTGGATAGTATAGCGAAAATAAATGTCATAACTCAAAAGATATCCGAGATAGTGACGGCGTTATCTCTTCTGATAGTTGGGGTAGCTATAGTTTATTGGGGTTCCCTATTCGTTAAGCAGAGCGGGAGGTTTCCCTTACCTGCTACAGGTTTCCCGATAATAGTACTTTATATAGCTGGTGTCTTGGCCGGGGCTGCCTGGATAGGAATTGGTATTTACCAGATTCTAAGCGCTTTTAGGTTTAGGGAAGGGGAAAGATAATTGTGGAGTTATTGTATATGTATTTGGCCGTCTTCGGGATCGCATTTATCCTAGGAGTGCCAATTGTATTAGCGCTGGCCATATCGGCTCTGTTTCTGCTGGTAGCCCAAGGGGTATCTTTAACTGTATTTGCCCAGCAGTGGCTGATGGCCACTGATAACTTCCCGCTCACGGCTATATTCTTTTTCATGCTGGCTGGCGAGATAATGAACCTCGGTGGCCTCACTAAACGAATTGTGGCGGTAGCTTCCAAGCTAGTAGGGAACAGAACTGGTGGTCTGGCCATTATTGTTGCGGTGGCGAGCATGCTGTTTGCCTCCATTAACGGCTCGGCTATAGCCACAGCAGTGGCCATCGGCTCCATAATGTTACCGGCTATGACTAAAGAAAAGTATTCCTCCGCCTTCAGCGGTGCGGTGGTGGCCAGCGGTGGAGTTATCGGCCCTATAATTCCCCCCAGCATTCCTATGATAATATATGGTTCCATTACCGGGGTGCCCATTGCGAAATTATTTGTGGGTGGGGTCGGATTAGGCTTGTTAATGGGCCTTTCGCAAGTGGCAATAAGCTATTTCGTCTCGAAGAAACGTGGTTATCATGGCAGTAGTTCTCAGGAGCTACAAGATACATCAGGCGCTATTTGGGCATTATTACTTCCTGTATTCCTCTTCGTAACTATCTCCTTCGGTATCTTAACCCCCACGGAATCTTCCGCTATTGCAGTTGTATACTCTTTTCTTGTTTCCATGTTTATCTATAAAGAATTGGATTTAAAGAAAATACCCGCTGTTATTGAAAAGAGTTTTATAGGAACGGCTTTGGTGATGGCTGTAGTAGGGGCTGCTTCAGTGGCAGCCTGGATTTTGACGGCAGAGCAAGTACCCCAGACTGTAGCGGCGGCCATAACGAGCGTGGTAACTACCCAAACGCAGTTTATGATCGTAACCTTCATGGTACTCATAATCGTAGGCATGATTATGGACCTTACTCCCGCTATTTTAATACTGGCGCCAGTATTCATAGAGCCCATAAAGATCCTTGGGATAGACCCGGTTTATTTTGGCGTATTTTTCTGCGCCACCTTGGTAGTGGGTCTAATCACCCCGCCTGTGGGGACGCTGATATATACAGCCTGTAGCCTCACAAACCGGAGCTTCTCAGAAATAAGTAAGGAATTAGTGCCTTACGCATTAGTTAATTTGGCAGTCATACTGTTATCCATCTTCTTCCCTGGAATTATTTCCTGGTTGCCTAAGTTAATCTCTTAAAGCTAGGGGTGGAGAGGTAAGGGGATGAAAAGACAGGTTGTAGTGGGACTAGATGTGGGTACCAGCTCTTTAAAGGCTACGGCCCTTGATGTTAATACCGGAGAAGCAATTCGTCATCTTCGCTATGAGTATCCGGAAAGTAAAGTAGAGACTGGCGTAGTACCGGCCAGGGTATATGAAGAAACGCTAATTAAGATGTTGGACACTCTAACGGCAGAATTTACCTTGCTTAGTGTGGCACTTTCCAGCCAGATGTATTCGCTCTGCGAAGAAACTGCAGAAGGGGTTGTGGTGTATCAATGGAACAGCCTGTGGCCCAGGGATGTAAGAGCGGAGGAATGGCTTAAGGGGTACATGGAGAGATCGGGTTGTCCGGTGGATACCCTTTACCCGGCCTATAAGCTCGCTACTGTGAAAGATAAGGCGGAGCGGAAATTTGTGCCCTATGGTGTTAAAGAGCATTTAATAAAGTTTCTTTCGGGGGAACTGGTTACTGATTATACCACGGCTTCAGCTTCCGGGTTACTGGATATTTATGAGAAGAGGTGGAACGAAGGACTTATAAAAGCTCTCGGTTATTCCCCAGAGGCTATGCCCCAGGTTAGGAGCCATAACACCTCTATAGGAGAAGTGAAGATTACCCTTAGCTGCCGGGACGGGCAAGATATTGCCCTGGCCCCTGGGTTAGGAGATGGGATATCTGCCAGCTATACCTGCCGGGGTTTAACCCAGATCTGCGCCAATGTAGGTACTTCTTTAGCAGCCAGGGCTTTTGTGGGAAGCCCTGTACCGGGATGTGAAGAATTATGGACTTATGTTGTGGATGAAGAACGCTATGTCCTCGGTGGCATCTCTTCTAACGGCTGTTCCGTTTTGAATTGGGCACGCAAATGGGGGTTTAAACTGGAGGAGGCTGAGCTGGGCGAGAGTAAGAAAGGTGATCTGTTTTTCTTCCCCTGGCTCCATGGAGAGAGGACTCCCTTCTGGTCCTCCCATTTAAAAGGCGTATGTATAGGTTTCCAGATAGACACTGATTGGCAGACCTTTGCAGGCGCTATAGTGAAGGGGGTGGGGTTTACCTTAAGTAATCTTATTGAATTGGTCGGAGCTAATCTGCCTCGCCAGGACTTAGTAGCTATTGCTGGAGGTGGTGTGTACCTGGAAAAATTAATGGAGGTCATAGCTGGTAGTATTCCTATGAGAATTGCTATCTTACAGGATGTAGAATACCTTGCTTCCTATGGAGCTGCTTTGTCAGCGGCGGAAGCGATTGGGATTTCGGTTCCCGCGGAGGTTAAAGTGGACAGGTTAATTGAGCCCACCTTTCAATACCGGAAGGAATATGAAAAGTGGCTGCAGATAGGCCAAGAATTCGCTGGTCTTCTAGAGAAGAACGCCTGTAAAACTTATCGTTAGAAAGGAGAAGAAGGCATGAAAAAGCTAGCCGCTTTGGTTGTTAGCCTCTTTGTCCTCGCCTTACTTCTAGCTGGTTGCGGTACCCAAAGTGGTTCTGGCGGGAAGTCTCAATCTGGTGCAGGTACAGAGAAAGGAAGTACAGAGAAATTTGTAATCAAAATGGGATATGGTACCGCCCCGGGACATCCCATTGACCTGGCCAGCCAGAAATTCAAAGAGATAGTGGAGAAGAAGTCGAATGGCCGGATCGAGGTAAAGCTTTTTCCCTCCGCTCAGTTAGGCAGCGAGCGGCAATTAATAGAGGGTTTGATGGCGGGGACAGTAGAAATGACTCCTACTACTACTGGTCCCATGGGGCTTTTCGATCCTGCATTTTTCGTATTTGACTTACCCTATATATTTAAAGACCATAAATCTGCCGATAAGGTCCTGGACGGCCCTATAGGGCAGGAGATGCTCAAGAGACTTGAAAAGTTAGGTATAGTGGGTCTAGCCTGGTGGGAGAACGGCTTCCGGGAGCTTACTAATAACGTGAGGCCTGTGGTGAAACCGGAGGATCTCAAGGGAATCAAATTGAGGACCATGGAAAATGAGGTCCATATGAAATTCTTTAAGCAGCTGGGTGCCACACCTGTACCCTTGGGATTTGGAGAGATTTATATGGCACTTAAAACTAAGACTGTGGATGGTCAGGAAAACCCCCTTTCTATAATCGCGGCCAACAAATTCTATGAGGTTCAAAAGTATCTCACGCGTACCAGCCACGTTTACTCTCCTGTGGTGGTGCTGGTCAGCAAGAAGTTCTGGGATCAATTGCCTGATGATTTACGGCAGATAATAAGAGATACAGCTTATGAGTTAAGAGAATTCGAGAGAAACAGTGGTCGCGAGAACGAAAAGCAGTATATTGATACTATAAAGCAGAATGGTGTTGAAATAACAGAGCTTACTCCTGAGCAGAAAACGTTGTGGAGGGCCGAAGCGGAAAAAATATACCCCGATTTCGAGGGTAAAATTGGCAAGGAATTGCTAGATAAAGTAAGAAAGGCAGGGTGGGAGTAATAATGGCTAGGCCGAAAGGAGTTCTGGTACCTAATATAACCTTTTTTACCTCCGAAGGTAAGCTTGACCCTATTAAAATGGAATGGCATATGGGCTGGATGTTGGAAAACGGTGTGGACGGTCTTTTCGTAACCGGGTCCTATGGAGCCGGCCCCTTAATGAGCCTAGAAGAAAGGGTAGAAGTATATAAGCTGGCCAAGAAGGTAGTCTCTGGTTTTTCAGGCAAAGCACTAATAGCGCATGTGGGCACAGCGGACACCAGCTCCGCCGTTGCCTTGGCCAAAGAGGCAGAGAAGATAGGTGTAGATGCTGTGGCTGCTGTCCCCCCCTTCTACTACAGGTATAGCGATGAGGAGGTGGTTGAGTATTATAAGGCCATAGTGGAAAGCGTAAGCTTGCCAGTATATGCTTATAATAACCCGACTACAACCAGGGTCAAATTTAGCGTAAGTACGGTGGAGAAACTCCAGGAAATAGGGGTTGCGGGCTTAAAGGACAGCTCGCTAGATATCTCGTTTTTAAGCCACGTATATTACCGGATGAAAAACAGGGAAAAGGACTTCCAGGTTATCTTAGGAACAGAGGTAGGGTTCCTGCCGGTTTACTTTATGGGTGTAGACACTATGATAGGTGGTATGTGCAATTATGTGCCGGAACTGATATCCCACTTCTATGATCTGGTAGTAAAAGGGTCGGATAAAGCTGGGCGTGTATATGAAGCAGTGATGAATCTCAGGAAAGTAATGGCGGTGGCGGACAGCACTGTAGTATCCCATATGGCCCTTTATGCCCGTGGATTTGATGGGGGCTATCCACGGCAACCGATGGCGTTGCCTCCTAGGGGAGATAAAGTATACGAGTTTATGAAGGCCGAGATAGATAAAGCCCTGGAAGTTCTGAGTAGCTAAGTCATTTAATAAGGGCAAGTAGACGAGTCCTTGTTTGGGGATACACGCTGGACTTAACCGCTACCTAAGTGTTCAGGTGGTACCCTTAGGCAAGCAATGAAGATTTACGTGGTTGGCAACCAAACGGGAGAGGTTGGCTATGATGGGGAGGTATATTGGAGGATGTCATCTTCTGAGAAAGTAACGAGAGAAGAAACAACCAACCTGACACAGGGGGATTGTTTGGTCTTGCTGAGGGGCCTTATCAGCTCGTTGCATAAAGCTGAGCAAAAGGTGGCGGAATATATCCTTGAGCATCCGGAAGATGTAATTTATCTACCCATTACTGAACTTGCGGAGCGCAGCGGGGTCAGCGAGACTACAGTAGTAAGACTTTGCCGGAAATTAGGGTTAAGGGGTTATCAAGATCTCAGAAATAGCTTAGTACGGGATAGAATAGAGCCTCTTAAAAACATTCATGAAGCGATAAAAGATGAGGACGATGAAGCTACCATTGCCCGCAAGGTTCTTACAGGCCATATCAATAGCCTTGAGGATACTTTAAAGATCCTGGACGAAGTTTCCTTCAAGAAGGCAGTGGAGGCGCTGTCTGAGGCTCGCCGTATAGAGTTTTATGGGCTCGGAGGGTCTGGAGCTGTGGCCATCGATGCCCAGCACAAATTTCTGAAGACGGGGATTCCCTGTATAGCCTATATTGATGCTCATATGCAGGCCATGTCTGCTTCTATCTTGGGTCCCCAGGATGTGGTAGTTGGTATATCCCATACCGGGAGCACGAAGGATATTGTGGAATCTTTGGAGATTGCCAATAAGGCCGGGGCTACTACTATCTGTATTACCAGTTATCGGAATTCACCGGTTACCAAAGTAGCTAAAATAAAATTGTTTGTAGCCAGTAAAGAGATAGCCTTTCGGGCTGAGCCGTTGGCTTCTCGTATTGCCCAGCTGGCTTTAATTGATGCCCTTTACGTGGCCGTTGCTTATCGTAGAAAAGAGGAGGCGTTGGAAACACTGAACAGAATGCGGGAAGCGATAGTTAATAAGAGGTTTTAGGGGAGGATGTCATCTAGATTTTATGATTTTAAGGCAAGATATTCTGCCCTATGCTGGATATATACGAAATGCCAGAAGCCTTGTCACTTAATGAGGTGATGCTGTTGGTATCTAAAAGGGTTCTAATCACTGCTCGGTCTTTCTCTTCTACTAGCAATGAACCGCGAAAACTACTGGAGGATTCGGGGTTTGAATTGATATGGGGTGGTTCGGGAGAACCTCTTAGCGAAGAGGAAATGGTGGAGAGAATCCAGGGAATTGATGCGGTGATTGTAGGCTCGGATAAAATGACGGCTAATGTGATTGCCGCAGCAGACCGGCTCAAAGTTATTTCTAAACATGGAGTTGGGATCGATAATATCGATCTCAAGGCTGCTACGAAGAGGGGTATTGCAGTAACCATTGCGCCCGGCAGCAACAACGAAGCGGTAGCTGAACTTACTATAGGGTTACTTTTCGCAGCAGTCCGGAAAATACCTTTGGCGGACAGGATAGTTCGCAGCGGTCGCTGGGATCGGTTGGTAGGATACGACATATGGGGGAAAAATTTGGGCATTATCGGAATGGGAAGTATCGGAGTGGAGGTAGCTAAAAGAGCTAAAGGTTTGGGAATGGAGATATATTATACGGATCCGCAGAGAAACGAGATCGCTGAGAACATGTACCATTGCAAGAGAGTAGATCTTAAAGTGCTTCTGGGACTTTGTGACTTCGTTAGTATCCATTGCCCGTTGACACCTTCTACCAGGGGCTTAATTGGGAGGGAAGAACTCCGCCTTATGAAAAAGGAGGCCTTCCTTATAAACACTGCGCGGGGTGGTGTGGTAGATGAGGAAGCCCTGTACGAAGCCTTACAGGAGGGTATCATAGCAGGTGCTGCCCTGGATGTGTTCAATGTTGAGCCCCCTAGGGGTTCCCGGTTATTGGAGCTGGATAACGTGGTAGTTAGCCCCCATATGGGGTCCTACACTTGTGAATCAATAACCAAAATGAGTTTACTGGCCGCCCAAAATGTGCGCGATATTCTCTTAGGAGGAAATTCTGATTACCAGGTTAACCGAGTGTAACCAGCGGTTTACCTCCCGTGACCTGGGATAGGAGAGGAGGTGAGATAGGTAAGCAGGTTCTAAATAATATTAAAATAGCAAAATGTATATTGCATTTAGCGTGAAATAATGAGAAGAGGGAGGAAACAAGATGCTTAGAGCTTTAGGCAAAAGGCTTATTTTGTTGTTACTAATAGGTGGACTTAGTTTGCTCGTGTTCGGGTGTAATAAATCTAGTTCTACGAAGGCAGGAGGCCAGGAGGGCAATGAGGCTCAGAAATTGGTTGTTAAGATTGCAAATTGGCATGCACCCGATCACCCTATAAATATTGGTTTAAACAAATTTAAAGAGGAAGTAGAAAAACAGAGTCAAGGGAAAATAGTTGTACAAATTTTCCCCAATAACCAGTTAGGCCCGGAAGATACGTATATCGATAGCGTTAAAAAAGGCAATGTAGAAATGGGCATAGCGGGAACTCTGATGGGTAGGGATGTACCTTTAATTAATATTGCTGAGATGCCCTTCCTTTTTGACAACTGGGAGCACGCGCGGAAGGTATTTAGTGGTGAACTCGGACAAGAAATCACTAAGGGATTAGAAGAGAAAGCAGGAGTTAGGAATCTCGCGTGGTTATCTGATGGTTTTAGGGTAATTAGTTCTCGTTATGAGCTTGATAGCTATGAAAAGCTAAAGGGTATGAGACTTAGGGTACCTAACACTCCTGTATATGTAGAAATGGCTAAGGCATTTGGTGCCAATCCCGTTCCAATGCCGTTTAGCGAAGTATACACAGCCCTGGAACAGAAAGTTATAGATGGGCAAGAAAATCCCTATGCCACAATCCGCTCTTCAAAGTTTTATGAGGTTCAAAAATATATTTTAGAATCCAACCATATGTTCAGCCCACGGTTGTGGATTGTCAACGATAAGTGGTTTAAAGGTTTGCCGCCGGAGTACCAAACCTTAATAGAGAAAGCAGCCAAAATTGCTGCCGAATATCAGTGGCAAGTATCCATTGATTCGGAAAATAAGGATAAAGAATTGTTAAGGGGCTACGGTGTTAAGATAACAATTCCCGATCCCGAGTTTAAACAAAAGTTAACAGATTCACAGAAGGCGGTTCATGAATGGATGTATGGTAAATACCCTGGTAGTCAGGAACTTGCGAAAAAAATTAACGAGATTAAGTAAGCACCTCGGCGAGTAATGGAGTGGGTATTGGCTAGCCAGTATTATGATTTAGTTCAGGGGGGGGTTAGCCCCCCCGGTCAATTAAGACAACTAATACAACCGAGCTAGTTTTGTTTATTTTTTAAAGCAAAGGTGTACGTGGGAGGCATTTGTGGTTTTGCGAGGAGGGGTTGCTCTTGGGTTCCAAACAGAAAATCTTGCAAGGCGTCCTTAGATCTTCTGTTACTGTTTTCACCATGGGAATGGTTGTTTTAGTATTTCTTAATGCGTTTTTAAGGTATACAGTTAATTCTAGTATTCCTCAGGCGGAAGAACTGTCTAGATATTTCTTTGTGTGGCTATCGTTTCTCGGTGCCACCATTGCCTTTATGGAAAACCAACATATAGGAGTTGATCTGGTTACCAGTAGATTAAAGGGGACCCCTAAGGTTATTGTAAGCGTTCTGAGCGATTTAGTGACCTTAGTGGCGTTAGTGATTATATTTTATGGGGGAATTCAGTTTTTTAAAACCTCTGCCAACTCTAAGGGCCCAGCCACCGGAATTCCGTTTGGTGCCGTATCTATATCTATCATTATAAGTTCCTTGATTATGATTATAACATTGCTGCTTAAAATGGTGCGCGGCTTAAATAGTAAGAAATATTGGCAGAAAGGATGTCAGTAATGCAGGTTTTGATCTTCCTAGTTACCCTAGCGATTTTATTGCCTTTAGGTACCCCAATAGCGATTGTCCTGGTGGTCAGCGCCGTAACGCTTATGGTATCGATGGGCATTTGGGATGCCTCTATTGTCGGCCAGCATATGGTTATGGGGACCAACAATTATCCATTAATGGCCATACCTTTTTTTATGCTGGCCGGTGAACTAATGGCAGCTGGTGGGTTAGCTAGCAGAATTGTTAATCTGGCCAGTTTATTAGTAGGGCGAGTAAGAGGTGGTTTAGGATATGCCGCCATCCTGGCAAGCATGATATTTGCTGGGTTATCGGGGAGCGCTGTTGCGGATGTGGCGGCCTTAGGCAGCATTTTGGTACCTCTTATGGTACGGAGCGGGTACAAGGTGGAAAGGGCTGTTGGCCTCATATGTGCAGCCGCCATATTAGCTCCTATCATCCCGCCAAGCATACCGATGATTTTGCTTGGTACCTCAGGGGGTCTTTCTATTAGCAGGTTGTTTATGGCGGGGATAGTACCGGGAATTATATTAGGAATATTGTTGATGGCCGCTTGGTATTTGATTGTCAGGAGAGACGGTTATAATGATGTGCGAACTTATACGTGGAATGAAGCTAAAGACATACTAAAGGATTCTATACCTGCAGTTGTGATGCCTATTTTGATTGTAGGAGGCATCCGTTTTGGGGTATTTACGCCGACGGAAGCGGGTGCCTTTGCAGTTGTGTATGCTTTTCTAATATCGATGTTATGGTACAAGGAGTTAAAGGTAAGCCAGATTACAGATGTATTCGTCAACACCGCCAGAAGCACTGCTATCGTAATGTTTGTAGTGGCAGCTGCTTCAGTGGTAGGATGGCTGATTACTGTTGCTCAGATACCGGCTCAAATGGCAGCTTTGTTGGCGGGAATATCCTCTAATTCTCTTGTTTTGCTATTGGCTATAAATGTTTTGCTCTTCATTTTAGGCATGGTTATGGATTTGACTCCCAATCTGCTTATATTTGGGCCAATCTTAATACCGGTGATTAGTCGGGTGGGGATTGATCCCTATTTCTTCGGATTAATTATGACATTAAACCTTTGTTTGGGATTATTAACTCCGCCCGTGGGTACAATTTTGTATCTCGGTTGTACTCTAGGAAACATCAGCTTTGAACGTGTGGTTAAAGGAGTCTTACCTTTCTTGGCTGTTGAGTTATTCGCTTTGCTTCTGTACACAGTATTTCCCAATCTGGTTCTAGTTCCGTTAAAAATGATTTTAGGGGAATGATTTCTAGGGTTGCAATATATGAGCAAGGGGAGTAATTATCGATGCAAGTGTTATCGCCAAGTGTCTCCAGTATCCAGCTTCCCAAGATGGTGAAAGTTCGACAGAGGTTTGATACCTATGAAATAAAGGATATAACTGGTACTATATATAATGAAATAATGCAGCCAGGAATTAAAGAGAAGATAAAGCCTGGAAGTCGTGTGGCTATCGCAGTAGGCAGTCGGGGTATATCTAATCTCAGTCAGATAGTAAAGGCGGTTATCGAATGCTTAAAGGATTTAGGAACTCACCCGTTTATTGTACCCGCCATGGGTAGTCACGGTGGCGGAACTGCGGAGGGACAGATAGAAATTTTAAGTAGCTATGGAATAAACGAAGAGACAATGCAGGTACCCATAGTTTCCTCCATGGAAGTGGTAAAAATAGGAGAGACGAGAGAAAATATACCGGTATTTATAGATAAAACAGCCTATGAATCCGACATGATTGTCTTAATAAACAGGGTCAAACCCCACACGGATTTTACGGGGCCGATTGGAAGCGGGCTTTGTAAAATGATGGCGATAGGTTTGGGCAATCATGAGGGTTGTTCCAGGCTTCATCAAGAAGGCTTCGACAAGTTTCACCAAATTATACCTTCAGTAGCTAAAGAGATTCTAAGAAAAGCTCCGGTTGGATTTGGCGTGGCAATAGTTGAGAACGCATATCATCGGCCTTATCTAATTAAAGCTATTCGTGCTGAAGATATAATCGAGGAAGAACCTAAACTATTAAAGCTGGCGACTGACCTAATGGCTGGAATAATGGTACCTGAAGAAATAGATGTTTTGATAGTGGAAAAACTGGGTAAAGATATTAGCGGCGCAGGTATGGATCCAAATGTGATAGGCAAAACCGCCAGAGGAGTCCTACCTGGTTTTAAAGGCCCAAGAATTAAGAGAATTGTCGTACTTGACCTCTCGGAAGGTGCGGAGGGGAATGCTTGCGGTATTGGTATTGCCGATTTTATTACTAGAAAACTGTTCGATAAAATAAATTTGAATCATACTTACACCAATGTAATTGCCTCAGCGAATCCGGAGGCCGGTAAAATACCTATTATAATGGAAAATGAGCGCGAAGCCATTATAGCGGCACTTCAATGTTGCGGGAGGACAGCGTTGACTAACCCTCAGTTGGTTAAAATAAAAAATACGTTGGAACTAGAAGAGATATTTGTCTCAGAAAATTTGTTGCCCCGCATACAGAGTTGTCCTAACATAGAAATAACTACCGAGACTATAAGTTTTTAAGGTGAAGGAGGGCGTAATCCCCGGCATTATAAGCTTCTGCCGGGTCCTTTTCCTGGCTCGGGAACAGGAAGATGCGGCGTGCCGGATTATTACAGCAATAAGGCTTCTTTTAAGGGTGTCCACAATCTCTAAACTTTTCATTGGGACAGCGAACTGTGTCCGCCTTGGAGGAGCAAGGCAAATTACCCGAAATTAAGAGCTGGCAGGAACGCTTTTCCGCCAGGGGGCAGCTCGGCTCCAGCTGCAAGGTGCTGTGAAAGATTCCAAACTTCTCGGCTAGTAACTTTTGGCACTGGGAAAGAATCTGCGGGTAATTGGCGCACGAGGTGTTCACCAGGAGATGGGCGCTTAAGGCAGGGATGCGGCCTGATATGTTCCAGATATGCAGGTCGTGTACGTTTTCTACACCCTGCACGGTCTCAAGTGCGGTGAGCACCTCTTCTGTTTTTAAGTGAGCAGGTGTACCTTCCATGAGAATGTGTAAGGCTTCCCGGGTGAGGCCATAAGCACCGCGCATGATAAGAAGGCTTATTCCAATGCTGATCAGAGGGTCTACCAGGTACCAGCCATACCGTAGCACGAACCATCCGCCTATAAGCACACCGACTGATCCGAGGGCATCAGCCATCACGTGTAGCCAGGCACTGCGGATGTTCAAATTTTCTTCTCCGTGGCGGTGCAGGAGCAAGCCAGCAAGGAGATTGGCCGCCAGGCCTATTGCGGCCACGATGAACATTTCCCGCCCCCGGACACCCACAGGATGGAGCAGTCTTTGGCCGGCCTCCATTAAGATCCATAAAGTAATGCCCCATAGGGAAAGCGCGTTTATGAAGGCTACTATTACTTCCAGGCGGTGAAACCCATAGGTATGAAGAGGAGTGGGCTCTTTGCGGGCATAGAGTAACGCCAGCAGGGCCAGGCCCAGGGCCAGAGCATCGGTCAATACATGCCAGGCGTCGCTCAAGAGGGCTAAGCTGTTAGCGAATATTCCTCCCCATAATTCCCCTCCGAACACCAGAAGGGTCAGGGCCAGGGAGATAAGCAGGCGCCCCTGGGGTCCGGTCTGAGCGGAAGGTTTATGAGTACATTCTTTGCCCAACTTTAGAAATTCCTCCTTTTACAGGGTCAGCGGTGGCGCTGTTATACTTTCGATAAAAGGCTTCTTTTTCGGCCGGGGTGAGGCTGCGGTCTACCATAGCTGCTATAAGCAGTATGGCGGGCAGGTTGACCAGCCAGCGAGTCAGGGCAAACCTTATACCTAAAGCCGACATTTCAAATAGGAACATGGGTATTTTCAGGGTAGCCCATGAACATAAGAACACGATTATATTATAGTATTTTACACCCTTTTTGGCCATGACCTCAGCCACTGGAAAGGCGCCGTACAGGGGGCCGGCGGCAGCAGCGCCGAGAAGTATGCTTAAGCCAGGTCCTAGCCAGCCAGCCTTTTCACCCATGTAGCGCATTACTGTTTCCCTAGGCACCCAGGTATCCAGCAACCCTAGAAGAATAAATATAGGTGGTATTATTCCCAGCATCTCTTTAAAGTTAGCATAAGTATAGGCAAAGATAGTTTTTCCTGCCTCGCGGTTAAAATATAAAACGGCCAGGTCAAAGAGGAGGATGAGCAAGAAGAAGCGGTAAGTCCACAGCAATTTTTTCATGCTCCCACCACCAGACCGATGATCAAGGCTACGATGAAGGAATAAAAATAGCTCAAGGTGTTACGGAGAATGGTCTCCTTCTTACCAAAATATTTTATTTCCAGCGGTGCGGTCACAAATCCCACCATCATTAGAGTGGAGACAAAAACAGCCATCTGCATAATGCCGGCTCCGCGGTCCAGCAAGGATTTTACCAGAGGAAAGGCTATAAAACCGGGGATTAGGGTGATGGATCCTACCAGAGAACTTAGGAACATCCCCCAAAAGCCTGTCTGCGCCCCCACAAACCTGGCGACAAACTGGGGGGAAATAAAAGTTAGCATAATTCCTACCAGAGCAAGGATGGAGGCGAAGTCGGGCAGTATACCCAGAAACGCTTTTAAAGCTTTGCGTAGGGCTATCATTGTTTTTTGTTTGTCTTTGGCCAAGGAATAGAGCAGGGCGGCGAGAGCCAGGGCATAGGTAAAAATAGTAAACATAGGCTGTAAAATCCCTCCAAAAAGGAATGGTACGCCGGCCGTAATTGTTTATGCCGACCGGCGCTTTACAAAAACTTGTATCCTTTTAAACCTCACTGTTCCTGCATTTTTTTAATCCGCTCTTCCACAGCTTTTTGTTCGGCCTTGAGGTCCTCCAGGTATTTTTCCAAGCGAGCTATTTCCTCTTGTTTGGTGTAATAGCGTCTGTGGAAGCGAAAAGAGTGGCAACAGCAGTTAGAAGAATGACGGTTTTCTTGAGTAGTGCAGCACATCTCAAACTTCACCTCCTTTCGGGGGGAAATGCTGGTTATATCTATTTAAAAACTTTTCCAGGGTTTCTTTCTTTCGGCGTATGGTGGAAGCCCAGGAATGAAGCAGATCTTCCCCTTCAGGAGTCAACTGGTAGAGGCGCCGGGCCGGTCCCGGCCCTTGCGTATGCCACTGGGAAGTTACCAGGCCTTCTTCTTCCATCCGGCGCAAATTGCGGTAGACAGTAGTGGCATCCAGACAATGATCGAATCCGAATTCCGTGAGCTTTTCTATGAGCTCATATCCGTGGGCTGGTTTTTCATGCAAGAGTAAAAGCAGACAGGGCTGAATTAGAGGAAGGCGAGAACTCTGACTATGGCAATGGCATCCTTTCTGTTCCACGTGTAAATCCTTACACATATATACGCTAACCCCTTATATGCATAATGCATATATAGCTTTTTTATTTAATTTAGTGCTGTTTCCTCTTCTTGTCAAGGGTAAAATTAAAGCCGCGGGCTAAAATTTATGTGCCCGCGGCTTTTTATCCAGGAAAGGGATACAAGTTCACGCCGGGATTTTAATTGGTACGTATCTCTTGGCGCATGAAGAAGTAGTAGGCCAGGCCGAAAATGAGCATAGTGGCGGCTGTCAGGCCCACCAAGTGGGGCCAGATGAGGAGCAGGCTTTGCCCCAGGGGTAAAAACCCAGGTATAGCCCCAATTATTTGCTGGATCAGGACCGGCCCCAGGGTACGTACCCCGGGGTTAAGCAGGGTTATGGTGGCCTCATCATACAAAGTAGTGGGCGATAGGCGGCTGAGGTTCTGCTTCCATACTGCATTGCGGAGCAGGACACTGGCTGGAGCATCCTCGGGGGCCGGGAACAGGCTATCAGCTATAATGCCGGCCAGCATGGGTGCAAAAATAGCAAAGAAAAGCCAGACGGCTATACCGGCCAGGGCAGAAGTGGCGGCCTGCCGGAACACTAGCGAAAAGAGGAGAGATAAACTGAGCCAGAAGGCGACGTAAATGATGGTGACTAGAAGGTAAGCCAGAATGCGCCCTATTTCTTCTAGCTGGGGAGGAACACCGATAAATACCAGGCCTAGTCCGGCCACCAGCAACCCCAGGGCCATAATCATAGTAGCCAGAACCGCGATTCCAGCCAGGAATTTACCGTTAATAACGTCATCGCGGTAAATGGGTTGAGCCAGCAGTCGGCTTAAGGTACGCTTATGGTATTCTCCGTTTATGGCGTCGAAGCCCAGCGCTAAACCTAAAAGAGGCCCCAAAAATGACATGAAAGAAATGAAAGGTGGCAAAGATCCTCCGCTGGTAGTAAAAAGGCGCAGGAAAACAAAAGTGGAACTTTGTTCACCTACGGACTGGCGGATGCTCTGGGCAGCTACGTATAGCGCCGAAAGGCAAGCTATGGCCACCAGGGAGAAGAGGATACCCATCCGGGTACTGCTTAAGTTATCGGCCAACTCCTTGGCAAATATAACTTTTAATCCGCCGCTTGTGCGGAAGGCTTCGCACCACCAGGAGACAAAATCCTGCAATTTTTTGCGCCATTCGTTCATGCTCTTCCCTCTCCCTGAAAGTATTCCAGATAAATATCATCGAGATCATAACCCCGGGCCCGTAAATGGAGCAAGGCTATCTTTCTTTCTGCCAGGAGCCAGGTTAACTGAGGCCGTATGTCTTTGCCTTTGGCGCAACGCAAACGGATATACGGGCCCTGGCTTCTCACTTCCTCCACACCCTCCAGGGAACTGAGGAGAGCCAAAAGTTCGCTGGTTTGAGGTTCCACCTGCAATTCGATTTCTAAAGGTTTTCCGGCCATGACCTGGCGGCCCAAAGTCTCTAGCGGACCGACAGCCAGCAGCCGGCCGCCCACGAAGATGCCCACGCGGTCGCAAATTTGTTGAATTTGGTGCAGGAGGTGCGAAGAGATTAGGATAGTTTTACCCTTTTCGCGGGAGAGACGCACAATTAAATCCAGCAGCTCCCGCACGCCTTCAGGATCTATACCTAAGGTGGGCTCATCCAGGATGATAATGCGGGGATCTTTCACAATTATATCGGCAATGCCCAGCCGCTGCCTCATCCCACGGGAAAACTCTCTTACCTTGCGGTCAGCGTGATCCCTCAGGCCCACCTGCTCCAAGGCCGCTTTAATGCGCCTCTCACTTTCCTCCACCGGTATCCGGTTTAGCCGGGCAGTATAAAGCAAGTTTTCCCCGGCTGTCAAATCATCGTAGAAACCGACGTTGTCAGGCAGATAGCCTACTATACTTTTAACAGCTAGGGGGTTGCGCGTGGCATCTACGCCTGCTACCAGGGCCCGTCCGGCTGTGGGCTCTGTAAGGCCCAGCAACATTAAAATAGTAGTAGTCTTTCCAGCCCCGTTGGGGCCTAAGAGACCAAAGATCTCTCCTTCGTAGATTTCCAAGTTGAGATCCTGGACAGCCGTTACCGAATCATAACGTTTGGTCAGGTTTTCCGTAACTATAATGGCTGATTTTGTCATGTTTATCGCCGCCCGTATTTATGGAAAATCCAGGCCACACCACCTATTACGGCCAGAACTAATAATACCCCTACCACTCCCCACAGGGTAGAAGTCCGGACACTGACGCGAAAACTGGCGGTGGTGCTGGCTGCTGGTGAATTGGCCGTAATGTTGACCACGTAATCTCCAGCAATGGCCTCTTTGGCCGGCTTTATATAAGCGATAATTTGCCGGTTCTCTCCCGCGGGCAGAACATCTATGGTGTCAGGCTCAAACGTTACCGCCCAATTAGTAGGAGCGGCAGCAGAGAAGGTAATGTTTTGTAAATCGGAGCTCCCGGTATTTTTAATTATTAAAGTAAGCGGGCTTTCCGAGCCGGCAGTAGCTTCCGCGTTAAGCCGTTCGGTCGGAGTGGTAATCTCCATACTGTAGGTTCCCGTAATAACGACTTTAAGGACAACACCTGCTTTGCTGTTACTGGACACCGCCTCGATAGGGACATTGTAGGTACCGGCCTTAACCCCTTGGGGCGGCTTGACGGTGACATCTAGTCCCTGGCTCTGGCCGGGCTTTAAACTTAGGCTGGCGATTTGCTTGTTGTCATAAGCGGGACTGAAGGTAACCTGCCAGCCAGGCGGGGCCTGAGCATTTAAACTGTAAGAACGCTCTTGGGCGCCGTTATTGGTTAAATCCACACGGAACTGGAAGGTGGTAGTGCTGGTTCCGCTGAGGACCGGATACTGAGTAGTCATTTTGTCATTGCCACTGGGAGTTTCTTTAATCACCAGCTGCAGGGACAAAGTAGAACTGGCGCCAGCCCCTGCCGCCCTGATTACGAAATTATAGGTGCCCGGCTGCGCATCTTGGGGCACTTCCACCTGGAAATCCACTTTGGCGGGTTCATTATCGCCGACAAATACCTGATTAACTATCATACCTCCGCCCTTGAAGCTAGTCGACCAGCCTTTAGGGGCGGAAACAACTTGCAAGTCAACTTTCCTGGGAGCTGTACTGCGCAACTCTAAGGGGAAAGTGACTGTTTCTCCCGGGCGCACTTCGATCCCTGGGAAGGGGGCAGACAGGAGCAGGCCGTCGCTGGCCTGGGCTGGTACTACTGGGCTACTGAAGGCGAGACAGAAGAATAAAAATGTAAGGGCCGCGATTAATGCAGACTTTTTAGCCATCAAAGTTCACCTCTCAATCTTGGAACCTGAAGGATTTCGGAAGTGGGATCAAAACATTTCTTTCGACACCTCTTCGCAAAATCCTTCCTGGCCTGTATGAAGCACCTTCTTCTTAGAGAAAACTAAAATCTGGTGATAATAATGCGTGTCTTACATCTTTCCTGGGAATATCCTCCGCACAGTGTAGGCGGCCTAGCCCGCCATGTAGAAGATTTGGCCCATGCGCTGGTCAGCGAACAGCAGGAAGTACATGTTCTAACTATGGGGCAGCCAGGGGGTAATCAAATTCAGAGAGAAGAGCAGGGTGTCTTCGTACACAGGGTAGAAGCTTATCCCATCCATGCCCCTGATTTTCTAACCTGGGTCTTGCAACTTAATATACGTTTCCTGGAAGAGGCCATGGTGATCTGGCGCCATTATGGCCCCTTTAATATTGTTCACGCCCATGACTGGCTGGTGGCTTTTGTGGGTAGGGCTCTAAAACATGCTTACCGTTTACCTTTGGTGGCTACCATCCATGCTACTGAGGCCGGCCGCAATCGCGGCCTGCATAATGATTTGCAGCGATACATCCATAGTGTAGAGTGGTGGCTCACCTATGAGGCCTGGCGGGTAATTGTGTGCAGCCAGCATATGCGGGAGGAAGTCCAAGGCCTTTTCCAGGTGCCGCCGGATAAAATAGTAGTCATACCCAACGGCGTTGTACTATCTAAATTCCGCGAAGTTCACCTCGATGCGGCCTTGCGCCGGCGCTACGCTTTACCCCAAGAAAGGATTATTTTCTTTGTGGGGAGGTTGGTGGTAGAAAAGGGAGTGCAGGTTTTGCTGGAAGCCATGCCCAAGGTACTGGCTAGCTGCCCGGAAGCGAAACTGGTGGTAGCGGGCCAGGGGCCTATGGAAGGGGAACTGAAGAACCGGGCTTGGGAATTGGGAATTGCCCATAAGGTTTGCTTTACCGGGTATCTTGACGACCGCACCCGCAACCAGCTTTATCGCCTGGCGGAGGTAGCCGTCTTCCCCAGCCTTTATGAACCCTTTGGTATTGTGGCCCTGGAAGCCATGGCCGCTGGGGTACCGGTAGTGGTTAGCGAGACCGGGGGGTTGAAAGAGATTGTCACTCATGGCGTTAACGGGCTCCGCGCCTTTCCAGGCAATGCCAATTCTCTTGCCGACAACATTATCGCTCTCCTTAAGGACGCGGTGTTGGCCGCTAGGGTTAAAGAAGGTGGCACACGGCTGGTGGAAGATGTTTATGATTGGAAGAGGATAGCCCGGCGTACTGTTCAACTTTATACTGCTGTGTATGAGGAATACCGCCGCACTCCCTGGCCGGAACGGACTTCGGTGATGGAGAGATTCCGCCGTTATGCCCTGACCTTGCTTGAATCTAAAGGGAAAAAAGAGGTAACCGAAGAACCCCTTCCCTTTAGCGGGCGCTACGATTTGGTGGGTCACCGGGCAGCGCTGGTAAATCAAAACCGGGGAAGGGATGGCTTGTTATAACAATCGGTTATTGAGGAGGTAATGATTAATGAAAGCAATTATTATGGCGGGGGGTGAGGGTTCAAGGCTGCGGCCTTTGACCTGCCAGCGCCCCAAACCCTTGGTCCCGGTAGCCAACCGGCCTGTTATGGAATACTGTGTAGAGCTTTTGCGCGAGCAAGGCTTTAAAGAAATAGGAGTAACTCTACAATACTTACCCGCTCTCATCGAAGAATATTTTGGTGACGGATCTGATTTTGGAGTGCATATGCGTTATTTCGTGGAGAATTCTCCTTTAGGCACAGCCGGTAGTGTGAAAAATGCCGCTGATTTCTTAGACGAAACCTTTGTGGTGGTGAGCGGGGACGCCCTGACCGACTTTGATCTGCAAAAGGCCCTGGATTTTCATCGCGAGCGCGGCTCGTTGGCCACTTTGGTGCTGACCCAGGTGGAAAATCCTCTGGAGTACGGAGTGGTCATCACCGATCAGGACGGCAGAATACGGGCATTCCTAGAAAAGCCCAGCTGGGGGGAGGTTTTCAGCGACCGGGTTAATACAGGTATTTATATCCTGGAACCCCAGGTTCTAGAGATGATACCCCCAGATACTTTTTTTGATTTTAGTAAGGATCTGTTTCCCCTGTTATTAAACGAGGGCAAGCCCCTCTTCGGCATAACCTTGGACGGGTATTGGTGCGACATTGGCCATATTGGGCAATATAGCCAGGCCCACCAGGACATCCTTTCAGGAAAAGTCAAGATAAAGGTAATCGGGGAGGATAGGGGTAAGGGGGTAGTGGTAGGAGAAGGAGTAGAAATTGACCCCGCTGCTGAGATCCACGGCCCCGTCCTCATAGGTAGCTTTTGTCGCATTGAGGCAGGTGCTATCTTAGGGCCCTATACGGTACTGGGGCCTTATTGCCGGGTGGGGAGGGGCGCCCGAGTGGAGCGCGCTATCTTGTGGGACAATGTGACTTTAAGTTCGGAGACCAGGGTGGAAGGAGGTATCCTTTTAAGCCACGCTGTTTTGGAGAGCGGAGCGCGGGTCCTGGAAGGAGCCGTTGTAGGCGACGGCAGCCGTGTTCTGGCCCGGGCGGAAATCCGGCCGGGAGTAAAAGTTTGGCCCCAAAAATGTGTGGGCCAGGATGCTGTCTTGCGGGAATCTCTTATCTGGGGCCAGGGCACGGGTCGCCCCTTATTTATTGGTAGTGCTGTGCCCGGGCTTTTGAGGGGTGATTTCAACCCAGCTCACGTTTCCCGGCTGGGTGCGGCCTTTGGAGCTACCTTTAAACCCGGTGCCAGTATAGGAGTGAGCACTTTTAGCGGTGGCAGCGGGGAAATGCTCTTAAAAGCTTTGGCCGCCGGCCTGATGAGTACAGGGGTAAAGGTGGTGAATTTGGGACGACTGCTGATGCCTGTGTTACGCTTCGCCGTGCGGTCTTTGCAGCTTAATGGAGCCTGCCACATTAAACAAGATGCCAACCTACGGGATAAAGTCTGGCTGCACCTGGTCAACGGGAAGGGAGCGGACTTATCGCCGGGAGAAGTGCGGAAAGTAGAAAATCTATTTTGGCGGGAAGATGGACGGCAGGTAGAGGGGGATCAAGTGGTAGAAAGTACTTACCAGCCTGGGTTGCTCGAAGCTTATCAAGATTATCTGCTAAGTACCCTGGAGACCGATATTATACGCCGTCGCCGTTTGCGGCTAGCTTTAGGTTGCCAGGAAGGAAGTGCTGAAGTAGCAAGCAGTTTGCTCACCCGAGCTGGTTGCGACGTGATACGGCTGGATTTTGCCCCCGGGCGGACCTGGAGTGAAATCCAGCGAGACCTTCCTTTTTTTGCGCAGGAAATACGCCGTTACCAGGCGGATCTGGGAGCCGTAATAGATAAGAATGCCGAGAGGTTATTGCTGCTGGATGCTAACGGCTTTCTAGTGGATGAGACTCGCCGGATTGCCCTTTTAACCCAGATGTACCTGGAGGAGAATCGCCATAAAACCCTTGCCTTACCGGTAGTTGCGCCACGGGCAGCGGACATTGTGGCCGAAAATTTGGGTGGGCGCATCCGGCGCGTGAAAAACCACCCCGGGCTGCTCCAGGAGGCCGTGCTCCGGGAAGAAGGCGAGGGTCGCTATTCCCAGTTCGGCCTGCAGTTCGATGCTCTGGCGGCTTTAGCTTACGTAATTGATTGGCTGGCCAGGCGTGACTTGCCTTTGAGCGAGGCTATAGCCAGGCTACCTGCCGTTTACCGCAGCACCAGGGTGGTGCCCTGTCCCTGGCAGGCCAAAGGAAGGGTGATGCGAGCCTTGGTGGGAGAGGAAGATAGCCAAAGGATTCAGCTGCTGGACGGCATTCAGGTAAACTACCCGCAGGGCTGGGCTCTAGTTATACCCGATGAAGAAGAACCCCTTTACCGGATATACAGTGAGGCCTTTTCCCAGGAAACAGCCGAAGAATTGGCGGCGTTCTTTGAGGCGCGATTGCAGGAGATTATCCAGAAGGGGTGAAACCGGCGCATCCCCACTTTTGATTCTGGCCTGCTTAGCTTCAGCTCGCTCCAGAAACCCTCGCGGGCCAAACTATCACTCAGCCTCAAGCTCCAGCGGACTTCCCGGCAAATTCGACCTCCTGTCTCAGTTGCCGGCCTCAGGCCTCTCAAAAGCCTGGGGTCCGCTTCCGCTTTCGGCTTCGTTAAGTTTGGCTACCGCTCGGGTTTAGTCGCTCGCTTGAAGCCTAAGCACGCCACCCCAGCGAAAAGTGGGGATAACTCAGGGGGTGAAATTATTTCCCAACACCCTTGGCCTGGAGTATAATTATTGTATTAGCACCAAAATAGTGCAGGCGAGGCAAAGGGGTGTTGCCATGTTACAGATACGGTGGCACGGCCGGGGAGGCCAGGGGGTAGTAACTGCTGCCCGCATCTTGGGGCGGGCAGCAGCTATTTATGAGGGCCGATATGCCCAGTCTTTTCCCTCTTTCGGTACCGAGCGCCGGGGAGCGCCTATTATGGCCTTTACTCGGCTGGCCGATCACCCCCTAAGGGATCGCAGCCAAATATATGAACCCGATTGCGTAGTAGTGCTGGATGGGACTTTATGGGGAAGCGTGGATGTTTTACAGGGTTTGCGGCGGGGAGGAGTGATACTCCTTAATATTTCTTCCCTTCCTCTTAAGCTTTCCTTACCCGAAGGTGTAGCCCTTTACCGGGTGGATGCTACCGGACTGGCCCGGGAAATTCTGGGCCTGCCTATAGTTAATACGGCCATGGTGGGGGCCCTGGCTGGACTTACGGGGTGGGTGAGTTGGGAAGCCGTTAAGAAGGCTATAGGTGATATCCTGCCTGCTCATCTGGTAGAAAACAACTGGCGGGTGGCGGAAGCAAGTTTTCGCCTGGGTGAAGGGCTAGGGAAGGTGAGGTGCAAAGAATGATTCCAAATTTACCTACACCCCATCTCCAATTTAGCACCGGTTCGTGGCGGATGTTACGGCCGGTTTTGCACGCGGAAAAATGCACTAACTGTCTCCTATGCTGGCTTTTTTGCCCGGAGGGGTGTATCCGGCGGGAAGAAGAATACATAAGTATCGATCTTGATTATTGCAAGGGGTGCGGCATTTGTGCCAGGGAGTGCCCGCGCCAGGCTTTAAGCATGGTAGATGAAGTTTCGTTAATCAGTGGAGAAGGTGATACTGGTGCGTGAATACTATAACGGCAATGAAGCAGTGGCTCAAGCTGTACGCCTGGCGCGGGTCGAGGTAGTGGCGGCTTATCCTATTACACCCCAGTCAACTATAGTAGAAGAGATAGCAGCCCAAATTGCACGCGGGCAATTGGATGCCGAATATATCCGGGTGGAATCGGAACATGCGGCTCTGGCGGCCTGTTATGGGGCAGCGGTCACTGGTACCAGGGTTTTTACGGCTACTTCTTCCCAGGGCCTAGCTTATGTGTTTGAAATGCTGCACTATGTTAGCGGATGCAGGATACCCATGGTTATGGCGGTGGCCAACCGTGGACTCGCAGCGCCCTGGACTATTTGGGCCGACCACCAGGACAGCATATCCTGTCGCGATACCGGGTGGATCCAGCTTTATGTAGAAACGGCCCAGGAGGCCCTGGATACTTGCCTGCAGGCCTATAAGATAGCGGAAGATCCCGAGGTTTTAACCCCGGTAATGCTCTGCCTGGATGGTTATGTTCTTTCCCATACCGAAGAAATAGTTGAGGTTCCCGACCAGGAAGAAGTTGACAAGTTTTTGCCTTCTTACAAGCCCGATCTGGTCGTAGATCCAGAGCGGCCGGTGGTTTTTGGTGTCGGTGCCGGCCCGGATCTTTATACTATCTTTAAACAGGCCCAACAGGCGGCCATGGAGCGGGCCAAAGAGGTAATCAAAAGGGTGGATGCGGAATTTTATGCTCTCTTTGGTCGCCAGTATGGTGGGATGGTTGATCCTTACCGCTGCCAGGATGCAGAAGTAATCTTGGTTACCCTGGGGGCCACCAGTGGTACCGCCCGGGAAGTAGTGGACCGGTTGCGGCAGGAGGGAGAAAAAGTAGGCGTTTTGCGCCTGCGGGCTTTACGTCCCTTCCCCGCTGAAGAAGTACGACAGATCGTAAAAGGAGCCCGGACAGTGGCTGTACTGGACCGCAACTGTTCCTTTGGCTATGAAGGAGCGGTCTGCACAGAGATCAAAGCGGCTCTGCTAGAGCTGGAGCATCCGCCGGCAGTAGCCGGCTTTATTCTAGGCCTGGGAGGCCAGGATATCCGCCAAACCGACATTGAAGGCATTTTTCGTTGCTGTCTGGAAGGGAATTATAGTAAAGCAGCTCAACAAGTGGCTGCGACCAAAGTCTATAACAAGTAAAGGGGTGAGGGCAGTGAAGATCCACGAACTAACGGAGAAAGAGTTAGTTTACGGCTCTTATGCCTGTGCCGGTTGCGGCGGAATCCTGGCGGTGCGGCTCGCCCTAAAAATTTTAGGGCCGGAAACAGTAGTAGTGACTACACCTAGCTGCCTCTTGGGTGTCACTACTTTTTACCCCCAGCTGGCCTTTAAAGTCCCCTGCGTTAATATAACTTTTCCCAGCACAGCGGCTGCGGTGACCGGTGTAGTAGCCGGCCTTAAACGTAGAGGCAAGGAAAACGTCCGGGTCCTGGGTATCGCGGGGGATGGGGGCACAGTGGACATTGGGCTCCAGGCCCTTTCCGGCGCCATAGAGCGGGGCCATAACTTTATCTTCCTTTGCTACGATAACGAAGCTTATATGAACACCGGTGTACAGCGGAGCGGCTCCACTCCCCTGGGCGCCAATACTACCACTACCCCGGTGGGGCAGAGGGTAGCTGGAGAGGATCGTCCTAAAAAAGATATGCTGCGCATTGTAGCCGCCCACGACATTCCTTACGCGGCTACCGCTAGCATTGGCTATCCCCAGGATTACCTGCGAAAAGTGCAGAAAGCCAAAGATATAAAGGGACCAGCTTATATACAGGTTTTATCCCCTTGCCCGCCCGGCTGGGGCTACCGGAGCGATTTGACCATCCACCTGGCTCGCCTGGCTGTACAGACAGGACAATGGCCTTTAGCTGAATATGAAAAAGGAAAGCTAACTATTAAAAAAATCGATAATCCCAAGCCTGTAAAGGAATACTGGGCACTCCAGGCCAGGTTTGCCCACTTACTTTCTTAACATCATCTCAGCCTGGGCTTCGGCAGCTACCTCACCTGTGGGCAGTTCGGCCCAGGCTTCTAGCTGAAAAAGGGGCGGCCTTTTTTTAATCACTCTGCTGACAAATATAAGTTCTTGCCCTATGGGCAGGGGCTTGCGAAAGCGTACCTCTAGCCGGGCAGTGACGGCCCAGTAACCGAGCTTGGCCAGGTGATTGGCCATAAGCTCATCCAGGATAGTGGTCACCAGTCCTCCATGGAGTATACCGGGATAGCCTTGGTGGTAAGTACCTGGGGTAAAGCGGGTGTAAACACAGCCATCTTCCCGGGAGAAAAATTCCAGGTGCAGCCCGATAGGATTATCGCGGCTGCACCCGAAGCATAAATTTTCACCTGTACCCATAGCTGCTGACCTTTCTTTAGAGCTATTCCCACCGAGTTATTCTATGCTGGTAATATAAGAGTGGCTTGCGTGTGGGTTCTACATTGGCGGCCAGCACTTGTCCTACCACAATCACATGGTCTCCGCTGGTATATTCCCCGGTTACTTTACATTCCAAATTGGCCAGAGCGCTTTTCAGGCGCGGGGTGCTGATTGCTTTGGCGGGTTCCAATTCAATGCCCAGCGCTTTTATTTTATCCGTGTTCCGGCCAGAGTGGGAACCGCAGAAGCTGGCTATTTCTTCCTGTTCCTGGGCAAGGAGAGATAGTACAAATTCGCCGGTTGCCCTGATCAGCTCCAGTACATACCTCTGGGGATGGAGAGCCACAGTCACCTGGGGCGGGTTGACAGACTCCTGGGTAACCCAAGCCACGGTGGTAAGGTCATGGATATCTCCCTTTTTGGCACCTACTACTGCGCAAGGACAAACTATTTGGCCCAAGCCTTCGCTAATACTCGCTTCGCGCATCTTTCTACCCCCTTGCGAACAAGCTTCTTGTTTTATTATACCATATTTACCCAAGGCAAACCCAGATTATAACCCTGTCAGAGCCCCTCGCGGGCAAATACGCGGTAATTTATATCCGGGAAAATATTGTTGGTTTCTTCTAAACCCCGCAGTCTTTCTTCATTTATGCTCTCCTGTTCTATGCTCTCCTTTAATTCCCAAAAATTGAGCAAATGTTTTTTAGTCCTTCCTACGGCGTAATCCACCATGGTGCCCGTTTTCATGATAAAGGCCCAGTCGCTGCTCTGGGCGAGCAAGAGTTCGCGAGCAGCCTGATTTAGAGCCCGCTTTTGTAGTTCACTGGGGTTAACAAAACGGTTAGCTAGACTTATCATGGCTTCGGCGGCATTGTGCAGGTGGCGATAAATCCAGTCGTTAGAACCATCCAGCCATACTTCATTATAACCGTTATTTCCCCAGCTGGACATGCAGGGTGTAGCCGGCTGATTTATAGGAAAGTGTTCCAGGTATTCGCTGGGAGTAATAAAGATAAAGGGTTGATGGGCCAGACCCGCTACCTGGCGGAAAAGGGACTCCAACCACTGGGGACCTTCGAACCACCAGTGACCGAAAAGCTCAGCATCGTAGGGGCAGACGATGAGGGGCGGCCGGTCCATATAAGTAGATAAGTATTTGATCTGGTGTTCCCGGTTAAAAAGGAAGTTTCCGGCATGGATTTTAGCCTTTTCGCTAGCCCATTCAGGTACGTAAGGCTCCTTTAAATTGGTTTTCCCCGTGATACGATAGTATTTCATTCCGGTATCTACCCTTAATCCCGAGGGGTGAATATAGGGTTTGATATAATCAAAATCCAGGTCATAACCTATGTCCCGGTAAAATTCCCGGTAATCAAAGTCTCCGGGATAGCCTTCCTGGGCGCTCCATACCTGCTCCGAAGATTCCAGGTCCCGACCGAAGGCAGCCACTCCGGAAGGGGTAACAACAGGGGCAAAGATGCTGTAACGCGGACGGGGCGTGGCATAAAGCAAACCGTGGGCATCTACAAAAAAGTATTTCAGGTTATATTTGCGCAAAATGGTATCGTCGCCGGGGTTATAGCCGCATTCGGGCAACCATAACCCGGCGGGAGGCTGGCCGAAGAGCCGGCGGTGGTTATGGACGGCTATCTCTACCTGGGCCCTTACCACTTCCCGTTGAAGACCGATGAGGGGGAGATAGCCATGGGTGGCAGCACAGGTGATAATTTCTAAAGCACCTGCTTCTTGCAACTCCCGCCAGGCAGTAATTAGATCTCCTCTATAGAAGGTGTAAGTCCGGTAAATCTCTTCAAAAAGCTTTTGGTACATGCGTGCCACAATATGAAAGCGTGCGTCGTCTCTGGTACGCCAGACCTCTTTAGCAGCTAATTCCCGGAGTCGTTCTAAATACAAGAGGTAACGCTTCTGGATGAATTCATCGGCCATCATGCTGGCCAGGGGCGGACTTAAAGAGACAGTTAAACGAACCGGCACCCTGTCCTCGAGTAATCGTTGCACCGTCTTAATAAGGGGAATATAGGTCTCCGTAACCGCTTCATGATACCACTTTTCGGCCAGAGAGTAATTTTCTTCTGGGTGCCTTACGTAAGGTAGATGGGCATGTAAAACCAAGGCTACGTAGCCTAGGGGCATGGGATCATCCTTTCTCAGTCTCTAAGCTGAGGATGGCCTTGCATCAAAACCGGAGAACTAATGCCGGTTTTAGTAGTTTTAGGTACCCCGGCTCCCTGCCAACAAGCTTCCAAGGGGGGCCAGAAGGGATCAATGACCTGGCTGGGCTGGTCGGCCGGAGTGGTTACGATGTTGGAACGGGCCAAAATAATAAAGCCATGCTGGGGATGTATCCGTCCCAGGTCCACACAAAAGGTGCTGCTAGGTTTGCCGACATGGATGTACCAGTTGTCGGCGAAATCTGTAATGGCAATTTCAAAATAAGGAGCATGGAGAAAATCGTAGGCACTACCGGTCAGGTCATATACACGTAAAACTGGCTGGGAGTTTTCCCAGGCCCCTAAACCGTAAAGGCGCTCAAATTCCTCTTTTTTACCCGGGGTTATCTCCCAGTAGGCATAGAGCCAGTAAGGGTCTTTGACCAGGACTACGATCTGGTTTTTACCGTATCTAGCTGGCAACTGTGCCGGAGAAGATGGTACGGGCACCACCGGTTTCCTGGCAGGCACCCGGCGCGTACGCAAAAGGTACCAGAAGGTGCCTATTAAAGCAATGAGAAGAAGGATTGTAATAATAGTAAGGATCATATACTCCTTCCCCTTTACTTGAATTTATGTCTTATTTATGTCTTAAACTGCAAATAATCCTTTGTTCTTGGTGGAATAATGCCTTAAGGAGTTTAACTCATGCTTATTATGTCCAGAAGGGCCAAGTTTATTTTAAGGCCTAGCAGGCATTTTTTGATATTTATTTATGTTTAAAGGGAGAGTTGACATTGCCACGGGAACTATCCTTGGGTAATGGCCGCCTGTTGATAAATTTTGACAGCAGATTTAATATGCGGGATCTTTATTATCCTTATGTAGGCTGGCCTAACCATATAAGTCATTTGGGCGGGGAAAAGAGCAGGTTAGGTATATGGGTAGATGGTAACTTTTCCTGGTTGGAAGAGAGCAGCTGGGAGTTAAACCTGGGCTACAAGCCAGGTACCATAAACGGCAGGGTTAAGGCAGTTAATAAAGCAATGCAGCTAGCTCTGGAAATAGAAAACGGTGTACATTATCGCTGGGATCTTTTTTTGCAGCAGGTGATTATATACAATTTAGCTAGCTGCTCCCGCGAAGTAAGGATCTTTTTTTATCATGATTTCACTCTGAACGAATCTCCTCTGGGGGATACGGCTGCCTATCTCCCGGATGAGGGATTTGTTTTGCATTATAAGCGCGGTTTATACTTGCTCATCAATGGGCGGTCCGGAACCGAAGGCTTTTTTCAATATGCCATTGGCAATAAACGCTTCCGGGGTGCAGAGGGAACCTGGCGGGATGCTGAAGACGGAAACCTGGAAGGCAATCCTATTCATCATGGATCAGTGGACAGCACTATAAGTTTCCGTTTATACCTGGCCCCCGGTGAGAAGGGAGAAGTTACTTATTGGGTGGCAGCAGGTAAGGACTGGTCAGAAGTAGCTCGCCTGAATGAGCTGGTACTGGAAGTTAAAGTAAAAAACCTGCTAGATGAATGCGAGCGTTACTGGTATGCCTGGGCGCATAAATTTGAGCGCGATTTCGGTGACCTCCCCCAAAAAGTAGTACAACTTTATCACCAGAGTCTCCTCATTACGCGGACCCAGAGCGACAGCCAGGGTGCTATTTTAGCTGCCAGCGACAGCGATATTTTGTATGAAGCGCGGGACCACTATGGTTATTGCTGGCCCAGGGATGGAGCCTTTGTGGCCGCTGCTCTCGACCAAGCGGGTTACCCCGAAATATCTTTTCCTTTTTACTATTACTGTGCCCGCATCATAGATCAAAGGGGCTTTTTTTACCAGAAATACAATCCCGATGGGACCCTGGGCTCTAGCTGGTTGCCGCCGGTGCATAGGGGAGAAAGCATTATACCCTTCCAGGAAGATGAAACTGCCTTGGTTCTCTGGGCTTTAGGCCGGGCGTGCGAGCGTTACCGAGACTGGCGCCTTATTCACGACCTTTACCATACTTTGGTCCGGCCAGCCGCCGATTTTTTGGCCACTTATCGTGACCATAATAGCGGTCTGCCCTTGCCCAGCTACGATTTATGGGAGGAGAGGAGGGGCACTTTTGCTTTTACGGCTGCAGCTGTTTATTCTGGTCTCCAGGCTGCCGGCTTGATGGCCAGTTACGCCGGTAGATACGAAGAAAGAGAAAAATACTGGTGGGCAGCGAAAGAGGTACTTAAAGGGATAGAAGAACACCTTTATTCTCCAAACTTGGGACGATTTGTAAGGGGTATTTATAAGGACAGTGAGGGCAGTGTAAAGGTAGATCACGTCCTGGACGCCAGTTTACTTATCCTGGGAGTGTTTGACATGTGGCCCCCCAGCGACCCGCGCCTGAGGCGAACAGTGGAGGCCGTGCGCCGGGGCCTTTGGGTTCGGACGGAAGTGGGCGGTATAGCTCGCTATACCGGCGACTATTATTTTCGCCGCAGCGAGGATCTGCAAACAGTTCCCGGCAATCCTTGGTTTATCTGTACTCTATGGCTGGCTAGCTGTGAGGCTAAGGCGGCCACCAGTCTAGAGAAACTGGCGGAGGCGAGAAGACTTTTAGAGTGGGCGGCTGATAGGGCAACTCTTTCGGGTATGCTGGCTGAACAACTTCACCCCTATACTGGCGAACCCCTTTCCGTATCTCCTCTGACCTGGTCCCATGCGGCGTTTATCAGCGCTGTGGAAACTTATCTGGAGCGACGGCGCACGCTCCTGGGGGCCTAAAGCTGGCGTATTTCCAGTTTTGATTCCAGGCCTGCTTGGCTTCCGCTCGCGAAAGTTTCCCTCGCGGGCCAAACTGGCGCTTGGCTCAAGGCTCCGGCAGGCTTCCCGGCAGAATTTAAGCATCCTGCCTCAGTTGCCGGCCGAAGGTCTCATGGCCTCGGGCCTGCCTCCGCCTCTCGCCAAGCTTAAGTTTGGCTACCGCTCGGGTTTAGTCGCTCGCTTCCAAGTCCAAGCAGGCCTGCCTGCAAAAGGTGGGGATAACTCAAGGCCTAAAGCTGATGATTTTGCCCCCCATATATGCTAGAATTACATTCTGGAAGAAGGTGATAAGATGGAGGTAACGCATAAGCCGCCCTGGAATTTAAAGGATAGTTTGCTAGTGCTGGCGCTCCTGGCTCTCGCCGGTTACGGAACCAGTCTGTTTTTAAGATTAACGGGTTTACGCTTGCCCCTTTCCCAGCAGTTTTTGCTGGCCGGCCTGACCCAGGCGGTTGCTGTGTTCGGAGGGCTGCATTATATCGTTAAGATAAAATATGGAGGGACCGTGGCTGAGCTGGGCTTAAACGGGCGAGGTTTAAAGCGAGCCTTCCTACTGGGAGTAGGTGGGGGCATCCTTCTTTTTATACTGGTAATTCTGCTGGGTGGGCTGTTGCAACATTTTTTACCAGACCCAGCTCCCCAGCCTTTTGCTGAACTGGTAACCAGGGCCCGGACTTTCCGCGAACTTTTGCTGCCCTTATTTTTAGGGGCTGTCCTCGCTCCCCTTACCGAAGAATTCTATTTCCGCGGCTTTTTTTACCCCGTCTTAAAAGCGCGGTATGGCCTGCTAGCGGCGCAAGTGGGGAGCAGCCTGTTATTTGCCCTACTCCATTTTGATCTGCTCCGCTTTTTACCCTTAACCCTGGGCGGATGGGGTCTGGCCTATCTCTACGAGCGCAGCGGTTCTATTCTAACGCCGGTAGTAGCCCACGGAACCTGGAATACCATCATGATTTTGCTCCTTTATTTTTCCCTCCGGTTGGCCTAACCCTACTTATCGTTTCCACTACCTCCGCCATATTATAAGGTGGGGGTGTTCCAGTGCACGAGTTGTTAGCTGAGGAGGCCAGGTGGATTATTGCTCACAATCAGCTTCCTTCCGGGGCTATTATTACTTGTTATCCTGGCCACCCGCGGATAGTGCCTTATTTTGCCCATCTAGCTTTATATGGTGTAGTGGAAGCTGGGGGCTACGAGGAAAGGGTGCGGGCGTACTTTAATTGGTATGTGGCCCATCTAGAAAGGCCGGATCGCTACGGCATTTATGGGACGGTTTATGATTACACTATAGCCGATGACGGGACGGAAATACCGGAGGAGAGCTATGATTCTTCAGATTCCTACGGTGCTACTTTTTTAACCCTGGTCTGGCGTTATTTCCGGGCTACCGGCGAGGAGGACTGGATCAAAGGCCATAGAGCAGAGCTGGAAATGGTAGCCCGAGCTATGCTGGCCACCCGGCAGAAAGATGGTTTGACCCTAGCGCGTCCTGACTGGCCCGTAAAATATCTTATGGACAACTGTGAGGTCTATGAGGGGCTCCTGAACTATGCCACCTTGCAAGAGACACTCTGGCACGATGAAGTTAAAGCCAACTTCTACCGGCAAGCTGCCCAGCAAATAAAAGAGGCCCTGCAGCGAAAAATGTGGACCGGCGAAGGCTTCTGTCCCGCCATTTACCGCTGGGGTTGGCGCTGGCGGCCCAATTGGAAAAAGTGGTATCCCGATGTTCTGGCCCAGTTTTTTCCCCTTGTCTGTGGGGTGCTGGAACCCCAAAGCCCGGAGACCAGGGTTATTTACAGTGCTTTTTTGCGCAATTACCCGAACTGGCACGTGATCTCCCAAGGTTCATTTACTTCACCTCTGGCAGCCTGGGCAGCAGCCTTGGTGGGCGATGAGACACGGCTATCAGTGTATTTTCGGGAAATTCAGAAGGAGGTTATCGCCAGGGGACATCCCTGGCCCTGGCATGCCGCCGAAGCCGGTATTTTCATTCTCGCATTGAAAACTTATCTTAGTCAGCATACAGTATACATTTCTCCCTTCCATTGACTGCTTTCCCAACCTTGTGGTATATTGCTTTCGGTTTGGGAGAGTCTAACTGGAAGGGAAGGAGCCTATGCAGCTGTACAATACGGGCAAGATTTATCGCAATCTTTCGGTAGCTAGATTAATTGAGGCAGCCGTGACCAGGGGGGAAGGAATTTTAGCCAGCAACGGCGCCCTGGTAGTGAATACTGGCAAATACACGGGACGTTCACCTAACGATAGATTTATAGTGGACCTGCCTTCTGTGCACGATAAAATAAACTGGAACCGCATCAACCAACCCTTTGAGCCGGAACGGTTTGAACAGCTGTACCGGCGGCTGCTAGCCTACCTGCAGAACCGGGATCTTTTTATTTTTGACGGGTTTGTAGGTGCTGATCCGAGGTTTCGCCTGCCGGTAAGGTTTATAAATGAGTATGCCTGGCAAAACCTCTTTGTCCACCAGCTCTTTATCCGGCCCACTCCAGAGGAGCTGGCAGAACATAAACCCCAGTTTACGGTTATATGCGCCCCTGGCTTTAAAGCTGATCCCGAGATAGATGGTACTCGTTCGGAAGCTTTTATAATCTTAAATCTGGAAGAGAAACTGATCCTAATCGGCGGTACCAGCTATGCCGGAGAGATGAAAAAGTCTGTTTTTACCGTGTTGAACTACTTATTGCCCCAGAGCGGTGTTTTCCCCATGCATTGCTCGGCTAACGTTGGTCCGAGGGGTGATACGGCCCTCTTTTTCGGTCTATCCGGCACGGGGAAGACTACCTTATCGGCTGACCCCCAGAGGCGGCTCATCGGCGATGACGAGCATGGCTGGTCGGAAGACGGCATCTTTAACTTCGAAGGCGGCTGCTATGCTAAATGTATCTGCCTCTCGGCAGAAAACGAGCCCCAGATCTGGAATGCCATACGCTTTGGAGCTGTATTGGAAAACGTGGTGGTAGACGAGGAGAGCCGGCTTCCGGATTACGATTCTGCCGCATTGACCGAGAATACTCGGGCGGCTTATCCGGTAGATTTTATCCCGGGGGCCGTTATTCCTGGTGTGGGCGGCCACCCGCGCACGGTTGTTTTTCTGGCTGCCGATGCCTTTGGTGTGCTCCCTCCCATTGCTAAACTGAGCAAAGAGCAGGCCATGTACCATTTCCTTTCTGGCTACACCAGCAAACTGGCGGGTACCGAGAGGGGGGTAACTACTCCTGAAGCCACCTTTTCCACCTGCTTTGGCGCACCCTTTTTACCGCTGCCTCCTACTGTTTACGCCAGGATGCTAGGAGAAAAGCTGGAGCAACATAAGGCCAATGTTTATTTGATCAACACCGGCTGGTCTGGCGGTCCTTACGGAGTAGGCCAGCGCATGAGTATAAAGTACACCCGGGCCATGGTGGCGGCCGCTCTGGCCGGTGAGCTGGAAAAGGTGGAGATGGAGCCAGATCCGGTTTTCGGGATCCTGGTGCCCAAGAGCTGCCCCCATGTACCGCCCGAGGTTTTAAAGCCGCGCAATACCTGGCAGGACCCGCAAGCTTATGAGGAAATGGCCCTGAAGCTGGCTCGGCTTTTTGCTGAGAACTTTAGCCAGTTTAAGGGTATGGCGCCGGAGGTTGTGGCTGCCGGCCCTCGAATATAGAGCAAAACATAGCAAAGCAAACCCCCTACTTCCTGAGGGGGTTTTACTTTAAAAACCGGGTACTAATGCACTGCGTTGGATAAGGTAACCACCATACTTACTTCTCCAGACCGGCTGGCCTCCTCGAACATCTTGCGCAACCCGGCCCAGACCTCCTCTTCTGAACCGTGGAGATGGGTGCTCAAAGAACCTACTGTATAATCGAGGTTTTGCTGGTCTAACCTCTGAATGGAGGCGTTTATAATTTCGCTGGCCCGGGTGGTTTTTTGGGGATAAAGGCTGACTTCAGCGCAGAGCATAATTTCTCCCTCCTGCCATTTTTTCATGTGTAGCTTTTAACTTTAGCTTTTGACGGAGTGTAAAAGTTTATGCAACCGGAACAAGTACAGGCTATTTTGCAGACTTTGCGCCAGGCTTATCCTAATGCCGGACCCCAACTCCGCTTTAATAATCCCTTTGAACTGCTGGTGGCAGCTATTTTATCGGCCCAAACTACGGACAGGCAAGTCAATAAAGTAACGAAAAAGCTTTTTACCCAATACCCTACTCCTGAGGACCTGGCTAAGGCTTCTTTAGCTGCTCTGGAGGAAGAGATCAAGGGATTGGGACTTTACCGGAATAAAAGCAAACACTTAAGGTTAACCGCTCAGGCCCTGGTGGACAGGTATGCCGGGCAGGTACCCCGGACCTTGGAAGAACTGGTGCAGCTTCCCGGAGTGGGGCGCAAAGTGGCCAATGTAGTCTTAAGCCAGGCCTTTGGAGAGGATGTTATTGCTGTGGATACCCATGTCTTCCGGGTAACTAATAGATTGGGGTTGGTCCAGGCACGTACTCCCGAGGAAGCAGAAAAACAGCTCATGGCTGTTCTGCCACCCGGTACCCGGGGAGAAGCCCACCATCTTTTCATTTTTCACGGCCGCCGGGTTTGCCACGCCAAGAAACCCAAGTGCGAATTATGCCCGGTGGGGGTTTATTGCAATTATCACAAGAAAAATTGATGTAGATCACTTACTGCTCTGATAAAGCTCTGTACAATCGGTGCTAAGGGCAAGAAAGAAAGGGGTGAAGATCATTGAAGCGCAAGATAGTACGTATAGATGAAGAGCTTTGTACCGGGTGTGGTCTCTGCGTTACACCTTGCGCCGAAGGAGCCATCGAAATCGTGAACGGGAAGGCCAAGGTTTTGCGCGAAGAGCTCTGCGACGGAGCTGGTGTGTGTCTGGCCGTCTGTCCGGTGGGCGCCTTAACCATTGAAGAGCGGGAGGCTCCACCCTTTGACCCGGAAGCAGCCGAAAAGAATCTGGCGGAAAAGAAGGCTAGAGGAGAAGGGATGACCTGCTTCCGGTGTGGGAGCGACGAAGAAAAGGCCGTACTTCTTTTTGCTCGCCACCGCGGCGAGAGCACCTGGGTATGCACCCGCTGCTTGCCCATACTCATCCACGGTTAACCTGCGGCGTTTAAGCTGCGATAAGGGCCGGGAGGTTTCCCCGGCCCTTAAAAGTTATAGCTGTTGTTTGGTGTAATTTAGCAGGCCACCCGCCAGGAGGATTTTCTTTTGCCGCTCTGATAAGCCGTGGCGTACCTGGAAGGCAGTGCCGCGAGTGAGATTCTTGACGGTAAGCACCTCTTCAGCCAGACCGTTGCTAAGGTCGATCCTTAACTGGTCTCCCGGAGCTATGGCTTCATAATCCTCCTCACGGACAAAGGTGAGGGGCAGGATGCCGAAGTTAATTAAATTGCTGCGGTGAATGCGGGCAAAGGATTTGGCAATGACGGCCTTGATGCCCAGGTACATGGGGCAGAGGGCGGCATGCTCCCGGCTGGATCCTTGTCCGTAATTTTGGCCTCCTACGATAATTCCTTGACCCGCTTCTTTGGCCCGCTGGGCGAAGGTAGCATCTATTCCTTCAAAGGCGTGTTCGGCCAGGGCCGGAATATTGGAGCGCAAGGGCAAATACTTGGCTCCGGCGGGAGAGATATCATCGGTGGTGATGTTATCGCCTGTCTTTAAAAGTACCGGAGCGGTGATGACTTCAGGCAGGGGTTGCGGCAAGAGTAAGGGTTTGATATTGGGCCCGCGCTTAATTTCTACTTCTGTACCCGGAGGTGGCGGGAAGATGAGCATACCATCATCCACCGGGAAGCGGTCCGGCAGAGTAACGGAGACCGGTTCGCCCAGCTCCCGCGGATCGGTAAGGACGCCTGTAATGGCGGTAGCGGCGGCTACTTCCGGGCTGGCCAGGTAAATAAAGGCATCGGCCGTACCGCTGCGGCCCCGGAAATTGCGGTTGAAGGTGCGCACTGATACGCCGCCTGAAGGAGGGGCCTGTCCCATGCCAATGCAGGGGCCGCAGGCGCACTCCAGAATACGGGCACCGGCAGCGACTAGATCGGCCAGGGCACCGTTTTGAGCCAGCAAGTAAAACACCTGGCGGGAACCGGGGGAAATTACCAAGCTAACCTCGGGGTGGACGCGTTTGCCCTTTAAAATGGCAGCTACCCGCATGAGATCTGTATAAGAAGAATTGGTGCAACTGCCAATGGCCACCTGATCCACTTTAATAGACCCTACTTCCCGCACCTTGGCCACCCTGTCGGGCATATGGGGTTGGGCTACCAGGGGTTCGAGAGTGGAAAGATCAATATCTATTACCCGGCTGTAAGTAGCATCCGGATCGGGGAGCAGTTCCACCCAGTCCTGCTCTCGCCCCTGGGCCTTGAGGAAAGCCCGGGTAATTTCGTCGCTGGGGAAGATGGAAGTAGTAGCACCCAGCTCGGCTCCCATATTGGTGATGGTGGCCCGCTCAGGAACAGATAAGGTTTTAATGCCTTCCCCCCCGTACTCGATGATTTTACCCACGCCACCTTTAACCGTTAAAAGGCGGAGCACTTCTAAAACAATATCCTTAGCGCTAACCCAGGGAGAGAGACGGCCGTGGAGGTTGATGCGTATGACTTCCGGCATGGTAAAATAAAAAGGGCCGCCTGCCATGGCTACGGCTACTTCCAATCCCCCGGCACCAATGGCCAGAGCGCCTATCCCGCCGGCCGTGGGAGTATGGCTGTCGGCTCCCAAGAGGGTAGTGCCCGGTACGGCAAAGCGCTCTAAATGTACCTGGTGGCAGATCCCGTTTCCGGGGCGAGAGAAAATAATTCCGTACTTGGCAGCGATACTCTGCAAGAAGCGGTGGTCGTCAGCATTTTCAAAGCCTGTTTGCAGGGTGTTGTGATCCACGTAGCTGACGGAAAGTTGGGTGCGCACCCGGTCGATGCCTAAAGCTTCTAGCTGCAGGTAGGCCATAGTGCCGGTAGCGTCCTGGGTGAGGGTCTGGTCTATACGGATGGCTATCTCCTCACCCGGTACCATTTTTCCTTCTACCAGGTGGCGTGAGATGATTTTTTCAGCTAAGTTCTGGCCCATGAGGTATTCCTCCTCTCTTTTCGTCAATAGCATAGCGTAATCCTGGAAGGATGACAACCCCGTTCGGCTGACAGTTAAAGGCCAATAAGGCCAACCGATTTATTTTGGCGGGAGGATATCGACCTATGGTTGTAGGTGTCTGCACCATAGAGATTCGCTTGCCGGGGGCTATGACTTTGAAAGATAAACGCCGGGTAATCAAGGGGTTGCTGGACCGGATCCGCCAGCGTTATCAGGTGGCTGCTGCCGAAGTAGACTACCAGGGATATTGCACCCGCGCTACGTTAGGGATCGCCTGCGTAAGCAATGCCAGCGGCCATGCCGATCAGATCCTGGCAGCAGTTGTCCGTTTTATTGAAGCTCAGGGTGAACTAGAAGTGCTGGAATACCATACGGAATTATTTTAGAAAAAGGAGCTGGCTAAGAGTATGCCCCTACATGTAGTCCTGGTGGAACCGGAGATACCCCAAAATACCGGCAATATTGCTAGGACCTGCGCTGCCACCGGCACCATTCTTCACCTGGTTCATCCTTTGGGTTTCTCTTTGAGCGAAAAGCACCTTAAGCGGGCCGGCCTGGATTACTGGGAGGAAGTGACTATCAAGGAACACAGCAGTTGGGAGGCCTTTTGTCGGGCTTATCCCCAGGCCAACTGTTATTATCTCTCCACCAAAGGTCGGCGCTTTTATACCGAATCCCGCTACCAGGAGGGCGATTTTCTGGTCTTTGGCCCGGAGACCCGAGGCCTGCCTGCGGAAATCCTAGACCGCGCCGGGGATAGGGTTTTACGCATTCCCATGCGGCCAGGCCTGCGCTCCCTTAACCTGGCCAACAGCGTGGCTTTGGTTCTTTATGAAGCCCTGCGCCAACTGGGTTTTCCCGGATTAGTATAGCATTGACAGGGCCTTTACGTTGAACTACCATTATGTAGGACAAGTAAAGAAGGGAGGCGACTCTGGGTCCAAAATTTAAAACTGCTGCCACAGGCCCAGAGACCGGATTTGGTGAAAGGTTTTAGCTATAACGGCTATGATTTTGTCTTTGGCCGGCGCACCTATATTATGGGTATCCTCAATGTTACTCCGGATTCTTTCTCGGACGGGGGATTGTATTTCGATTTGGAAAAGGCGGTGGCCAAAGCTTATGAAATGGTAGCTGCTGGCGCGGACATCATCGATATCGGTGGCGAATCTACCCGGCCGGGGGCGGATCCCCTCCCTTTAGAAGAAGAGTTGAGGCGGGTTATACCCGTTGTAGACCGGTTGGTACGGGAAGTTAAAGTGCCCCTTTCGGTGGATACTTATAAGGCCGAGGTAGCCCGCCAGGCCCTGGAGCACGGCGCCACCATGATAAACGATATCAGTGGCCTGCGGGCCGACCCGGATATGGCCCGGGTAGTGGCCCGATTTGACTGCCCGGTAGTGGTCATGCATATTAAAGGTACCCCTAAAAATATGCAGGACAACCCTACTTATGAAGATGTCATTGCAGAAGTAAAAGAATATTTACAGCAAGGTATAGAAGTGGCCGTGGCTGCAGGTCTCTCCCGGGAGAAAGTCATTGTGGACCCTGGCATTGGTTTTGGCAAAAATCTGGAACACAATCTTAAGATTCTCCAATGCCTGGAAGAATTTAAGACCTTGGGCCAGCCCCTCTTGGTGGGCACTTCGCGCAAGTCCTTTATAGGCAAGATCCTCGATCTTCCGGTTAACGAGAGGCTGTTGGGCACCGCAGCTACAGTGGCTTTAAGCATTGCTAAAGGTGCGGATATAGTGCGCGTGCATGATGTCCGGGAAATGAAACAAGTAGTTAAGGTAAGCGACGCTATAGTGAGGGGACAGTATGACGGATAAGATAACCTTAAAAGGCATGTCCTTTTACGGATATCATGGCGTGCTACCGGAGGAGAAGTCTTTAGGCCAGCGCTTTTTGGTAGATGTGACCGTTTACCTGGATCTGTACTCTGCGGGGCACAGAGATTCTATTCAGGAGAGCATCGATTATACTAAGATTTATATCCTGGTCAAACATATAGTCGAAGGGGAAAAATTTAACCTCATTGAAGCCCTGGCCGAAAGGATTGCAGGCAGTGTATTGGAGCAGTTTAAGGCCGTGCAGCAAGTGACGGTTACAGTTACCAAGCCGGAAGTCCCCATAGCGGGTATCCTTTCTGGGGTACAAGTGGAGATCACCAGGCGCCAGCTCACCAGGGTCTACTTGGGCCTGGGTTCCAATATAGAACCCAAAGAGGAATATATCCGCCAGGCGGTGCGGCTTTTGCATAACCACCCCCGTATTACTGTACGCTATACCTCCTCCCTGTACTATACCGAACCAGTAGGTTACAAAGACCAGGACTGGTTCTTAAATGCTGTAGTGGCCTGTGATACCGACTTGAGTCCCTTGGAACTCCTCCAGGAAACCCAGCGCATAGAAGTCATGCTCCAGCGCGAGCGCAAGGTCCACTGGGGGCCGCGGACCATTGACATCGATATTATACTTTATGGGCAGGAAAGGATTAATTTGCCGGAGCTCATCATTCCTCATCCCCGGGCCTTTGAGAGGTCCTTTGTCCTGGTGCCCCTGGCCGAACTGACCGAGGGCGAGATTTATGCCGGTAAAAGCGCTAAAGATTTTCTGGCTCAATTGAAGGAACCCACCAAAGTGGAATATTATGGTCCGCTAAAGTTTTAAAGAAAGGTCGGTCAAACCGGTGTTTGATGGGAAAAAGATAGAGCAGGCAGTGAGGATGATTTTAGAGGCTATCGGAGAAGATCCGGAAAGGGAAGGCTTGCGGGATACACCCCGGAGGGTGGCCCGCATGTACCAGGAGGTCTTTGCCGGGCTGGAGCAAGACCCGGCAGCAGCCTTTAGCGTAGTTTACACAGAACAGCATGAAGAACTGGTTTTAGTCAAAGACATTCCCTTTTACTCTATGTGCGAACACCATCTCCTGCCTTTTTTCGGCAAAGTGCACCTGGGCTATATTCCCCGCAAGGGCCGGGTAGTGGGCTTAAGCAAACTCGTGCGAGGTATTGAAACCTTTGCCAAGCGGCCGCAGTTGCAGGAGCGCCTGACCAAACAAATTGCCGATGCCGTTATGGAATATATTAAGCCGCTGGGGGTTATTGTGGTCATTGAAGCAGAGCATATGTGCATGACCATGCGAGGGGTGAAAAAACCGGGATCTTTGACTGTTACCTCTGCTGTGCGAGGTGTGCTCCATGATGATGAGGCCTTGCGTTCGGAGGCCCTGGCCTTGATTAAAGGCTAAAGCCCATTCTTGACTCTTTTGTCTCGGGGATTATATAATACTACTTGAAAAGAGATAGCGACGGGGTGTAGCTCAGTTTGGCTAGAGCGCATGGTTCGGGACCATGAGGCCGGGAGTTCAAATCTCCCCACTCCGACCAGAACTATAAGGGTAAGACGCCGCGAAGGCGTCATTTTTGTTATAAGTATAAAAGACCAGGCTTGAGTTATAACCTGGTCTTCTCTCATAAACTCGATTCAGCTTTAAGCACCTACAATACCGCTATTTAAAATACCGGTTGAGGAGGCCTTCGAGAGCCCGAGCGTGGCGAGCCTCATCCCGCGAAGATTCATCAAAGAAATCGTGGGCATGATCCAGGTTATTTTCTTTAGCCTTAACAGCAGCCTCCCGCTTACCCTTATTGGCCCCCTTCTCACCGGCTAACATTTTTTCCAGGTTCTCCTTGGTTGATGCCGATATCTTGCCGTTTAGCTCGGCAAAGTGGGCTGCATGAACGGCTTCTTCCCAGGCAATCTTCTCCAATACTTCGGCGATTTCTGGATAACCTTCCCGCTGCGCTTGGCGGGCCATGGCCAGGTAAAGGCCCACTTCCATGGTTTCACCTTTAAAATTGGCTTCGACTTCATCTTCCACTACTGTGCCTTTGGTAACTCCCAATTTGACTTCATTGATCAGTTCGGACATGTAAGTCCCTCCTTTTGGTATTAGTAACGATTCTTAATTATTGCTTCAAGAACATTATATCCTGCCTGGCAAGGTATGTCAATGCTTACAGGTTAAAATTTTTCCGGCTAAAAACGCCGTTATTATGGTTACACTATTCATTGATTTAATACTGGCAGTTGAAGGAGGTAACGGATGATCAGAGGTAAACGCGATATAACAGAGGAAGAAATCCTCAAATTGAAGGTGGAAATAGCCGCTGAACTGGGGCTCTTGGAAAAAATCCAGCGGTATGGATGGGAAGCCTTGACTGCGGCCGAGGCCGGCCGGATAGGAGGGTTGCTGGCCCGGTACTTACTTGAGCAACCTTTGGAGGCCGTGGAGTTTCCCCAGGGCAAAATAGGTTCTGGTACGATGGCAACTTGTGCCGGCCAGCCGGCTATTAAATATTTGGCGGGGAAGGAAGAAAAAGACGAGTAAACTTAAAGGCTAGAAGTCGGCTGGGGGCTGGGCCCGCAGCCCAGATTTTTATGTACAGGGCCAGCTTGGCCATGGTACGTAGCGGGGGCTGGGCTACCAGAATGCCGGCCAGAGACCCGAGCTTGAGTTGACCCCTTCCGGTAGCAGCCCCTTTAAAAAATATATTCTGCTTCGTGCCCCATATACCGAAAACGGGATTGGCATTTTTCGCAGGAGTTTAGCCACAAATGTAGAAATTATGAACCAGCCATGAGTAATAAACCTTTTGTGCATCTACATGTTCACAGCGAATATAGTTTGCTGGATGGCGCCGGGCGCATCGAGGAGCTGGTGGCGGCTGCTGCTAAAATGGGCATGCCAGCCCTGGCTTTGACTGATCACGGGGTTATGTACGGTGCCGTAGATTTTTATAAGGCGGCCAAGGCTTATGGCCTCAAACCCATTATTGGGTGTGAAGTTTACGTGGCACCCCGCAGCCGTCTGGATAAAGAGCCCCGCCAGGATGATTTTCAGTATCACCTGGTTTTGCTGGTGGAAAACGAAACCGGCTACCGCAACTTGAGCGCTCTGGTATCAGCCGCCTACCTGGAAGGGTTTTATTATAAACCCCGGGTAGACCGGGAGCTTTTGGCCCGGCATCATGAGGGCCTCATCGCTTTGAGCGCTTGTCTGGCGGGGGAAGTGCCTGGCCTGCTCCTTAAGGAGCAGGAAGAAAAGGCCCGGGAGAGCGCCGCGTGGTATAGGGAAGTCTTCGGGCCTGAGCGTTTCTTCTTAGAGCTCCAGGACCAAGGTCTTCCGGAGCAAAAGCTGGTAAATCGCAGGCTAATAGAGCTGGGGCAAAAGCTAGGAATACCTCTGGTGATTACTAACGATACCCATTATGTGCGCCAGGATCAGGCTCGGATCCATGATGTCCTCCTCTGCATCCAGACGGGTAAAACTTTGCAAGAAGGAGACCGTCTGCGCTTTCCGACTCCTGAATTTTACCTTAAGAGCTCCGAAGAAATGGGCATGATTTTTGCCGAAGTTCCTGCTGCCCTGGAAAACACTATAAAAATTGCTGAACGCTGTAACTTTGACTTCCAATTAGGGCGCTTGCACCTCCCGGAATACCGCACGCCCCAAGGGCAGGATACAGCCGCCTACTTGCGCTATCTTTGCTACCAGGGTTTGGAAAGGCGTTATTGCCCACCTTCTGAGCTAGCCCGCCAGCGTCTGGAATATGAGCTGGACATAATTGAAAAAATGGGTTATCCCGGATACTTTCTTATCGTCTGGGACCTGGTCAATTTTGCCCGCCAGCGGGGCATCCCCGTGGGGCCGGGCCGGGGTTCGGCTGCCGGGAGCCTGGTGGCCTATTGTTTAGGGATAACCAATATCGATCCTTTGCGCTATAACCTCCTTTTTGAGCGCTTTCTAAATCCGGAGCGGGTAAGCATGCCGGATATCGATATAGATTTTTGCTTCGAGCGCCGGGAAGAAGTTATTCAATATGCACGGGAAAAGTATGGCGAGGAGCATGTAGCCCAGATCATTACTTTTGGTACCATGGCCGCCCGGGCAGCTGTGCGGGATGTGGGGCGAGTTTTGGGATGGCCGGTGAATGAGGTGGACAGGCTGGCTAAAATGGTGCCGGCGGAACTGGGCATTACGCTGGAAAGGGCTCTGGAGATCGCTCCTGACCTGCGAGAACTTTATCAAAGCAGCGCCAGGGTACGGGAGCTTTTGGATACAGCGCGGGCCGTGGAAGGATTGCCCCGCCATGCTTCCATCCATGCGGCCGGCATCGTTATTACCCGTGAACCCCTGGTCCATTATGTGCCCCTGCAAAAAACAGGCGATGCGGTGACCACCCAGTTTCCCATGCAGACCATAGAAGAACTGGGCCTTTTAAAAATGGACTTGTTGGGCTTAAGAACGCTGACAGTAATTGGACATACCGTGGAAGCCGTCCACCGGCAGGGGGAGGACCTGGACCTGGAGCGTCTTCCCTTGGATGACCGAGTTACCTATGAACTTCTTTCTAGCGGGGAAAGCTCCGGGGTTTTCCAGCTGGAGAGTTCGGGTATGCGGGCCATTTTGCGCAGCCTAAAACCAGAACGCTTTGAAGATATCATTGCTCTGGTAGCCCTCTATCGCCCGGGACCATTAGGCAGCGGGATGGTGGAAGATTTCATCCAACGCAAGCATGGCCTCACCCCCCTGGCCTATCCCCATCCGGATTTAGAACCTGTGCTGCGTGAAACTTATGGGGTTATTCTGTACCAGGAACAGGTAATGCAGATAGCCCATATTATGGCTAGCTATACCCTGGGCCAGGCTGATGAGCTGCGGCGGGCCATGGGCAAAAAGAAGCCCGAAGAAATGGCCCGGCACCGGAGCAGGTTTATAGAAGGAGCGATCAAGAAAGGTTATGATGCGGCTCTGGCCGGGCAGATCTTCGATCTAATGGAATACTTTGCCGGTTATGGTTTTAATAAATCCCACAGCGCCGCCTATGCCCTGGTGGCTTACCAGACGGCTTATCTTAAAGCCCACTATCCGGTGGAGTTTATGGCCGCTCTTTTGAGCAGTGTAAGCCAGCACTTAGAAAAAGTCGCTCCTTATCTTGAGGAATGTCGCCGTTTGGGTATCCAGGTCCTGCCGCCGGATATCAATGAATCGGACGTAGATTTTAGCGCCCGGGGCAACCATATTCGTTTTGGCCTGGCTGCTGTTAAAAATGTGGGACGGGCAGCTGTGGAGGCCATTATTGCTGCTCGGGAGGCAGGCGGGCCCTTTGCTTCCCTGGCCGATTTTTGCCGGCGGGTAGATCTGCATATAGTGAACAAGCGGGTGCTGGAAAGCCTGATCCGCTGCGGGGCTTTTGATTCTTTGGGGAAGGGGAGACGCCAGCTCTTATACATTTTAGATGCTTGCCTGGAGTCGGCGGGCCGGAGCCAGGAAGACCGGCGAAGAGGGCAAGTTTCCTTATTGGATATGGTGGACGTGCCCAAGGAGGATCCCGTTTTGCCCGAAATAAAGGATTTTTCGCCGGTGGAGATCCTGGCTATGGAAAAGGAACTGTTGGGCTTTTACGTAAGTGGCCATCCCTTGGAACCGTATGCTGATGTTTTGCGCCAGCGCACCACCCATACTTTAGCCCAGTTGGGCGACCTGGCCGAGGATACGCCGGTGGTAGTGGGCGGCATAGCTATCGGGTTGCGCCGTGTGGTAACTCGTAAAGGTGAGGCCATGGCCTACCTTTTGCTGGAGGATTTTGGCGGCCAGGTGGAGGTGCTCCTCTTTCCTCGCCTTTATTCCCGCTGTCGTCAGTGGCTGGAAAAAGATATGATACTGCTGGTGGAAGGACGAGTTAACGTAGAAGAGGAAGGGGTAAAAATTTTAGCCGATCAGGTGCACAAGGTGGTATCTACGGGGGACCATTTAGAGGCTTCTCCCTGGAGCGAAAAGCCGGCCGGGAAGGGGGGGCCGGAGCAGTCGACAGCCCGGCTCTACTTGAAAGTAGAAAAAGAAGCAGGTCTAACGGATGTTCAACGCCTTCTAGCTGCTTATCCTGGACCGAATCCTGTATATTTTTATTTTCCCCAGAAGCAGCGCTGTCTTCTCGCCAACCGCCAGTACTGGGTGAGCATATGTCCGCCCCTTTTGCAGAGCCTCACGAAGGTTTTGGGGAAGGATAAAGTAAAAGTAGTACCAGAAAAATAAGTATAAAAAGCTCTAAAGTAGCAGGAATATGATTGGCCGGGTGGAATAAGCTTAATGGATATAAACAAGTTAAATTTAAGGGGGGAGGACGTGATGGATACTTCTGTTGTTTGCGGTGAGTATATAGTAGTCAAGGCTTTGGAAAACGGGGTAACTATTATCGGCTTAACGCGGGGGAAAGATACCAAGTTTCACCATTCAGAAAAGCTGGACAAAGGAGAGGTTATGGTGGCCCAGTTTACTGAACATACTGCGGCCATGAAGATTCGCGGAAAGGCTGTGGTATTTACCAAGTTCGGTAGCCTGGAAGCGGGGGAGTGATAAGGGATGTGGACCGTAATTTATATTGCGGGCAACCAAAAGCTGGCCTTGCGATTGAAAGAGATCCTAACTCAAGAAGGGTTATTGGTTAAGTTAAGGCCAGTAGGGACATCCCAGGGAGAAACTATCGGGGGTTATGAGATTTTGGTACCGGAATCCGAAGCAGAGGAAGCCCATGAGATTTTAAGCTCGGCTTTAACACGCTAAAACTAGGTGCTGTTTGTGAGGAGTGGGAAAAGAGTGAGGACTATTGGGGTGCTCACCAGCGGTGGGGACGCGCCGGGGATGAATGCGGCCATTCGGGCCGTGGTGCGGAAAGCGCAGAAACTACAGATAGAGGTAATTGGAGTAGCCAGAGGTTATGCAGGTCTCATTCAAGGGGATTTCCGGCGGCTAGATTCAGGATCAGTGGCGGATACCATTCACCGCGGCGGGACTATTTTGCTCACAGCGCGTTCGGAAGAATTCCGTACCGAAGCCGGCCGGGCCCGGGCTTTAGAAAATGCCCGGCGAGAAGGCATGGAAGGTCTTATCGTTATTGGCGGTGATGGTTCTTTTCGAGGAGCCCTGCACCTGCACAAAAAGGGCTTTCCTGTAATCGGTATACCTGCTACCATTGACAATGACATACCAGGTACCGACTATGCCATCGGCTTCGATACTGCCCTGAATACGGCAGTGGAAGCCATTAATAAAATAAGGGATACGGCTACTTCCCATGAACGCATTTTTATCATAGAAGTCATGGGCCGCGATTCTGGCCAGCTGGCTCTCGCCGCGGGACTGGCGGGGGGAGCAGAGTCCATTCTCATTCCCGAAAGGCCTATCGATTATGATGAAGTGGTCAGCCGGTTAGAGCGGGGACGTCAGCGGGGAAAACTGCACAGCATCATTGTAGTGGCCGAGGGAGTGGGAAGCGCCATAGAAGTGAGCCGGGAAATTGCCCGGCGCACCAAGCTGGAAAGCCGGGTGACCATTCTGGGTCATATCCAGCGAGGCGGTACCCCCACTGCCTTCGACCGCATTTTAGCCAGCCGTTTAGGAGCTCGGGCGGTGGAGCTTTTGGCAGCAGGAGTGAGCGGCAGGATGGTTGGCATGCGGGAAAACCGCATTGTGGATGTCGAGCTAGAAGTAGTTCTACAACAAAAAAAGGAAATCGACCAGGAGGTTTATGAATTGGCCAATGACCTTGCCCTATGAGTTAGCCCACCATCGCACGAAAATAGTTTGTACCCTGGGGCCGGCCAGCGAGAAAGTGGAAGTTTTGAAGCAAATGATCCGGGCGGGTATGAATGTAGCCCGCTTTAACTTCTCCCACGGCAGCCGGGCGGAACATGGAGCCCGCATGGCAGCTGTAAAGCAGGCGGCTGCCGAACTGGGTACCAGGGTGGCCCTGCTTTTGGATACCAAAGGGCCGGAAATTCGTCTAGGGGAAATTGAGGAGGGAGTGGTTTTAAAAGATGGTGAGGAAGTTATCCTCACAACCGCTCCTATTGTAGGAAATGAAAAACGGCTACCGGTAAATTTGCCCACTTTGCCCCTGGACGTCCGGCCCGGGCAAATTATTTTGCTGGATGATGGCCTGATAGAGCTGGAGGTCTTGTCTACTACCGAGGAAGAGATTCGCTGTCGCATTAGACATGGTGACAAAATCTTAAGTCATAAAGGTGTAAATATACCGGGTGCGGTCATAAGCCTCCCGGCTTTAACAAAACAGGACATTGAGGATATCGAGTTCGGCTTGAGCCAGGGGATTGATTTTATCGCTGCTTCCTTTGTCCGTACGGCCAAGGATATTTTAGAGATACGCCGGCTGCTAGAAAAACATAACGCTAGGGTGGGTATCATAGCGAAAATCGAGAATCGGACGGGAATAGAAAACCTCGATGAAATCCTCGAGGCAGCCGATGGGATTATGGTAGCCAGGGGCGACCTGGGAGTGGAGATACCGGTGGAAGAAATCCCCCTGGTCCAGAAAATGATTATTCATAAATGCAATCAAGCGGGCAAGCCGGTCATTACGGCCACCCAGATGCTGGAATCCATGATCCGTAACCCCCGCCCCACTAGGGCTGAGGCTACGGATGTGGCCAACGCTATCTTTGATGGCACTGATGCTATAATGCTTTCCGGCGAGACGGCCGTAGGGCGCTATCCGGTTGAAGCTGTGGCTACCATGGCGCGCATTGCGCGGCGGGCCGAAAGCAGCCTGCCTTACGTGGAGATCCTTCAACGCAAGGGCCTGGCAGATGAGCGGACGGCTACTGATGCCATAAGCCATGCTAGCTGTACTATTGCCCTGGAATTGGGGGCCAAAGCCATCATTACCCCCACAGCTTCCGGTGCTACTGCTCGCCGGGTGGCCAAGTACCGCCCGCCCGCTCCTATCCTGGCCACCAGTCCTGATGAGCGCGTGTTGAATCAGCTTTGCCTGGTGTGGGGAGTCGAGCCTTTACTGGTCAAAAGAACTGAAGGAACCGACGAAATGGTTAATGAAGCGGTGAATGCGGCCATCCGCTCTGGGCGGGTCCGGGAAGGGGATTTGGTGATAATTACAGCAGGGGTACCTGCCAATGTGCCGGGAACTACCAACCTGCTTAAGATACATATAGTGGGTGAAGCATGGGATTAGCTTTCATAACCTACTTCCCATCTTCCCAGGGTGCTGTTGCCCTTCGGCCGTAACTTCCTCGGAGGAGTTGAGGATATTGCCTCGGGTTCGCGGGCTACATTTTCCCCAGTATTATAAAGACTTCTATAAGGTTCAATGGTAATGCGGCCGGCCGCCAGGCGTGCTATCTCCGGATAAGGCCGTGGTTCTACTTTCCCTGGGGACCTGGCAATGGCATCGGCAATGCGAAGCTGGGACGGCTGCATCCGGTAGGCTAAAATAATGGCTGCTTCATCCCCAAGGTAACCGGCATGGGCTACACCGCTTAAACTTCCAATTATAAAAATACTGCCGCTGGCTTTTATGGTGGCCCCTTGGTGTACGTGCCCCAGGAGTACAATATTGCCCTCTACCGTTAGCTCCTGGCCAGACCGCAAGGTAAGCTCCTGGAGGAAAGTTGGGAGCTCTACCGGTGGGGCCTCCGGCCGCAGAGCAGGTGGATTCTCCTCCTCAGAAGCAGGTACCAGGCCATGATGGCGGCAAAGTTCTTCCAGCTCAGCAGTTTCTTTTGAGCTTAAAGGCCTGGAAGGCGATAGAATAAAACGCGCCCCCCGGAAGAAGCCCTGGGCAGCTACGAACTTGGCGGTTAGAGCTTTTTTAAGTTCGCCCAGGTCGCAATTCCCGTCCAGCAAAATGATAAGGCCTTTTCGTGTTCCTTTAATGGTAACAATACCTTGGGACACCTTTGTAATGTCTCCTTTATCGTAAAAATTTGCCAGTTAAATAAAAAATTCGCCTTCATCATCCTTATTTCCTGCTGGCAGGAGAAAAAATCTTACTTTCTGTCGAATTAGTTTGCAGTTAGAAGAAAGCGCAGTCGGAGGTAGTCGAATGATAGACCTAAAATTTGGTTCTCAAGTTGTTTCTTGTAGCGGCATTATATTTGATAAAGACGGCACCCTCCTGGATTCCTTTGAAATCTGGCCTCGGCTTATCCGCAAGCGCTTGGAATATTTAGAGCGATATTTTTTCCTGGACCCCGACACTAAGAAACTTATTTTACAAGCCATGGGCCTTAAGAATGATAATACTGTGGCCCGGCGCAGCCCCATAGTGGTGGGGACCAGGCAACAAACTGCCGCCGCAGTGGCGACGGTACTTTTTTTGCACCAAAGTATTCCCTGGGATGAAGGCTTACAAAAAACTTTGGCAGCTTTTGCTGCTTGTGATCAAGAGGCGGGCCTGGATTGGCAGGCTGTACTGGTGCCGGGGGTGAAGGAGGCTCTATTACGCCTCCATGCTGCTGGCTTACGCCTGGCCGTGGCTACTAATGATGACAGGGAGAGGACGGAGGCTTTGATGGTCTTAAGCGGCTTAGAGCCCTATATTACTGCCTATGCCTGCCGGGATGAGGTAGGAAATAGCAAGCCGGAGCCGGAGATGGTCTACCTGGCCAGCGAGCGTATGGGACTGTCTCCTTCGCAGTGTGCCGTGGTAGGGGATTCGCTGTTGGATATAGAAATGGGGAAGCGTGCCGGGGCAAAGATAACTGTAGGAGTAACCAGCGGAGCTTGTACGGCTTCCGAAATGGAAGGTGTGGCCGACGTTATTTTACCCAGCGTGGCTCACATCAGCCCTTTGTAGAGAGTGGGAAAGGTGCAGGTTTACATAAAGATGAAAAGGTTATTTTGGTGGGGACTTGGCCTTTTAGCCCTCCTGTTCACCAGCTTGTTCTTAAGCTTAAGGCCTTTTGGGGAAACAGATCAGCGCTGGCCGGAGCAGGTTGGTCTAGTAGCGGGCGAGAGTAAAAATTTAGAGGAGAGGGCTCAAAATATTTTAATGGCCTATGAAGCAGTGTTGCGCGAGGAAGGATTTCTCTTTAGCCGCACTGCTTTAGATGAACTCGCGTTGCTGTCACCGGCCCAGAGGGTACGGCAATACCCGGCTATTATTTTACCTGAAAGCATTAATGCGGTCCTTGCTCCTGCTGCTCGCGACATCTTACGCAGCTATGTAGAGGCGGGCGGGAAGGTCCTGCTAGTTTTCGATCCCGGTACCCGGCGCTCGGACGGGAGCTTCCTTCCTGTTCCTTTACTGTCCGAACTGGCCGGTGTACAGTACTATGTCCCTTCGGGGACAGACGAGGGAGCCTATTACGACGGTTATTGGCGTTTTCCTTCCGCGGAAATAGCCAGAGAGTGGGGCATTACACCGGGGAAACTGGATAAAGAGAATATTATTTCTAGCTACGGCTATGGACGCCTAAAGTTTACCCATGCCCGCACCAGGCTGCTAGACGCCGATGAGGTAGCCTTTGATTTGTCTCCGGAGGGCCGGGTAGCTGTGATCACTCAGAAATTTTACTCGGGCGGCGGTGCCGTAGTCTTTGCCAACCTTAAGCTCGGCTTTCACAAACTTATGTCCGATGACTTAACTCTTCGTTCAGTCTTGAGAACTTTTCTTATTCGTTTTGCCCACCTGCCGCGTCTGGTGAATACTCCAGAAGGTAAAGGTGGCATCGTGCTCAATTTGCATTTGGACAGTAACGCTCACTTGCGTCCCTTAAGGGCTATGCTGCAATGGGGAATTTTCCGTCCCGACTTGGCTTATTCCATACACATTACAGCCGGTCCGGATACTTACAAGCCCGGCGATGGTCTGGGATTTCATGCTGCTTCGCCCAGTAAGGGTCGACCCTGGGTAAATCTGCTTGAGAAATACGGAGCCATTGGGGCCCACGGGGGATGGATTCATAATTATTTTGCCGAAAATCTGGAAAAAATGCCTCGGGAAGAGGCTTTTCGTTATTTAAAATTAAATTTTGACACCCTAGAGGAGATTACAGGAAAGAAAGTGGTAGAATACAGCGCTCCTGCTGGTAATCATCCACCCTTTGTGAATCAATGGTTGGAGCAGCGAGGTGCTGTAGCCTATTATAGCTCCGGGGACACCGGTTCTAGCCCTACCCGCAGTTTCATGAACGGACAGCCGGTCAGCGGACGGCTATGGTCTTTCCCCATCACCCCTTTCCGCGAATATGCAGCCTTGGAAGAGCTTATGGCAGCAAGGGTGCCTTTAGCAGAAACTAAGGAGTGGCTAAAAGAGTTATTGGATTTTGTGGAAAAAGAACATGTAATCCGGCTGATTTATACCCATGCTAACAAGGCAGAATATGCCTTAAAGGCCCTGGCCTATTTTGCCCAGCGAGCTAGCTCCGGTCAGGAGGCGGGGAAACTTTTAGTCTGGTCTATGAGCCGCTTTGCAGAGTTTCTCAACCGCCACGAAAAGACAACCTTTTCCGTCTACCGCGATTCGGGAGGTTGGACTATAGATTTAAAAAACAAAGAGGGATTAAAAGATCTAACTGTCACCCTTTATGTGGAAGACCCTAACAGTTATTACGTAGTAGGTAAGAATATAAGCAAACGCCTGGAAGACGGCTGGCTCTATATAACGGTAACAGCTGAAGCGCAGAAAAGTAAAATTTATCTTCGTCGGAAAAAGTGGACTAGCCTCCTGCCTTAAAGCCCTAAAAGGCTCGTACCCTCGGCTCTAACAAAGGGAGCCCGTTAGCTCAAGAACCCGCGGCAATTAACCTCCTTGCTCTCCAGTGCATAAACTGGTATCAGAAAAGTCCAATAAGGAGGGAGTAAGGTGGGAGGCTTCGTTTTTAGCCATCGGATAGCGTTTATCCTCTTCTTAATCTTGATACTGCTGTTTTTAGGTGATGACTGATTATAACTTAAGTTTCAGGTCGCTTACCCCAAGCGGCCGCTTTTTTTAAATTAAGGATAAAGATCTAAATGGTTACTAAAGGGGTATTAAGGAAAAGTAATAACCCTGCCGAGGAGGCAGGGTTATCAAATTTCGGATTTAAGCTCTAGGGCTTACTTTTAACGGGTTTCTGGCCTAGCTTGAGCGGTAACGGTATCCCGGCCAGAATTCTTCCAGAGGAAGAAGCCCAGGGCCAGGACGGCTGCTGCCATACCTACCGGATACGAGATGCTAGTGGAGAGGCGCAGACCTTCAGGCGCCTGTAAGATATAAGTGACGCTCACAGCTGTCATAAAGGTGGCTGGAATAGTTGCTATCCAGTGAATGGTCCGTTGCTTGGCCAGGTAAACGGCCCCTGCCCAGAGGACCACCATGGCCAGGGTTTGGTTAGACCAGGCAAAGTAGCGCCAAATGATGGTAAAGTTCACCTGGCTTAAGATGAAACCGATGGCAAAGAGGGGTATAGCAATTTTATAGCGGTTGAGGATAGGCCCTTGCTTGAGACCCAGGAATTCGGCAATGGTAAGCCGGGCAGCCCGGAAGGCAGTATCGCCGGAGGTAATCGGTAGGACTACAACTCCGAGAATGGCTAACGTCCCCCCAAAGGCGCCAAGAAGGGTAACGGAAGCTTTATGCACCACGCCGGCCGGGCCTCCTAAGGAAGCTAGCCCCTTGGCCAGGCCGCCGGTATCTCCAAAGAAGCTCATGGCAGCAGCGGCCCAGATGAGGGCAATGATGGATTCGGCTATCATAGCGCCATAGAATACCCGCCGGCCGTAGCGCTCATTTTCCAGGCAGCGTGCTATTAAGGGTGACTGGGTGGCATGAAAACCGCTTATGGCTCCACAGGCAATAGTAATAAAGAGGAGAGGCCACAGGGGTGCTCCTTTAGGATGCAAATTGGCCAGTGTTAATTCCGGAATACGATAACCCTCGACCAGAAGGCCTCCCACGATTCCTACAGCCATTATGATGAGGATAGCGCCGAAAAGGGGATAAAGGCGGCCGATAATTTTGTCAATGGGCAGAATAGTAGCTAAGAAATAATAAACAAAGATTACACCCAACCAGAATTTAAAATCGAGGTATTCCGGGGTGAGCATGGCCAATAACTGGGCTGGGCCGGTAACAAACACTGTACCTACCAGAATTAACAAGACCACAGTAAAAATATTAAAGATTTGTTTAACGCGAGGTCCTAGGTAATAACCTACAATGTTAGGAACATTGGAGCCATCGTGGCGTAATGAGAGCATACCGCTCAGATAGTCATGGACGGCGCCGGCAAAAATACCGCCCAAGACTATCCACAGGAACGCTACCGGGCCCCAAAGGGCTCCCTGAATGGCACCGAAGACCGGGCCTAGGCCGGCTATATTGAGGAGCTGAATGAGGTAATTTCGTTTCCAACCCATGGGTACGTAATCAACCCCGTCGGCCAACCTTACCGCCGGGGTAGGCCGTTTGGGATCTGCGCCGAAAACCTTCTCCACCAGGGAACCGTAGAGGAAGTACCCCAGCAATAATACTAGGATGGATACAAAAAAGGTTACCATAACTCCGCCTCCTTACTTAATAATAACAAGTTTATTCCCACTCAAGATTTTAAAGCTGAGGCGGAGAGGCAACCATATTTTCTGCCTTAATAGCGCTAAGAGGTCCTCAACGACGTTATTGAAGCGCAAAAATTAAAAGCCCAGGATTTCCCGCAGCTCTTTTAGATAAGTGCGGCCTATAGGAATTTCTGTTTCTTCTTTATTGTCCTTTATCAGGAGCCGGTAAGAGCCGTGGAAGTAAGGCACTACCTCGGCCACAAAATCGATATTGATTAAAAAGCTACGGTGAACCCGGCGGAAGCGGTGAGGGTCCAGTCTACTTTCGAGCTCCTGCAAGGTGCCCGGGAATTTTAGCCTGCCGGCTTTCGTGTTAAGCCATACCTGGTGTCCCTCGGCTTCGGCAAAGATGATATCCTCGGAGGCGATTACCAGCAGGCGCTCATCTTTCCAGGCTACCAGCCTAGTAGCCTGGTGTTTAAAGCCGAGTTGTTGGATGACCTTATCCAGAGCAGGAATTTTTTCTTCTTTCTGCCTCTGTTGCCAGCGCTCCACAACCCGGTCCAGGGTGGCTGCCACCCTCTCAGCCGTAAAAGGTTTAAGGAGATAATCCACGGCATTGAGTTCAAAAGCTTGCACAGCATAAGAATCATAAGCTGTGGCAAAGATAATCAGGGGCGGTTGAGGCTTCCTGAGAAGCAGGCGGGCTACTTCTACGCCATCCAGGTCCCACAACTGAATGTCTAAAAAAACCACATCTGGCTTTAAAGAAGCGGCCAGCTCTACAGCTTCAATACCACCGCTGGCCTCACCGCATATACGAAAATCTTTACGCTGTTCGATATAGAAGCGCAGTTCTTCCCTGGCCGGAGGCTCATCATCTACGATTAAAGCCCTTATCACCCGCCTACCACCTCCTTGAGGGTTGCCTGGCTAGCCCGGGGCAGAGAAAATTCAACTATAGTACCGCCGCCGGGTCTAAAGCTTACCTTGAGCCCGGCAGAGGGACCATAAAGTAGCCTTAGGCGATCGTGGACGTTGCGCAGCCCTAGGCTATTATTGCTAGGTGTATTCCCTGTCAGCAATTGTGCTGCTTTATTTAAATCAATACCCACGCCATTGTCCTCAACCGTAACCACTGCTTCACCTTCTACTTCCCGAGCGACAATGGTGATTTTGCCACCTTCTTTTTTAGGTAAAAGTCCATGTTTAACGGCGTTTTCTACTAAGGGCTGGAGGGTTAAGGCGGGCAACAGATAACCGGCCACAGCAGGTTCCATACGGATTTCTACTTCCAGGCGTGGGCCAAACCTGGCCTTTTCAATGGCCAAATAGGAGCGGACATGCTCGATTTCAGTTGCCAGGGTTACAGATTGTTCGGGATGCTGCAGGTTACGGCGGAAAAAGTCACCCAGATGGCCTAGAAGCCGTCTCGCTGTTTCAGGGTCCGTGCGGCAGACGGACATGATGGTATTTAACGCGTTAAACAAAAAGTGGGGATTGATCTGGGCCTGCAGCGCGCGAATCTCGGCCCTGGCCAAAAGTTGCTCTTGTCGGTCCAGTTCGGCCAGCTCCAGCTGGGTAGAGAAAAGGTGCCCTAGCCCGGCAGCCAGCTCCAGGTCCAGGGGGCCGATGGCGTTGCTTCGGGTGCGATAGAGCTTAAGAGTACCGATGACCCTGCCCCGAGATTGGAGGGGGACAACTACTGCTGCTTTAAGGGGGCAGCCGTCACGATAGCAGCCAATTTCTTCTGCTGTCTGAGCAACTTGGATCCTGCCGGTAGACAGCGCTTGGTGGGTGGCCGTGGTCATGACCTTTTGACCGGGGCGGTGGTGATCGCTACCTGCCCCCATATGGGCCAGAATTACTTCTCCACTGGTAATAGCCACTGCTTCCACTCCCGTACTCTCCAGAATTATGGCCGCTGTCTCCCGAGCAGATAGTTCATTTAAACCCTGGCGCAGGAAAGGGAGGGTACGGTCGGCGACCTTTAAGGCTTTCTGAGCCTGTATGGCACCGGCCATTTCCTGCTCATGCAGCACGTTTTGGATAATTATTACAGCCAGGGCGATTCCGGTAGCATTTACCAGGATCATAGGCGGCCCTATGAGACGTACTAAATTCCAGGCTGCCTCAAAGGGCCTGGAAATGGACAGAATGATTATCATTTGTAACATTTCGGCTCCAAAGCCGGTCAGGAACGCGACCTGCCACGGTAGCTTTCGGTGACGATATCGTAAGGATACCAATCCTCCTAACAGGCCTTCTAGTGTAGTGGAAAGGCCGCAGGAAAAAGCGGTGAAGCCCCCTAGAAGGTAACGGTGAACACCGGCAATCAGTCCGGCTATCAGGCCTACTGCTGGCCCGCCAAAGAGCCCTCCTACCAGGGGAGCAATGACCCGGGAGTTCGCTAGAGCTCCTTGAATAGGGATGCCGGTGTAGCTCCCCATAATGCCCAAAAAGCCAAAGATAAGGGTGAGAATGATTTTTTGCCGGCGGCTGGCTCGATGTTGCAGCAGCCGCCGAAAACTATGGGAACGGGTGAGAATAAAGGCTAAAGTAATCACAACGCTCATACGCTCTATCAGAACAATAAAAAGGTCGAGCATAAACTGCACCTGCTTTCTTACTCCCTTATTCTCAATTTTAACGTAATAAAGTCTTTAAATACAAGAGGAGCAGGTTGAGGCAATCTGTGGTATATTAAAATTAAACATCCCGGAGCCCCGGAGGAGCGACGCCGCTGATGGAAAAGTTATCTTATTTATGGCAGGTGATAAAAGTTAAGGCCACGGCTGTAGGGCAGGTACTATTATCTATAATAGCTGTTATCCTGGTAGCTCTGATAATACTTAAAATAACTGATCGGTTAATCCGTCGCTTTTTTAATTTGGCTAAGATCGAGCAACATAAAAAGAAGACTTTGGAAAGTCTTCTGCTCTCTGCAGCGCGTTATTCCATTTACGCTCTGGCTCTTCTTACAATTTTACCCCTTCTGGGTGTCAACGTGACCGCCCTGCTAGCCAGCGCCGGTATTGTCGGCCTGGCCATAGGTTTTGGCGCTCAAAGTTTGGTAAAGGACATTATTACCGGTTTCTTTATTATCTTTGAAGACCAATTCCGCGTAGGAGATATTGTGCAGATAAACGAAAAGATTAGCGGTACAGTAGAAGAGTTGGGGCTGCGCATGACCACCTTGAGGGAATGGTCAGGAACCAAATTTTACATTGCCAACAGTGAGATTAAAACGGTGCGCAACTATAACCGTGAAGAACTCAGGGCCATTGTTACAGCCACTTTTCCCTTTGAGGAAGATCCTCGACGTATCCGAGAGGTGCTGGAACAAGTCTGCAGGGAGGTGGAAAGGGAATATTATGATGATTTTCTCCAGGGTAAGGATGGCTTGGTCGAGCCTCCTCAAATTTATGGTGTAACAGACATCGACAAATCAGAAAAGGGTGCTCAATTTACCATAATTGCCAAGACGAAGCCAGCTTCCCTTTGGAAAATAGAAAGGATTTTACGGGAAAGAATCTGGCAGGCCTGCCAGGAAAAGGGAATCCGCCTGGCCTATCCCAGAAGGGTATACGAAGGGTGGCACGAGGGAGCTGAAAGGCACTTGCAAGAAGGGTGATATTATGGTAGAATAGCCTTGTCAAAAACGTGCCGAAGTGGTGGAACTGGCAGACGCGCCGGACTCAAAATCCGGTGGGGCTCACACCCCGTGCGGGTTCGACTCCCGCCTTCGGCACCAAAATTATTATGGGTACCAAGCCAAGGTTGAACCAAGTTAACCTTGGTATTTTTGTTTATATATAGGCAAAACGTCCTATTTAAAGTTGTATCCAGCCCTTTCTAATTAAAGCATTCAACAATACACCCACCAAAAAGGCCGCTCCCATATTCCACATGGCGAGCCCGGCTGTGATTATAGTGAGGTAAAAGTTCTGGGTGTTAGTATCTTCCAGCCTTGCTGTAGAAGCCAGTTCTGCTCCGGCGAAAAATAAAATTACGCCGAGAATGGCTGAAGGAAATAGTTGTACAAGCACTTTTACACCTTCTCCAAAAAAGAGGGCAACCACAATAACGAGGGAACCCAGGATTACTAAAGAACCGCCGCTCCTCGCCCCAAAGCGTACGTGGCCGGCCATACCTCCCGCTCCATGGCACATGGGTACTCCCCCTAATAAGGGGGCTAACAGGTTCATTATGCCGGTGGAAATGGCAATCTTGCGTTCGGTCACCGGACGATGGGGGAAGAGCTCATTATTTTCCGCTACAATGGCAATGACAGCATTACCCAAGGTTAAAGGAATTTGGGGCAAAGCAAGAAACAGGGTTCCTTTTACCAAATCATGCCAGGAAAGCTGAGCCAAAGGAAATTGAGGTAAGTAGAAGCCTATACTTCCTTTTAACTTTATTAAAAGGCCCGGATTGGTGACCAGGCTGGTACTGATCCCTAAAGCCAGGAGTAAAAACATAACCGGAAACTTACGGTTGCTTATAAAGGCAAAAGTAATAATCAAGGCAATCCCCGCTAAGAAAAAGTTGGTCTGCATAGCTTCAATGCCTTCTAGCATAAAACTCAGACCCAGACCCAGAACAATGCCCTGTACTACAGGTCGGGGGGCGAGGGCCGTCACTTTACGGACAATACCAGTGAGGCCTAAGAATAGCCATACTAACCCTGTAAAAAGGCCGGCACCCCAGACGGTTGCAGGTGTAAACTCTGTAGACCGGGCTACAGAAGCAGCTCCGATGGCCTTCATGGGTTGAATTGGTATGGGGGTCTTATAAATCAAACCTGCTGCAATCTTAGCTAAACCAAAAGCCCAAAGCAGCCCTACGGGTTCAACCCCGAGAACCGTTATGTAGGCCATGACAAAAGGGATGAGTGTGCCTAGGTCCCCAAAGGCTCCGGCCCACTCCATCAGGTCATAACGATTGCTATTCATTCGTTCCCTCTTTCCGACGTTGTTTTTCCACGCGTTATGACTATGAATACATATCGTAAAAGAATAATTCTTTTCTGGAACCCTCAAATCCTGCTTTTTGGTGGTAAGGGGTAAAATAATTAAAGAGTCGAGGGGACTACAAAGGGCAGGCAAAATTTCGCAGGATAAACTCTAAGGGCTCCGCTACTGGTTAGCGGAGCCCTCGGGCTTATTTTTTAACTGCATGGCGGGGTATGAAAGTATCGCAGGCCGTGTCATCGGAAACAGTAGTCATATGGTCTATAACCGTGGGACGGACCAGAATGCTGGACGCCTTGCACTCATTGCCTTCCTGGTAAAGGCACTGATCTACCGAGCACTTGATGCGGGGCACTCCTATCACCTCCTCCACTGGGAAATAGGATTACCCCTTAGAGGTTAATTTATGCAGAAGTATTAGCCTCTTTCCATGTTTACGCTTCTTCACCCTCACCTTTGATTACTGCCAGGGGTCTTAACCTGACCACAGGACGGGTAAGGCCTGCCTCTACAAGGGTTCCTACTACCTCATCGATATCTTTGTAGGCTAGCGGCGCTTCATCAAATAGGGATCGCAAATTTTTAGCCCGTAAAAGGACGCCTTTCAGCGATTCTTTGAACTGGTCCAGGGATACAGAACTCCGCGCCTTTTTCCGCGACATGACCCGTCCGGCGCCATGATTGACAGAGTTAAAGGTTTCTCCTATACGCTCGGTTCCTAACACCACATAGGAAGCGGTACCCATGCTCCCGGGAATAATAGCGGGGTGACCTATAGCCCGGTAACGGGCCGGGTTTTCCTTATGCCCGGCAGGCAGGGCCCTGGTGGCCCCTTTGCGATGCACGAGTAGCTGCCGCCCCCTATGCTCTTCAAATTTAGCGATATTGTGGGCCACATCGTAAACCAGTGCTAACCCCATTTCTTCCAGGGGAAGTTTTAATACCTCGACGAAGGCCTCCCGGACCAGAAAAGTAATAAGCTGCCGGTTGGCGAAAGCAAAGTTGGCTGCACAGGCCATGGCTGCTAGATACTCCCGGCCTTCCGTGGAATCTATGGGCGCGGCTGCCAACCCCTTGCTGGGCAAGCGGATTCCATATTTGGCAGCCGCTTGAGACATGCGGGCTGTGTAATCGGTGCAGATCTGGTGGCCAAAGCCCCGGCTACCCGTGTGAATGAGAACTGTGATCTTGCCTTCTTCCAGCCCCATAATGGCTGCGGCTTCCGGGAAAAAGACTTTTTCCACTCTGCCTATTTCTATAAAATGATTACCGCCTCCGATAGTCGCCAGCTGGTCTGCCCGTTCCCTGGCCTGGCGGCTTACCGCTTTTAAACTGGCTCCTGGCAGAGCGCCTCCGGCCTCAATAGCCCCTTCGTCTTCCGGGAACCCATAACCGCGGCGAATAAAATAAGCCGCACCCTTGGTGCAAACCGCCTCCAAATCAGCCTCTCTGAACTCCCGGTAGAGGCTGGCTTTACCTACCCCAGAGGGCACTCGTTTTTCAATAGCTGCCAGGAGGTTTTCCAGCTTCTTTTCACTCAAAGCGTTGGCGTCCAGCCCAGTGCTTAAAAGGCGCACGCCGCAGTTAATATCCATTCCTACCGCTCCTGCCGAAACCACCCCATCCTCCAGGTCGGTAGCCATTACACCCCCGATGGGCAGGCCAAAGCCGGTATGGATATCCGGCATGCCGATTACCGGGGACACAACTCCCGGGAGGGTTGCGGCATCGACTAGCTGCTTTAGAGCCTCGGTTTCGTCGAATTGCTCGCGCAGTTTAGGGCTTAAAAATACCAGGACTTCCGCGCGCATGTCACCGGAAGGTCTGAGGCGGTAGCGATTTTTACCACAGGGCTCAAGAATTAATGTCAAGAAGCTCACCCCCTGAATTGGCGTATTCCCAGTTTTGATCCCAGGCCTGCTTGGCTTTCGCTCGCAAAGGCCTCCCTCGCGGGCCAAACTAGCGCTCGGCTTAAGGCTCCGGCAGGCTTCCCGGCAGAATTTAAGCATCCTGCCTCAGTTGCCGGCCGCAGGCCTCTCAAAGGACTCGGGCCAATCTTCTCGCCTGTCGCCAAGCTTAAGTTTGGCCAACCGCGAAGGCTTGTTCGCTCGCTTCCAAGCCTAAGCAGGCCCCCCAGCAAAAACTGGGCATAAGTCAGCCGCCTGAAACATTGCTGAAAAAGGCCAGAATACGGTACAATGAATAGAGCTAAGATTGGCGAAGGAGAAGAAGTATGCCGGGCAAATTACTATTGGTCGACGGTAATAGTATAACGCACCGAGCTTTTCATGCCTTGCCTTTGCTCAGCACTAGTGCAGGAATCTTTACCAATGCCGTTTACGGCTTTACTCTTATGTTACAAAAGGCTTTAGAAGAAGCTAACCCGGATTATGTGGCTGTGGCCTTTGATCACAGTAAAGTCACTTTCCGGACTGAGCTTCTCGCTACGTACAAGGCTCAAAGGCCGGAGACGGCAGTCGAATTGCGTCCCCAGTTTGCCTGGATTAAAAAGCTCTTACAGGCCTGGCGTATTGCTACTTATGAATGCGAAGGATTTGAAGCTGATGACCTCATCGGTACCTTAGCCCGACAGGCAGTAGACCAAGGGTTAACCTGTCTAATTTTAACAGGAGACCGGGATGCCTTGCAACTTGTAAACGAAAAAGTAAAGGTAATGCTTATGCGGAAAGGGATCTCCCAAGTAGAGATTTATGATCCCCCGGCCATCAGGGAGCGTTATGGCCTGGAGCCTTTTAAGCTTATTGATGTGAAAGCCCTTATGGGAGATGCCTCCGATAACATCCCCGGCATTCCGGGAATAGGTGAAAAAACAGCCTTGCAGCTGGTGCGGGAATTTGGCGACCTGGAGGCAGTCTTGGCCAATGCTGGAAAAATTAAGCGGCAAAAGCTAGCGGAAAACCTAATGCTTTACGCTGACCAGGCACGCCTGGCCAAAAGCTTGGCTACCATTTGTTGCGAAGCGCCGGTCCAGCTGGATCTGGAATATTGCCGCCGGCGGGAGCCGGACTATGCTGCGCTCCTCTCCCTTTTTAAAGAATTGGAATTTCACAGCTTGATCAAAGATGTGCTGCGGAAAATGCAAGCAGGGGAAAGGGCAAATCTTAGTGAGAACCCTCCCAGGCAGAAAGTTCAGGTAAACTCTCTAACTTTACCTCCCCCTCTGGTCTTAGAAGGTATTAGTCACCTGGAGTATCTGGTACAGGATTTAGTCCGTGAAAAAGAGATAGCCCTGGAACTAAAGTTCACTTCGCCCACTTATATGGAGGCCGACGTTGAGGCCGTAGCCTTGGCTTGGGGAGGTAAAACTGCCGTATTGCCCGCCAGGGAATTGCCCCGGCAGGCCGTGGCTGTCGCCCTGGAACCCTTGGTGGCTGGTGAGCAGGCTGCCCTGCTTTTCCACGATGCTAAAGCCGCCTTAGTTTGGCTGGCCGAAGCCGGGGCCCAAATAGGGGAACCCGGAGGAGACACTATGGTGGCGGGCTATCTCTTAAACCCCACGGCTTCACGCCATGATCTGCCTGAACTTTGCCTAGAGCATCTGGATATAGCTTTGGTGGAGGGGGAAGACCCCTTGCTGGGCACAGCTCGCCGGGCCCAGGCCGTGCTTCAGCTCCATGGGGTGCTGGCGGAAAAAATTCGCCTGGCCTCCATGGAGGAGCTCTACCGGGAAGTAGAAGTGCCCCTGACCAGGGTGCTGGCCGCCATGGAGAGGAGCGGGGTGGCTGTAGATCTGCAGACACTGGAGCTCATGGGCTCGGAGTTAGATAATGCCCTGCAAAAGCTCACGGAGGAGATTTATAACTTAGCCGGAGAAAAATTTAATATTAATTCCCCCAGGCAGTTGGCCACTATTCTCTTTGAAAAGCTGGGATTGCCCCCGGTTAAAAAGACTAAAACCGGCTTTTCTACGGATGCGGAGGTCCTGGAAGAACTGGCTTTACAGCATGAAATTGCTGCCCGCTTGGTGGAATACCGCCAAATAATGAAGTTAAAGTCTACCTACATTGATGGGCTTAAACCTTTAATTAATCCCCGCACCGGCCGGCTGCATACCAGCTTCAACCAGACGGTTACGGCTACCGGACGTCTTTCCAGCAGCGAGCCTAACCTCCAGAATATACCGGTGCGGTTGGAATTGGGCCGCAGGTTGCGCAAAGCTTTTGTCCCCCGAGGGGCCGGGCGAGTGCTCCTGGCAGCTGATTACTCTCAGATCGAGTTGCGGATACTCGCTCATATTTCCGGGGATGAGAAATTGAAAGAAGCATTCCTTCTAGGAGAAGATATCCACGCCCGCACGGCTGCGGAAGTCTTCGGTGTTCGTCTGGAGGAAGTAACACCGGAGATGCGGCGTACCGCCAAGGCCGTGAACTTCGGTATTATCTATGGCATCAGCGATTTTGGCCTGGCCAGGGATTTGAGTATTAGCCGACGGGAAGCCCACGAATATATTGAGCGCTATTTCCAGCGCTACCAGAAAGTAAAAGCTTATCTGGAAGAAGTAGTGCAGAAGGCCAGGGAGACCGGTTATGTAACTACCCTTCTGGGTCGACGAAGGTATCTTCCCGACCTTTTCAGCCCCAACTATAACGTTCGTAGTTTTGGCGAGCGGACCGCCAGGAATACCCCCATTCAAGGCAGCGCGGCCGATATTATCAAAGTGGCTATGGTGTGTATCTTCCGCCGGTTACAAGAGGAAGGACTTAAATCGGAAATGATTCTTCAGGTACATGACGAACTCATCTTTGATGTGCCGGAGGAAGAGTTGGAACGGGTGGGCTTGCTGGTCAAGGAGGCCATGGAAAGGGCTATACCTCTGGATATACCTCTACAGGTGGATTTAAAGTGCGGCCCTAACTGGTACGATCTTAAACCTTTTTCTCTCCTCGCAAAGGAGGATACCCATGCCTGAATTGCCAGAAGTCGAAACCATCAAACGCACCCTGGAACCCAGGGTGGTGGGTAAGACTATAGAACAGGTAGACATTTTACAGCCGGCAGTAATCTCTGTTCCTTCTGCTCAGGAATTTGCTGCTCTTTTACCGGGTAATAAAGTGGTATCCCTAAGGCGCAGAGCCAAATATCTGATTTGGTACTTGAGCGGAGATTATGTTCTCATCTGGCATATGGGTATGACAGGACGGCTGGTATGGTTAACCCGGGGAACGCCTAGGGAACCCCATACCCACTTAATTATAACTTTTGATGGTGAGCAGGAAGTACGTTTTATTGATGTGCGGCGCTTTGGGCGGTGTTACCTGGGACAGCTAGACCAGGTATGGGCGCAGGCAGGCCTGGATAAGCTAGGTATAGAACCTTTAAGTGAAGAGTTTACTGCCCAGAGGCTCAAAGATATATTAAACGGTCACAAGCGCTCCCTAAAGCAATTGCTGTTAGACCAACATTGCATTGCCGGGTTGGGTAATATTTACAGCGATGAAGCTCTATTTGAGGCCGGAATTCACCCTATGCGGTCCGCCTCGAGCCTCAAAGATGAAGAAATAAGTCGCTTGCACCAGGCCATCCGTAAGGTATTAGAGACCGGCATTGTCCATGGTGGCACGAGTATTCGCGATTACGTGGATGGGAATGGCCAACAAGGCAATCACCAGGATTACCTCTCGGTTTATGGGAGAACAGGTCAACCTTGCCCGCGCTGTGGTACGCCCATCGAATGCTTGAAAATTGGCGGCCGCAGCAGCCATTTTTGCCGCAAGTGCCAGGTTTAGCGTACAGGCACCCTTTCTTTCTCCTCACGTATATTACTTATGGATATGGGGAGGGAGAAAGGTGTCTTGGGGAATAACACTGTTACTGGCTTTAGCCGTAAGCCTGGATGGTCTAGGGGTAGGCTTTTCCTACGGTTTGCGGCGCCTTAAATTACCCTGGGTAAGCCTCATTTTAATAGCTCTCATTTCAACGACCGTCAGTTTTGCTTCCCTAGCTGTGGGCAAACTTTCAGCTCTCCTCTTTAAGCCGGTTCTTGTACAGAGGTTGGGGGCCCTTTTGCTTTTAATCCTGGGCTTGGAGATGATTCTTGAAGCTTATCTCAAGGCTAGAGGGGAAGAACTAGAGGAGAATCATATTTTGATTAAGGTCCGGGTACCTCGCCTGGGAGTGGCCATAGCCATCCTTCAGGAACCACACCGGGCCGACCGTGACTGTTCCGGTAGCATAAGTGCTGGCGAAGCTTTAACCCTAGGCTTGGCTCTGGCCCTGGATGCCCTCGGTACGGGTGTTGGGGCAGGGGCAACCGGTTTTTCCTTATGGCTTACTCCTTTGCTCATAGGCTTGTGCCAGTTTCTTATGGTAGGGGCAGGCGTAGTGATAGGCCAGCGCTGGCAATGGAGAGAGTGGAACAAAAGGGGAGCCGCTCTGCCGGGAGTTATTTTAATAGCTATTGGTCTCTGGCGTATGTAATGGTATAATATGGAAGGTGCAGCGGTATGCTTGTTATAGGCTTAACAGGTGGCATTGCTTCAGGAAAGAGTACCGTGGCAAATATCCTTGCCGGTTTGGGGGCCAGGATAATAGATGCAGATAAAATAGCTCGAGAAATAGTGGAGCCTGGAAAGCCCGCCTGGGAAGAAATAAAGTTAACCTTCGGGCCGCAATACCTGAAGTTTGATGGGAGTATTGACCGGCGCGCCTTGGGTAATCTTATTTTTAGCGATGCTACTGCCAGGCAAAAGCTCAATGCCATCACTCATCCTTTAATTAAGAAAGAAATTACAGATAGAGTAGCTGTTTACCGAAAACAGGAACCGTCCGCGGTAATAGTTATCGAGGCTCCCCTTTTGCTGGAGGCAGGTATGCAGCCAATGGTGGATGAAATCTGGGTAGTAACCGCACCGGAAGAGGTGCGGTTAAAAAGGCTAATGGCCCGGGACAACCTTTCCCGGGAAGAGGCCTTGCAGCGCTTGAAATCGCAGTTACCAGAGGAAGAAAGGCTTAAATATGCTACCCGCATAATCGATACGAGTAAAGATTTAGCTACTACCACGGCTATTGTTAAGGCCATATGGCAGGAATTGCAAAGGCGGATGAAAGGTTCATGAGCAGTAATCGGAGAGCGATCTTACTTATAATTGTAATGGTTATAGCAGTACTAGCTCTGTTTAAAGCCACTGGTCGCTTATTTTATCCTTTACCCTATCGCGAGAGCGTATTTTTTTATGCCCAAAATAACGGCCTTGACCCTTTGCTGGTAATGGCTGTAATACGCACGGAGAGCAAATTTTATCCCTTAGCCGAATCTTCCACGGGCGCCAGGGGCTTGATGCAGCTCATGCCAGAAACGGCCCGCTGGGTGGCCGGTAGATTAAAAATACAATTTCAGCCGGAACGGCTTTTTGAACCTGAATATAATCTTAGGCTGGGTACCTGGTATCTGGCCTATTTGATCCGCGAATTCAACGGAAACCTCGGGGCAGCCCTGGCAGCCTATAACGGGGGCAAAGAGAACGTCAAGGGATGGCTGGCCGGCGGTATTTGGAGCGGTAATATCGCTGATCTTAAGAAGATTCCTTTTCCGGAAACGAGGGAGTTTGTCCGCCAGGTGTTGCGCGACTACCGCATGTATCGTATTTTTTATCCCGAGCTACGTCAACAAAACCTTTAACCCTTAAGTATAAGAGAAGGTATTTGTCGCTTGAGGGAGAATAATAACATAAAATAGGGAAGAACGGACATATGTCCTTAATGTAAGGAGAGTGGAAAAGTTTGACTACACAGGAAATAACTTCTCTGGAACAAGTTCGCCAGTTGCAAGTAGATGGTAAAAGGCCATTTTTTTCGGCCCAACATGAAGAGATTATGAGCGGGGCTACAACTGACATTTATTTTGTGCGCACTTACGAAATTCTAAAAGATCTGGGCCTTTTACATACAGAAGTAACGGCAGAGATTTTTCCCCGCCGACAGGGTATTATGGCCGGTGTACCAGAAGTGCTTAACCTTTTAAGGGGGAAAAAAATAGAAATTTGGGGTCTTCCGGAAGGAACTCCCTTTGAACCGAAGGAAGTTGTTATGCGCATCAGGGGCCCTTACAGTGAATTCGGTCTGTTTGAGACCACTATCCTGGGAATGCTAGCCAGCTCCAGCGGCTGGGCTACGGCAGCCAGGGAGGTCAAAGAGGCTGCTGGCGACAAACCATTTATCTGCTTTGGTGCCAGGCACGTTCACCCAGCAGTGGCTCCGGTGATGGAGCGCGCAGCCCTTATCGGCGGAGCCGCAGGGGCGAGCTGCATTCTTGCTGCCAAAATAGCGGGGATTGAACCCCAGGGGACAGTGCCCCATGCTCTCTTCCTTATTATCGGTGATACCGTTGAAGGAGCCAAAGCTTACCATCGCCTGATGCCGCCGGGAGCCAGACGGACTATCTTAGTAGATACCTTTAAAGACGAAGCCGAAGAAGCTCTGCGGGTAGCGGAGGCTCTGGGACAGGCCCTGGATGGGATACGGCTGGATACCCCTAGCGAGCGAGGTGGTGTAACGCCGGATTTGGTCCGGGAAGTGCGGGCCAGGCTGGACGGGGCAGGTTTCCATCATGTACGCATCTTGGTATCCGGAGGTCTAACACCGGAAAAGATTCGCCTTCTGGCAGAAGCCGGTGCCGACGCTTTTGGGGTGGGTAGTTATATCTCCGGCGCTCCTCCTATTGATATGACCATGGATCTGAAAGAGGTAGCTGGCCGGCCGGTAGCCAAGCGGGGCCGCCTGCCGGGTATTATTCCTAATCCTAAATTAGAGCGTCTTTATCCTTGACAGCGCTGCTGTTTATGCATATAATGAAAAACAGAAATGAATAGCGTGTCGGAGTGGCGGAACTGGCAGACGCGTACGTTTGAGGGGCGTATGGGGAAGCCCGTGCGGGTTCAAGTCCCGCCTCCGACACCAAAGCCTTGGAAAGTAAGCCCTTGCGTAAGACGGTGTGCAAGGGCTTTTTATTTTTGCGTATGCGGGTAAGGTAGCTATTTATATACTCACGTGGGCAATTGGAGCTAGCGGATAACCGAAGAAGAAAAAATATTTCTTAATAACTGCAAATATATATGAGGCAGAGACCCGTAAGAGATAGGAGGGGTTCCGTGCTGGTTTTACGCTTGAGATTATGGTTTTTAGCCCTAGTCATCTTTTTAGCCATACCTAGTGTTCTAGGTATAGTATGGAGTCAAGCAAGTGGTAAACTGGTTTTCACCACCGCTACCACTAGGGACACAACCAGCATAAGTCAGGCGCTGGAAAATATTTTTAGAATTAGGGTTCAGGCCTTGGTCTCAGGTGATACCAGCGGGCTGGATAACTACTACGATAACACCGAGACCACAGGACGTTGGGCATTAAACCATGAAATTGGCCGCAGCAAATATATTCAGGAATGGTTAAGCAAACGCAACCTGGAGCTGGCAGCTTACAGCCTCCAGCTCAAAATAGTGGATGTCGGCCTTAAAAGTGATAGTCAAGCTTGGGCTTCGGTTTCCCAGCATATTATTCTCCATTACCGAAAACCAGTTTTGCCTCAAACCCAGGTAAGCCAGATGGGTCTGCGCACTATCCACTGGGTGGAGATGGTATGGAAAGATAATAAATGGTTGATCCAGAAAGAGTGGTATTGGGATCCTTTTGAAACAGATGACCTAACCCCGGATATTGCTCCCCTTCCTTCGGAAATACCCTCCAATACGGTTTCAGGACAAGGGCGCAAGGGCAAGTATAACCGGGAAGCTGCAGTGCGCTATGCCGATCGCTACAGTGGTGTAAGGATAGGTCCCGGCGATGGCCGGTATAACCCGGCTTACAAAGACTTTACTTATGAAGGGGGCGATTGTGCTAACTTTGCTTCACAGGTTTTAACGGATAAGAAAGCGGGAGGCATACCTACGGATTGGAATTGGTTTTACAGCGAGGGGAAGGGAACGAGGGCTTGGGTTCAAGCCGAGGCCCTGGTCCACCATCTGATTGACAGCGGCCTGGCAGTTTTGGTCAAACGGGGTAGCTTTCAAGAAGTGTTTGAGGCTATAAATCTTTTGGAGCCCGGCGATATTATCGGTTATGAAGAAAAAGGGGAAATTGTTCATGTGTCTATAGTAGTGGGTAGAGATGCCGAGGGCTATCTGGTGGTGAACAGCCATACAGCCGATCGGTACCATGTGCCTTGGGACATGGGCTGGGATCGTAAAAACCTTTACTGGCTTCTCCACATTACTTATTAAAGTATCTCTGATTACCAGGAGTGCCGCCAATTATTTCCTTGACTTTTGCTAAAGAAAGAGAAAAAATACACATAAAAGCTTTTAAAGATTAGGTAGGAATTAACTTAAACAGTTGGGGGGTTAGAGCTTTATGGATCTACATGAAGCCATCTGCAAACGTCGGAGCATCAGGAAGTATAAACCTGACATGGTATCGCGGGAAACTATAAGCAAAATTCTAGAATATGCCATGTGGGCTCCTTCGGGCCTTAACTGGCAACAATGGGAATTTATAGTAGTAACAGGTGCTAAAAAGGATGAATTAGCTGCTAGCTATGGCAGGATTACAGAGTTTGCTATGCCCCCGGCTGGCCAGCGTACCCCGGATCAGGAGAAATTCCTTCAATGGGCTAAAACTTTTGGCGGTGCTCCTGTGGCAATCGTGGCCTTGACCCCTGTTCATGGTGACGCGGCCACCAGAAAAATGAACCTCGAAAGTGTAGCAGCAGCCTTTAGTTACCTTTTGCTAGCGGCCACGGCTGAAGGCCTGGGTACCTGTTGGATGACAGGTCCCTTACGTAATGAAAGGGAAGTCAGGCGCATCCTGGAGATTCCTGATGATAAAGAAATTGTAGCCATAACACCTTTAGGATATCCGGACGAAGAACCTGTTGCGCCCCCGCGGCGGGACCCGCAAGAAAAAATTAAATGGATTGGATGATGGATGAAAGGGCTGGAGCTATTGAAGCTACCCGCCCTTTTCCTTTTATTTAACTACGACATAAAGACCCATAAGCGAGGGAATACTGGTAAAAGAAATGGTCCACAGAAAGGGGGTAAAAACAATGGCAGGGGTCGAAATGGGCTGGGAGAAATGGAAAGATACTTTGGCTGCAGCAGTAAATTTAGGAAACATGATTGGTATGAATGAAAATACCATAGATAATATAGCCTACCGTGTGGGCAACTTCTTAGCTTCTAAAGTTGATCCTGCCAATCGGGAACAGCGGGTATTAAAGGAATTGTGGGAAGCGGCCAACGATAACCAAAGGCGCGTCCTGGCCGAGATAATAACTCAAATGGTCAGCGATGGAAAGTGAGAAATAAAGCCTATACAAAAAAGAATAGGGGAGTTTTAGCTCCCCTCTATATATTTTTTGGTTTATTATTAGACTTCTTTGATAGCATCGCTAGGGCAAGATTCAATGGCTTCCCGGGCACAGTCCTCGGAATCTTCAGGTACCTCATTTACGATGACGTGAGAAAGGCCCTCATCATTCCAATCGAAGACTCCCGGGCAAATATCAATACAGGCCCCACAAGCAATACAGAGATCCTGGTCAACATAGACTTTCATCTTTAATACCCCCTAAATTTATAAGTGTCGTTTCTAAAGCATTAGGTATTCTGTACGGCCGGAAAACTTTTCATACCTTTGGCCCCAGTTAATGGGTGGCCTCTTTGGTACGCGGAGTCTTTACCCAGACCTGGGGCTGGCGATTGAGCAACTTCATAATAGAAGCAGAAGTATAGGGTAGCGGCAGGAAAAAGCTCGCTATGGGGAGAGCTAAAAGTTGCAATACCCCCAAAATCTGTTCATACCAGGGCACAGGTGCCATGAGTCGGCGGAAGTGGAAAAAGATATAAAAGGTAAAAGCATAGTATACGAGAAAAAGGTAGTGCAGGATCTTGCGAATTACAAGTGGTATCACTGACGGATCCAGGTATCCATTTATACCCAGGAATAGAAAGGTTAAAGGAATAAATACAGCTGCCTGATAGAGAGTCCATTCGCCCTGGCCTTTCCAGAAGAGATTATAAAGTAAGGGCCCTCGTTTTTCCCACTCATACTGGGAAGCCCAGCGGAATTTATCGCAGACCTGCAAGTGCCCGCTGCCCCAGCGCAGGCGCTGGCGGAAAAAGGCGTGGAAAGTGGCCGGAGTTTGTTCTGTACTGTAGAAGGGGAAGTATTCAGCCCATACGCCAGTTTCAAGATAAGCGCGCACCCCCAGTTCCAGGTCTTCTGTTAAAGCGCGGTGATCATACCCCCCGATGCGTTCGAGAAGCCTGCGTCCTACAAAGAGGTTAGTACCCCCCACAAAGGGGAGACGTCGCATCAGTACCGGCATATACCATTTATGGGCTATAGCCTGGTACAGGGCTGCTACCTTGGTGATAAAGCCCAGCTGGAAGAAGTTGCGGACCTGGAAAACTGGCCCCTGCCAGATCCTTTCCCGGGGATCCTGCAGGTAGGACCAAGCTATGTAGAGGAGCACCTTCTCTTCGGGGTGGCTCTCTGCATCATAAAAACCGCAGATAATAGAGCGCTGGTCTACGGCTGAAAGTCCATAGTTTAATGCCCGCCCCTTAGTAGAAGGGACAGTCCGCCCCAAGCAAAAGCCGCGGTAACGCCCGTCAAAATCGTAGGGGACCGTACAGTGCTTCAACCGGGGCACATTAGTACGAGCAGCAAATTCCCTAATTTTGGCTTCTACCACATCCTGAGTAGTAGGCTCTGTACCACCCTCTTCCTGGCGAGCTAATAATTCTTTCTCATCGGTGATAACTATGATTTCGTAGCGATTTTTAGGATACTCGAGCGAAGCCAGATGTTCGATGGTATTAGCTATTACATCAGCCTCATTGCGGGCCGGGACCAGGATAGAAAAGAAGGGCATCTCCATCCCTTTGTCCCTGGCTAGGGCTTCTACTTTAGCAATGTTTAAATTCGGCCTTTTCTTCCAGAAATAGTGATCTGCATACCACTTCCACACAAAATACCTCATGAACAAGACAAGGAACAGGAGGTAAAAACCAATGGCTATCAAGTAAAGAACTTGTGCCCATTCTAGTCCAGTTTCCCAGTCCATTTTTTGTCTCCCCCATTTTTTGGGTAATTCAACCTCTATAAATTATAACACCGACTAGATTTATTACCAATTCCCCAATTTTTCTCCTGGGCCAGTTTTCCCTTTATTCCGTTATTGTATCCGTCTTTACCTAAACAATCTTTAACTTCCTTGGTATATTGTTTTCTTAGACCCTTGTCCGCTTTAAGTAAAAAAAAGAGGGTTGCCCCTCCTCGTTAAATAAGAAACTTTTTACTTCTAAGTACCTACCAGCCCATCATCCTACCCATCATTCCATAGCCATAACTCCAGGCGGCTCCGGTGTTACTATTGCTACCTGGGGTCAGGCCCCCACGGAAACCGCCGCCCCACCATCCCATCATACCACCGGGGCCCAAGCCGCCACAATGCCAGGGTCCCAGGTTATTGTTCCGCCGGAACTGTTCTGTCTGTTCTATCTGTTGTTTCAGGAACTCTCCTTGCTCCTTGCTAATTTCCCCGCCTTCTACGTACTTGTCGATGATCTGCTTGCGCAGTTCGACGATCTGCTGGTAAAGGGCATCGATCTCCGCTTTTTGGTCACCAGTTACGGCGGCAAAGGCTACCGGTACCGCGAGTACCAGCAGGAAGACTAGGGTGAGGACGAGGGCTATTTTTTTAGTCATTGACCATCTACCTCCTTCCCGGTTTTAGTGTAACCCATATGTATGACAGAAATTTGAGTTAAATATGGAGAAAAAATGAAGATTTGAGTGTTGACAAGGGGGTTAGGTAATTTCTATACTGTGTTTAGTAATACTATAGTTTTTTCTTAAAAATAGGTGGTAAAAGCGAAATGCGGGTTTGTGGCCAGAAAATACGCCAATTGCGGGAAGAACGGGGTTATTCCCTTCAAGACCTGGCCCAGAAGGCGGGAGTCTCTGTTTCCTACCTTAGTGAAATAGAGCGAGGGGCCAAAAAACCTTCCCTTAAAACCCTGGAAAGGATAGCAGCCGCTTTAAATATTCCCCGGGAACAGCTAGTAGAAGCTGACCTCAACCGCGGTTTGGTGCTGGGTCAGCGCCTCCGCCTGCTCAGGGAGAGGGGAGGGCTTTCTTTGAGCCAGTTTGCGGCCCAGGTAGGTATTTCCCCTTCTTACCTGAGCGAAATTGAACGGGGGAATGTGTATCCTGCGGTAGATACCATTAAAAAACTAGCGGAAGCATTGAAGGTACCTTTAAGTACCCTCTGGGGGCAGGGGGAAAGCCTGGGTCAGAAGTTGCGCTTGGCACGGGAAGAACAGGGGTTGACCCAGGCAGAGCTGGCCCAAGCGGCAGGTGTGTCAGCCGGTCTGATAGGACAGATTGAACAAGGGAAAGTACAGCCCTCCCTTAAAACTTTGGAGAAGTTGGGAGCTGTCCTCGGAATATCCCCTTGTTATTTTATTGCCGATGATGCTGGCGTAGAAGAGATTTTGCACCAAATGAGCCCGGAAGTGCGCTGCTTGCTTATGGACCCTAAGGTGCAGTCCATTTTACGTTTGGTATGCAATTGTACGGAGAAAGAGCTGCGCTTTATATTGAACTTTATTCAACTTTATAAACGCACCCACTAGATTTTTAATTCATCTATTACCCGGCGCAAGGTTTCAGCAGAGTGCTGCAAGGCTAGCCTTTCCCCCGGCGCCAGAGACAAGGGGAGTACTTTTATTCGCCCTTTTTGACCTACGACGCAGGGCAAACTTAAAGCTACCTCCTGCTTGATATCGTAAAGGTCATGGATGACACTGGACACGGTGAGGACCCGTTTTTCATCGCGCAGGATGGCTTCTGTTATGCGGGTTAGAGCCAGGGCTACGCCGTAAGAAGTATATCCTTTACGCTGTATTATTTCATAGGCGGCTTCCCTCACCTGGTGGCTGATTTCCACTTTAAAAATATCGCGGTCGGTTTTACTATCGAGCAAAGGGAATTCGTCCAACCCTATACCGGCGATATTCGATAAGCTGAAGAGTAGTACTTCTGTATCACCATGTTCGCCTATAACATAAGCATGGATATTGCGCGGGTCGATCCCAGCTTTAAGGCTTAAAAGATGACGAAAGCGGGCGCTATCTAGTACTGTTCCTGAACCTAACACTCTGGTAGGGGGAAGGCCCGAAATCTTCCAGGCCACGTAGGTTAAAACATCTACAGGATTAGTTACCATAAGGATGACGGCCTCGGGGCAATATTTTATTAGCTCGGGCAAAGTCTGTTGGACAATGCGGGTATTGCGTTGAGCTAAATCCAGGCGCGTTTCCCCGGGTTTCTGGTTGGCACCGGCCGTGAAGATAATTATATGGGCACCAGTGCAATCTTTTATTTCTCCGGCCTGGATTTTTACAGGTCGAATAAGGGTGGCCGCGTGGGATAGATCAAGGGCCTCGCCTTCTGCTTTGGGTTTATTGATATCCACCAGCACTATCTCGCCCACTAAACCGCTGAAAAGTAGAGCAAAGGCTGTGCTGGACCCCACAAACCCGGCGCCAATGATAGCTACCTTGGCTGTACCCTGTTTAAGCATAACCTCACCTCTCTGAAAATTAGTCTAACTTTTTTGGGGCAGGCTATTCCGGACATGAATTTAAGCCAGCTGGAAACTTTTGTAATAACCGTGGAAAAAGGGACCCTTTCGGCAGCAGCCGAAGAACTACACCTTACTCAGCCGGCGGTAAGCAAACAGCTTAAAGCTATGGAGGAATTTTTTGGCGTACGCCTCCTGGACCGCTCAGGTCGCGAGGTAAAACTGACAGAAGGGGGGCGTATTCTTTACCGTCGTGCCCGGGAGATCTTGCGCTTATTCGAGCAATTACAACGAGAGCTTGCCGAGGTAACTAATCTAGTACGGGGCGAGCTGCTCCTTGGGGCCAGTACTATTCCCGGCCATTATGTACTACCTCGCTTGATAGGTGATTTCAAAGCCAAGTATCCGCAGGTGGAAATAAAATTAGAAATTGGCGATTCCGAGGATATTATCAAGAGATTGATAGAAGGAGAGATCGACCTGGGGGTGGTAGGGACCGAGGAGCGGAAAAAGGGCTTGCTGTACCAGCGGCTGGCGGAAGATGAATTGATCCTGATTGTACCGGTGGACCATCCCTGGGCTAGCAGGCCTGCCCTTAAAGTGCAAGAACTGGCTGAGGCTTGCTGGGTTTGGCGCAAGCAAGGATCCGGGACGCGGAGGGTGGCAGAAGAAAAGCTTAAAGCTGTCGGCTTTACCCTACCTCCCCAAAGGATAGTCGTGGAGTTGGGGAGTACAGAAGCTATAGTGAGCGCCGTGGAAGCAGGTTTAGGAGTATCACTGGTAAGCCGCTGGGCTGCAGAAAAGTCCCTCCGCTTGGGTCGGCTGGTAACAGTGCCACTCGAGGGAGTAAATTTAAAGCGGTATCTTTATTTGGTGCGCCGGACTAGACAATTAGCTCCGGCAGCCTCGGCCTTTGTTGAATTTGCCGAGGGGTGGGGAAACCGTTAGAGAAAGGGGAGGCTAAAAATAAATGCGGATCTTTGAATTGCACAGGCGCCATAAGGAGATGGGGTCTTATCCTGCTATCATCTATCAAGGTCGAATCTTTACTTACGATGACCTCGAACGGCAAATCAACAATTATACTGGGTACTTACAGTCCTTAGGAGTAACCCCCGGTGAAAGGGTAGCCCTCTGTGCACCCAATTCTCCCCAATATATTTTTAGCTATTTAGGCGCTAGCCAGGCGGGAGCCATGGTTATTCCTTTAAACTTAATGCTCACGTTAGAGGAAATTAGTTACATACTTCGTGACTCAGGAGCGAGCACCTTAATATTGCACCCCGCGATTCTGGAACGCCTTAAGGGTCAGAATCTACCTTCCCTGGAAGCTTTGGGGATTAAACGCCTGATTGTCCTCAATGAGGAAACTGCACAGGCTATTGCAGCCGCACCTCCCCCGGCACCGGTACCTATTCAGAGCAGCGACATTTGCACTTTCCTCTATACTTCCGGTACCACGGGACGGCCCAAGGGAGCTATGCTTAGCCACGATAACCTAGTGGCCAATGTTCTAGCCTTGGAGGAAGTTTCTCACTTTGGCCCGGATCATAATTTCCTATGTGTCCTCCCTATGTTTCACAGCTTTTGCTGGACGGTAAATGTATTACTACCCCTTTACCTGGGTGCGCGTATTACCATTAAGAGTGCTTTTCAGCCTAAGGACATATTGCGCACTTTGATAGAAGAAGACATCACCATCTTTTGTGGCGTGCCTTCCATGTTTGCCGTTCTATGGCGCATGGTCGACAGGGAACGTTTTAGCTCCTTAAGGTTTTGTATTTCCGGCGGTGCCCCCCTGGCAGTAGAGGTTCAGCGCGGTTTTGAAGAGAAATTTAACTGCCCTCTCGTAGAAGGTTACGGCTTATCCGAGGCTTCGCCAGTAGTTTCCTTAAACCCCCTTTATGGCCTGCGCAAGCCCGGTTCCGTGGGCCTACCTTTGCCAGGAGTAGAGGTGAAGATAGTAGATGAGGATGACCGGGAAGTGCCCTTGGGAGAAGTGGGCGAACTGGTAGTGCGCGGACCAAATGTTATGGTTGGCTACCATAATTTGCCAGTGGAAACGGCCAGCGCTTTACGCGGGGGGTGGCTCTATACAGGTGATCTGGCCCGGCAGGATGGGGACGGCTACTTATATATAGTTGACCGGAAAAAGGATATGATAATTTTAGGCGGGTTTAACGTTTATCCCCGGGAAGTAGAAGAGGTGCTCCTGACTCACCCGGCGGTGCAGGAAGTAGCGGTAATAGGAGTAGGCGATCCTTTGAAAGGAGAAATTGTTAAGGCCTTTGTGGTCTTGCGCGAAGGAGCTCATGTCAAGGGGCAGGACCTCCAGGAATTCTTAAAAGAACGGCTGGCAGCTTATAAAATACCCCGGCTGTGGGAATTTGTGAGTGAGCTGCCCAAGAGCCCCACAGGGAAAGTGTTAAAGAAAATGCTTAAAGATAGGGAAAGGGCAGGAAAGGATTATAAATAGTGGAAGTAGGCGGCATTGTTCTGGCAGGCGGCAAAAGTTCGCGCATGGGTACCAATAAGGCCTTGCTCCCTGTAGGCCGGGAAACCATGATCGGGACGGTTGTCAAGATCCTTAAGTCCCTCTTTCCGGAAATCATTGTGGTAGCCAATGAGCCGGAATTATATCAGGATTTAGAGGTAAAACTGGTAAAGGATCTAATCCCGGGCAGCGGTCCTTTAGGCGGCATTCATGCTGGCCTAGTGGCCTCCCCTTACTGGTATAATTTCGTGGTGGCCTGCGATATGCCCTTTCTAGAACCACGGCTGATAACTTTTATGGTAGAGCAGGCGCCGGGGTACGATGGGGTAGTTCCGCTTCTGGGGGAGCGCTTTGAGCCCTTGCACGCTATCTATTCTAAGGGCTGTCTGCCGCCTATCGAGGATTGTTTAAAGAAAAGGATTACCAAGATTATAGCCTTTTACCCGGCAGTCCGTTTGCGGTATCTGGAAGTAGAAGTTGTAAGCCGCTATGGCGATCCCGGCAAGATTTTCTTTAATATCAATACTCCGGCTGATTTGACCTGGGCTCGCCGCCAGGCCGGGGAGGAAAGAAAATGACCAGGGTACCGGAATGGGAGGAAGCGCTGGCCCTTCTTTCGAAAGATATCCGCCCCCTTGCCCCTCAGAAGCTACCCCTTACGGAGGCCACAGATCTGGTGCTGGCTGAGGACATAGTGGCTGTCCATCCCTTTCCTCCTTATCCCCGTTCCCTGGTGGACGGTTATGCCCTGGGCCCTCCGGCCCCCCGGTACCGCCTGGTAGGAGAGGTGCCGGCCGGTAGCCATTATCCGGGTTGTTTAGCGCCTGGGGAGGTAGTGCGCATCTTTACTGGGGCTCGAGTACCTCCCGGTACAGCAGCTATTTTACCCCAGGAGCTAGTCAAGGTGGAGGATGAGACTCTGCTGGAGGTAGAACCAGGTTCCTTCCCGCCGTCCCGAACCTCCTACTTTGAGCCTGAGGGGAGCCAAATAACGGCCGGGGAAAAAGTCCTGGCGCTGGGGGACGTTTTGGGCCCGGCGGAAATAGGCCTTTTAAGTGTATTGGGTTATAAAGAGGTATCCGTTTATCCGCGACCCCGGGTAGCCTTAGCGGCTATAGGCAGCGAGCTCAAAGATCTAGCCGATGCGGAAAGCAAAGAAGGCTTGATTGCTAGTAACCTCTACGCTTTGAGAGCGGGCCTTACGCTGGCGGGTGCGAGGATTTTGCCTTTGCCCGTTTTACCCGACGACATGGAAACCTTAGTAGCCGCCTTGGGGCCTGCTATAGAGAAAGCGGATTTGCTGGTCACCACCGGGGGTACCGGAAAAGGGGATTACGATTTGGCTGCCAGGGCTTTTCAAAAGCTAGGGGCCAGCCTTCTCTTTACCAGAGTCAATTTTCGCCCCGGAGGGCGAATAGTAGCTGCCCGAGCAGGGGGAAAAATTTTGCTAGGTCTTCCCGGTACTCCTTCGGCTGCCCTGGTAGGCTTTTATCTGTTGGTAATCCCAGTAGTACGAGCCCTCTCCGGAGGTTCCCCCTATCCCCTTCGCTGTCGCGGGATACTGGCAGAATCTATTTACAAGGAGCGCCGCCAGCGCACTTTTCTTTTTGCCCGGGCGGAGATCTCTCAGGGTTACTGGCAGGTAAAGGGGATAAACCTCAACCAAGGTGCCTTACGAGCCGGCATAGGGGCTAACGCCTTGCTTGACCTGCCACCAGGAACAAATCCTTTAATTTCCGGTACCGAGATCGCGTTTATTTTTTTAAAGGGAGTGAGGCTATGATACCTGTTATCTCCGTAGTCGGCAAATCCGACGTGGGCAAAACCACGCTGCTCATTAAGTTGTTGCCCGAACTCAAGGCCCGTGGTTACCGTATAGCCACTATCAAACACGATACCCATGGCTTTGATATCGACAAGCCGGGCAAAGATACTTGGAAACATGCCGAGGCCGGTGCTGATATTGTAGTTATTTCCTCACCCACTAAAATGGCTCTTATTGAAAAAGTGCCCCGGGAACTTACTCTGGACGAGGTAGCGGCCCGCATCCAGGGAGTAGATCTCATCATCACAGAAGGGTATAAACGGGGCGATAAGCCGAAAATAGAGGTGCACCGGGCAGCGGTGGGGGGTGAGCTCCTCTGTACGGAAGAGGAGCTCCTGGCGGTAGTTACCGATGAACCCCTGCCGGTCAACGTTCCCACCTTTGGTTGGGACGATGTGGCGGGCTTAGCCGATCTTATTGAGGAAAAGATACTCAATTCCTCGCCCTCTTCTCGACAGTGGTAAAAAAGAATATAATAAAGCATAAATAAATTATAATGAAACTGCCGGGGGTGAGGACATGCAAAAGCCTTTAAGCACTTATGATCGCGCTATTTTAGAATTGGAGCAGGATATTCTTCACATGGGGGACTACGTCTCGGCTAGCGTAGCCAAAGCTTTGGAAGCCTTAAAACAACAGGATGTAGTCCTGGCCCGGCAGGTTATCGAAGGTGATACTATCACCGATGACTGGAATTACAACATTGAAGAAAAAGCCCTGGAGCTTATTTCCCTCCAGCAACCTTTAGATAAAGACTTGCGCACCCTGGCCACTGCCATGCGGGTGGGGAGAGAATTGGAACGCATCGGGGATTATGCTGTTAACATTGCGGAGATAGCTATCCGCCTGGCTGATAAAGGACCTTACTTTAAACCCCTAGTAGATATACCCCGTATGAGCGATCTGGCTCAGGCCATGCTGCATAAAAGCTTAAACTCTTTTATCACTCGGTCCATAGAGAGGGCCAAGGAAGTGATGGCGGCCGACGATGAGGTGGACCGTCTTTTTGAAAAGTTGTATGAAGAACTTATCGACTATATGAAAAAAGGGGCCCAATATATAGACCAGGCTAGTTATCTGTCTCTGGTGGCTCGTTACCTGGAGCGCATTGCTGATCATGCTGTCAACATTGCGGAAATGGTAATTTTTCGGGAAACAGGTATCCGCCGTCCCTTCAGAACCAATAATGTATCTCAGGAGGCACTGAGTTAGTGGAGGTGCTTCGCCTGTTGACCGGCCTCCTGGGGGGGCTGGCCCTTTTTATTTTTGGTACCAACCTGATCAGCGATGGCCTCCAAAAAGCCGCTGCCGCAGAAGTACAAAAAATCTTAAGCACCTTTACCCGACACCGGATAGCAGGTATGCTGGTAGGGCTGGTAGTTACTATTTTTTTGCAAACCAGCGCTGTTACCACTGTACTCCTGGTGGGGTTTGTGAGCGCAGGCTTAATGAGCCTAGGTCAAGCCCTGGGGGTAATCTTGGGGGCTGCTATCGGCTCCACTATTACCGTCCAGCTTATTGTTTTTAGGATAAGCGATTACGCGCCTTTGGCGCTGGTTTTGGGTGTGGTTCCTTATCTTTTGGCCCGACGCTGGCGGTGGCGCTACCTGGGCCAGGCTATTATAGGGTTTGGCCTTCTATTTTACGGAGTTTTAAGTATGTCGGCTGCCATAGAACCTTTAAAAGATTTTCCCGCCCTGGTCTCCGACTTGGAGCGGTTGGCCTTTCGCCCCTGGCTCATTTTTCTGGCTTCCACCTTCTTTACAGCTATTATACAGAGCAGCGCCGCACCTGTCGCCTTAGTTATTTCCCTGGCTGGCCAGGGAATGATATCTCTGGAACCGGCCCTGGCCGTAGTCTTGGGGGCTAATGTAGGTACCACGGCCACCGGCCTTCTTTCCAGCTTGGGAGCCTCCCGAGAAGCTAAACGGGTGGCCCTGGCCCATTTCTTCTTTAAAATCCTGGGCGCTTTGCTCTTTTTACCCTTTATAAATATCTTTGGCCGGCTGGCAGCCTTTACTTCGCCCCTGCTGCCGCGCCAGATCGCCAACGGACATACTCTTTTTAACGTTATTAACATGCTTATCTTCCTACCTTTTACTCCCCAGGTGGCACTATTGATGGAAAAAATATTGCCTGATGCTCCCAGGGAGGAGAGGATAGCCAAATACCTGGACGAAAGCTTGCTGGAAGTTCCTGAACTGGCTCTGGACCAGGTACGTAAGGAACTATTGCGCATGGCCGACATTATACGGGAGGAAATGTTTCCCCGGGTAATGCAGCCTTTACCTTTTCGGGAAGTAGGGGTGGCCAAGAAGCTTAGAGAATTAGACAGTATTCTCGATTATTTATACCAGGCCATCGCGCGTTATCTGGCCCGTATGGCCAGTGGCCCCAGTGAAAAGGAAATGATGGAAAAAGCCCAGCTGTTATATATAGCTAATGACCTAGAACACATCGGGGATGTGGTGGTACAAATAGCCCGGCAATGGCGCAAAATAGAGGAAACGGGGATTGGTTTTTCGGCTGAAGGCCAGGAAGAAATGCAGGAGATGTACCGGCGAGTCCAGGAAAACTTTAATAAAGCTATAACAGCCTTTGCTACTGCTGACCACCGCCTGGCCGTCCAGGTAATTAAAAGCCACCCGGAAATTCTCAAAATGGAAAAGACTTTGCGCTTTTCCCATTTCCAGCGCCTTCAGCGGGAAAACCGCTTGAGCCTGGAGACGACGGCTATCCATATGGATCTTATCAACCACCTTCTCCGCCTAAATAACCACAGCGTAAACATTGCCCAGGCCGTGATGGGGATTATTTAGGTTGAAATAGGCCGGAATAAGGTGTATGCTTAAGTCGGCGCGGAGCTCAACAATAAACTGGCATCCTGAGGAGGTAGAAGTATTGTATGAAAGGTATATGGGTAACCGAATTACAAACCCCTGACCTGGCCCTTTCCTGCCGCATAAAGAAAACCCTGCACCGGGAAAAAACACCTTACCAGGAGTTGACGATAGTAGATACCGAAGCCTTTGGCCGCATGCTGCTACTGGACGATGTAATCCAGACCACCGTGAAGGACGAATTCGTTTACCACGAAATGATTTCCCATGTTCCCTTAAACACCCACCCTAGTCCCAAGGAAGTTTTGGTAATAGGTGGCGGCGATGGCGGGGCTATTCGGGAAATTATTAAACACTCCAGAGTGCACCGCGCTGTTCTGGTGGAGATAGATGCCCGCGTAGTGGCCAATGCCCGGGAATACCTGCCCGAAATAGCCTGCGGCCTGGATGATGCTAGAGTGGAGATAAGATTTGAAGACGGTATAGAGCATATCCGCCAACTGGAAGGTAAATACGATGTAATAATAATTGATTCCACCGATCCGGTGGGGCCGGCGGTCGGTCTCTTCGCTCGCGAATTCTACCAGAATGTCTATCGGGCCTTAAAACCCGATGGCCTGTTTGTGGCTCAAACGGAGTCTCCCTTTTTTAACCCGGATTTTATCCGTCGGGTCCAGCAGGACATCGCTAGTATCTTTCCTATAACCAGGCTTTATTTGGCCACCGTACCCACTTATCCCGGCGGGTTATGGACCTTTAGCCTGGGAAGTAAGAAATACGATCCTTTGGCTGTAAATCCGGAACACATCCCGCACCTCCCTACTCGCTATTACTCCCCGGAAGTTCATCGTGCGGCCTTTGCCTTGCCGCCCTTTGTGCTGGAAATATTAAAGCCTGGTGAAGATAAGGAGATTTTTTAGTGCAGGATTTTAACAAGGAAGTAAAATTCTTACGCGGTGGGGCCTTTCTGGGGAGCAAGGAAGATTATGCGGCGTCCAGGATGTGCCTTTGGGGTATACCCCTAGATGTTACCTCCAGTTTTCGTCCGGGGAGCCGGTTTGCGCCCCAGGTTATCCGGTCTGTTTCTGAAGTCCTGGAAGAATTCAGCCCTTCTTTAAAAAGGGATCTGAAAGAAGTACCCTTTTGCGATTTAGGGGATTTAGACTTGAGCCCGGGGAAAATAGAAGAAAATCTGGAGCGCATAGAAGCTGCGGCTGCCCAAATTTTAAAGGACGATAAATTTCCCTTAAGCCTGGGGGGAGAGCACCTGGTGACCTATCCCCTCATCCGGGCGGTTCACCAACATTACCCAGATCTGGCCGTCATCCACCTGGATGCCCATGCCGACCTGCGGGAGGATTATCTGGGCGAGAGGTATTCCCATGCCACTGTTATGCGACTGGTGGCTGAAGAAATAGGGCCGGCTAACCTTTACCAGTTGGGCATAAGATCCTGTACGTGGGAGGAATTGATTTACGGCAGCGAAAAAACTAATTTGTTCCTGGATAAAATCCAGTCGCCCTTGTCCCGTCTGGTCCCGGAACTAAAGGACAGGCCTCTCTACATTACTTTGGATATAGACGTAGTAGACCCGGCTTTTGCCCCTGGTACCGGTACACCTGAACCTGGGGGTTGCCAACCTCAAGAGATTTTCTCTGCTCTATATCTCCTGAAGGGGGCACGGGTGGTGGGCTTAGACCTGGTGGAGGTTTGCCCAGCTTATGATCATAATAATATTACGGCTATCCTGGCTGCCAAAATCATACGAGAAGCTATTTTATGCTTCGGGTAATAATTCGCAAGATAAAACCCGGTCTCAATCGTGGACAAAAGGGACCGGGTTTCTACTTTTGTAGACAGGTAAATTTTTGATGGCCTAAATTCGCAAAAAAGGGCTTGTCAAAGGATCTTTTAGATGCTATAAAATACGACCAGAAAGTTGCTGCGGGGGAAGAGGAGGCCGAAGTCTTTGAGTTATTCGGTCATTAAAGAAAACGATGTTTTCCTTTTATTTGACAAACTGGGCGATGTAGCCAAAGAAGACGGTTCCAGTTTGGGCCTGTACACCCGGGATACTCGTTTTCTCAGTCGAATGGAATATTATATCAACGGGCGAAAACCCGTACTTCTTAGTTTCAGTTCCGAAGAGAACAATGAGGCGACCATCTTATTAACTAACCCCGAGATAGATTTCGGTAATGGCCTATTATTACCCCAAAGCTCTTTGTTTATCCGGCGCCAGTTATTTATAAGCGGAGGGGCTCTGTATGAAAAGATCATCCTGCACAATTACCACCGGCAGGAGATCGAGATAACCTTGGATTTATACCTGGAGGCCGATTTTACGGATATCTTTGAGGTAAGAGGTTATATTCCTGAACAGGTGGGGCGAAATCCGTCGGTTACAGTGGGGAAAAAGCAAATGGTTTTTCACTACCTGGGAGCCGACGGTTTATATCGCCGGACGGAGATAAAATTTGAACCAGTCCCCAGCGAGCTGTCCAGGGAGGGAAAAGTTAGCTACCGAATTAAGCTGCCGGTTGATAAAAATTATTCTATAACCATTTTTATTGCTCCTCTTATTGAGGGAGAACGTCGCCCTTCTTTACGGAATACCTCCCTGGTTTTGCAGTCTCTAAAGAAATCATATCGGGATTGGGTCCAGAGTTGTACGGAAATTACTACTGATAACCGGGATTTTAACGAGTGGATCAGGCAGAGCCTGCGCGATCTGCGTACTTTGATGATCGACTTTGGCGAGGGATTATTCCCGGTAGCCGGGGTACCCTGGTTTGCTGTACCTTTTGGGAGGGACAGCTTAATTACCGCGGTGCAAACACTAATACTCAATCCCTCCATAGCCAGGGCCATCATCCGGACCCTGGCCAGGTACCAGGGGCAAAAAGTTGACCCCTGGCGCGATGAGCAGCCGGGTAAAATACCTCATGAGATCCGCAGGGGGGAACTGGCCAATACCAAACGGATACCTCATACGCCTTATTATGGAACTGTAGATGCCACTCCCTTATTCTTGGTCTTGCTAGCCGAGTACTACTACTGGACGGGAGATGAAGCTTTCGTCCGTGAGTATTTACCTGTTGTTTACCAAGCCATGGCCTGGATTGATGAATATGGGGATCGTGATGGGGACGGATTTGTGGAATATTTAAAGGAATCTCCGGTAGGTATCGAAAACCAGGGATGGAAAGATTCGGGAGACTCTATTGTTCATAAATCTGGCGCTTTAGCTGAAGCCCCCATTGCTTTGGCTGAAGTTCAGGGCTATATTTATGATGCCAAGATCAAGTGGGCTGCTATATTTGAAAGGCTGGGAGACTTTAAGAAAGCCAAAGAATTGCGGGAGAGTGCTAATAAGTTAAAGCAGGCATTTTTCCACGCCTTTTGGATGGAAGATTCCCAATTCATAGCTCTAGCTTTAGATAAGAATAAGCGGCGGGTAGAAACGGTTACTTCCAATGGAGGACACTGCCTGTGGTCTGGCCTGCTGGATAAAGAGCCCGCGAGGCGAGTGGCAAAAAGGTTGTTGGCACCGGATATGTTTTCTGGATATGGGATTCGCACCATGAGCAGTAAAGCGCGGGCGTACAATCCCATTAGCTATCATAACGGTTCTGTCTGGCCTCATGATAATTCTTTAATTGTAATGGGGTTTGTACGATACGGATTTCGTCAAGAAGCTAACCGGGTGATTGAAGGCTTATTCCAAGCGGCCAGACACTTTAATTACCGCTTGCCCGAGCTCTTCTGTGGGTTTGCACGGGACAAAGGCAGACCGGTGCCTTATCCTACTGCTTGCTCGCCCCAGGCATGGGCAGCAGGTACGGTATTTCTACTGCTTCAGGCCATTCTCGGCCTGTTTCCCAGGGTAGCCCACGGACAGCTTTACCTGAACCCGGTTCTTCCGGAGAGCATATCCTATATACAGGTACAAAATTTGCAAGTAGGCTCTGGTACTCTAGAAGCGTTGTGAAAAACTCATTTTAATTAGCAGGTATTAGCATATCGACATCGAAAATAGTAATGACATCTACTT
>NZ_JBJHHE010000008.1:0-106348 GCF_056378755.1 Thermanaeromonas sp. DSM 22490
AGGAGTCCCTGGTCAGTTACATCAGTAACAGGGGTATCAAGCTGGAAAAGAGCAGTTAGGGATTAATGGGGTTATCTTACGAACTAGTTCCTTTAATTCCTCCAGTCCGAAACCGCAAAGCTCAATTCTATTACCCATTGATTCCACCCTGATAAATATTATATCAGGTCTGCCACTAGTATAGCTAAACCCATTCCATTATATACCAAGTAGGAATAACAATAGCAAAAAAGAAAAGGGGAATGTACTCCCCTTACTTATGTATTGCCCCTGGTTGTATATTTGCTTTGCCCATTTTTATAATTTTTTTACTTTCTAAGGCTCTTTGGTACCTCTGGTTGGTAAAATGTCAATGCACTACTAGGCAGTACACTGCTCTGAGCCACGAATACAGAGAGAACTATCACCCAGGAAGCCACTATGGCTGCAACCTTCCTCCACATAGTGTTTCACCTCCTTCCCTCCAGGGGCAATAACCGCTGCAATCCCTTATCCAACCAGGCCATCCAGCGGTAGCCGGCCGGGGTGATAGTAATGGTCTGCATGATTACTGCCAGCACCGACGCATAAAGCAAACTGACCTTTACTCTCCCGACGGCTATAAGCATGAAAATAAGCCAACCTCCGAGGAAAATAAAGGCCAAATTTCTTAACCAATAACGCCGGCGCAGGCTATAGATAGGGTTAGCCGCTGTATCCGCCGGCGCCCAGTGCCACACTACCGGCAAGCTGACCATCACGGCCATAATACTAAAAAAAATAACTTCTCCTCCCGGAAATACCCCTTGTAGCCAGTGCCCGCCCCAACCTACCAGGATAAGAAAGACTACCGAGCTCACTAGGCAACGATAGTATGCTGTACAATGGGCCCCGCCGGAGCCGAAACGGTACAGGGCTTGGGTCAAAAAAGCGGCCATCACTTCCGGAAATATTCCTAAAGCCCTAGCAACTCCGGCTATGGCCAAAACTTCGACTACTGCTCCCAAGGCTATTTCCAGTCCATAAGCCACTATTTCCTGGCGTTCGCTCCCCTTCCCTCCCTGGAAGGTATCTATTGGAGCTGCCCTGGATAGTATATAGCTGGCCATATTTTTAGCTATACTGTGTATACTGATCATATTCCTTAATTTCTACATTAATATAAGAAAATCCTTCTTCTTTTTCCAAATTTAGTTTATCTTTTTCCAGCGCGGAAAGGTAACCGTAAAAACTGTACCCTGACCGCTGCTTTGAATAATAATACGGCCATCATATTCAGTTACCAGGCTTTTGACAATAAATAATCCCTGGCCATGGCCCTCCTTGTCTTTTTTAGTCGTAAAACCGCGTTCAAAAATCTTCTCCCTCCAGGCCAGGGGTATAGCCGGCCCGGTATTGCCCACTTCAAAGACATAGTCCTCATCTTTTTCATAAATGCGCAGCCAAATTCGCTTTTCTCCCGCCGTCTCTTTGAAACTGGCTTCAATGGCGTTATCCAATAAATTGCCGAAGATCCGGGTTATGGCAGTGGCCGGCACTAAAAATTCCTTAAGGTCCGTATTTATCTCACACTGCCAGGTGATGCCCTTGCTCTCGACCAGGCCCATCTTGCTCTGAATCAAGGCCGCCAGGGCCGGCTGGTTGATATGTATAATGCGGGTAGGCTGGCTTATCTCGGCGCATAAAGATTCGACATACTCCTTGGCATCATTAACTAGTCCTAATTGCATAAAACCGAGTATCACCTGTAGGTGGCTGATAAAGTCATGGCGCTGGGCGCGCAAGTTTTCCAGGCTTTCTTTTAAATTTTCTATGTAAATCCGTTGATTATTAACTTCTATTTCTTTTTCCATATACTTAAAAAGCAGATACGTCAAAGCCAGGGAAGTAATGATTAACAAGGTGGAAATTATCTGTACAGCTGTATGAATATCTATGTTAAAGGTAGGAAAAGCTGAGGCATTGATAAAGCTTAAATTTAACAAAACTACCAGGCAGGCCTCTATTAAAATTAAAAGCAAGGCGGCAATAATAGATGATCTTTTAATCATATCTTTCTTCTTCCCCTTTGCCGCTGGCTTTTCTTACCGGAGCAAGCAGGGATAGTCGCCGGTGCCAGATGAGATAAGCTAAGACTGCCAGAACAATTTCATGGGGCAAAGGGAAAAGTATCCTTAGCCAGGTATCGCTTAAGACATCAGCTATGGTTAGGCCTGTAATCCGCAACATGAGCGGAATAAAAGTGCCTTCGACTAGGCCTAAAATTATTATACTTAAAAATCCAACAGCAATTGCCCGCCACCATTCTATTTTTTTTAAACTGATTTTCAATAACAAAGCCAATAACAAAATATAAAGTAAAGTATGTATACCAAATACGAAAGGAAGTTGTCTAATAAAAAAAGAAAGTATAGAAATAGTAACCCCAATAATTACCACATACCTAAAAGGTGGAAGAAATCCTAACAAACCTAATCCAAGGCTAACAAGAATAATAGCTTCCGGTATAGATTGAAACACCAGCGCTTGCCAGGGCATATGGTCCATAATTTGCTCCCTCCTCCGGTTTTCACGCTTACTCTTGTTGGCCCCGCCCTCTCCGACGTAGCCTGGCTACAAAAAACCCATCCGTGCCATGACGGTGGGGTAAAAACTGAACCTGTCCACTCCTGGCCTGCCTTTGGAGATCTGGAGGAAGATTGGGAAGATAACCCGAAAGATCTTCGTATTCCATAAAGGTGACTTCCTGCAAAAATTGCTTTAATACTTCGTGGTTTTCTTCCGGTGCCAGGGAACAAGTGCTATATACCAGAACTCCGCCTGGTTTTAGAGTAGATACACTTCCTTTTAAAATAGAAAGTTGTAGTTTTACCAGTTCTTTCAGCCGCTGCAAGTCTTGACGCCAGCGGGCATCAGGGCGCCGCCTCAGTACCCCGAGCCCAGTACAAGGAGCATCAATAAGGAGATAATCTGCCCTACCTGGATATCTGTTCCCCAACTGGGTGGCATCGGCCAGATCTGTTTTTACACAAGTAACACCGAGCCGTCGGCAGTTCTCCTCAATCAGCTGCAGCCTACCGGGATGAATATCCAAGGCCAAAATGTTACCTCTATTTTCCATCAGCTGGGCCAGGTGTGTTGTTTTGCCACCCGGAGCAGCACTGGCATCTATTACTGTACTTCCCGGGTCCGGGGCCACAGCATGGCCTACTAGTATAGAGGCTTCATCCTGGACATAAAACAACCCCCGCTGAAAAGCAGGGCTTTTTTCGACAGCGAACAAATCCTTCACTATTAAGCCTTCAGGGGCATAACGAGCGCGATAAGCTGTCACTCCTTCTTGGCTTAAGACTTCGATCAGGGAAGAAACATCTATTTTTAAAGTATTAACCCGAATAACTAAAGGAGGAGGTTCGTTATTGGCCTGGCAAAGCTTAATAGTTTCTTCCAAGCCAAATTGGTGTAACCATCTGGCCACTAACCAAGGAGGATGGTAATACCGTAAAGCAATATGATGGACAGGATCTTCTTCAAGCTTTGGATAAGGGAGTTGATCCCTTTGGAGCAATAGACGACGCAAAACAGCATTTACTAGAGCTACCGTTCCTTTATGACCGTACTTTTTAGCCAGTTCAACGGTTTCATAGATGGCAGCTCGGGCAGGGATGCGCGAAAGAAAAAGTAGCTGGGAGGCTCCCACCCTCAGTACGCACCGGATCCAGGGAGGGAGGTCTTCCAGCCTTCTTTTATTTAAGCATAGATTAAGGGCCCAATCGATGGTGTTCCATGCTTTTATGGCCATATAAGCGATTTCCGTAGCCAGGGCCCGTTCTCTGGGGTCCAGTTGCGTAGCCCCTAAAACTTCATTGGCAGCCAGGTTGGCAAAAGCCCCTTCTTCCTGTACCCGGTATAAAATGTGAAGGGCAGCTTCTCTACTCTTCACGACGCCCAAAAAACCCCGCTAGAAACATTAAGCGTACCAGATTAAGGATTGCTGTTAAAGCGGCTGCCACATAAGTTAGCGCGGCTGCATTTAATACCTGGCGTGCTCCTACCAGTTCCTGCCTGCTCAAGTATCCTCCACTTTCCAACAAAGCGATGGCCCGACGGCTGGCATTGAATTCCACAGGCAGAGTGATCAAAGTAAAAAGCACGACCAGTGTAAAAGCATATACACCCAGGCGGGCTAGAGAAGGTAAACCTAGAATAATACCAAACAATAACAGGGGAATGGCCAGGTTGGAACCAAAGGAAACTACAGGTACCAGGGCGGAACGCAATTGCAAAGGCAAATAGCCGGTCCGGTGTTGTAAGGCATGCCCGGCCTCATGGGCAGCCACCCCTAGAGAAGCCAGCGAGCTGCTCTGATAAACAGGTGGTGACAATCTTAAAACTCTCGCCCTCGGGTCATAATGGTCCGTAAGAAACCCCTGTACCATTTCTACCCGCACGTGGTGCAGGCCTGCGCGGTCCAGTAAATTACGGGCAACCTCCGCGCCACTTAAGCCGCTACGGGAGGCTACCCGTGAATATCGGTCAAAGGTCGACTGCACCTTAAATTGAGCATACAGCGATAAAAGAATAGCCGGTATGAGCAAAATGAAGGTAGGATCCCCAAAGTAAAACATAGTTAGCCCTCCTCAATGGTAAGTTTTGCGTACTCCTACCAGGAATTATATTATGCCACAAATCCTATGTAAATACTGAGCAAACTAAGCCTCCAGACTCGGATAGGTCCCGGTTAATTTCGCCGATAAATCCCCTTCTAGGCCCAGGAAAAAGCGAATCACTTCCTCTACCTGAAATAGATTAACTTGCGTGTTTAAGCACGGCCCGTGAGGCCTTAAATTAACTACACCTAGGACGGGTAAGGGTTGAGTATCTTGAATACCGCTTGTCAAATCCCTTTCACAGGCAATAGCCACCACAGCGCGAGGGCGATAAAATTTAACAAAGTGCCGCGCCATAGTGCCTCCGGTAGCTACAGCCAGGCGCACCCCGTACTTTTCCGCTAAACTATGCAAAGCATCAATAGAGCAACGCCCGCAACGCCGGCAATTGAAAACATCGATGGTAATTTTATAAGGGCAATCGCTGCGTTGCAGGCAATGAGGCGCCAGCAAAAGAATCTGCTCTGGTTTAACTTTAATTCCCCGCAAGCGCACTAGCTGGTTGTTTACTTCGATAAAAGAAGCCTTTATGGTATCGGCACTTATACCCATTCTTTTCCCCAGGCTTAAAGCCAGGGGAAACAATAAATTAGCTGCCAGGAGGCCCAAATGCTGTAAAAAGGGGACATGACGGTGCCGCCAGAGAATGAGTACTAATCCCCCGATCCCTACGGTTACGGTTACAAAAATTAAAGCTAAGGTAATGGCTCCCAAAGTCAACAAAAGATTATTCCAGGTGCCTGTCCGATGGGTTAAAATATACCAGCCTCCAAAAAAGCAGGAAAGCAAGAAGAACAGGCTCAAAACCAATAAACCTATAAATACCCGTTTTTTTATACGCATCCTAGCCGTTCACCCGCCCTAAGGGGATATCCTCTTAAATACTCTGCTGCCGTCATAAGCCGTTTACCTGGGGGCTGAACTTCTGTAACCAGTACCTGGCCTTCGCCCGCCTGGACTATAAATCCTTGCTGGGGCAGGATGGCTACTACTTCTCCTGGTAAAGCTTTCTCCCCTTTTTCAACAATACGGGCTCGGTAAATTTTTAAACGTTGACCCTCTCGCCAGGTATACGCCCCAGGTAAAGGATTCATCCCTCGTATGAGATTTACTATCCTCTCTGCCTTTTCTTGCCAATTTATCTCTTCTTCTTCGGGCCTTATTGGCGGAGCATAAGTGGCCCGGGCTTCCTCCTGGGGAACCCTTGGCGCCTGGCCCGCCTCAATTAAATCTGTGGTACGTACTAGTAAGTGTGCACCTAAGGCCGCCAATACATCGTGTAGCTCGCCTGCGGTCATTTCCGGTTGAATAGTCACCCGCTCTTGTAAGATGATATCGCCGGCATCCAATTTTTCCGCCATATACATGGTGGTAACTCCTGTTTCTTTTTCTCCGTTTATAATAGCTCGCTGAATAGGAGCAGCTCCCCGGTAACGGGGAAGTAATGAGGCATGGAGATTAATACACCCCAAGGGGGGCAAATTTAAAATGCTAGCAGGCAAAAGACGGCCAAAGGCCACCACCACTATCAGGTCAGCTTTCCAACTTGCCAGGGTCTTCAGAAACTCAGGTTCTTTAAGATCGGTAGGTTGTAAAACAGGCAAATTATGATTTAGAGCCAGTTCTTTTACTTTGGAAAACGCCACCTTCTGCCCCCTGCCCTTGGGGCGGTCAGGTTGGGTCACTACTCCCACTACCTCATGCTTACTTTCCAGTAAAGCCTTTAAAGACACAGCGGCGAACTCTGGCGTACCCATAAAAATTAGACGCAAGAAACTATTTCCCCCCTGCACTACCTTCTAACCAGCGGACGGCCTTATCTATAAAAAGAATACCATCCAGGTGGTCAATTTCATGCTGGAGGGCCCTGGCGAAAAGCCCTTCAGCTTTATATTCCCTCTCTTTCCCGTCACGATCCAGCCCTCTGACCACCACTCTGGCTGAGCGCGGCACTTCCCCTTGGACTCCGGGTATACTGAGGCACCCTTCTAGGCCGATTTCCGTACCCTCAGCTGCCACTATTTCGGGATTAATCAGTTCCACTAAACCGTCGCCGACATCTACCACAATAACTCGCTTGCCCACGCCGATCTGGGGAGCCGCCAGCCCAACCCCCGGCGCAGCATACATAGTTTCCGCCATATTGTCCAGCAATTTAAGCAAATTAGGTGTTATCTTTTTTACCGGCTGGGCCTTTTCCCTTAGTATCGGGTCTCCTAAAGTCACAATTTTATAAACCGCCACCCGTTCGTAAGCCTCCCTCTGCAATTACCAAATAGTTACAGGGCCTATTTCTTTTATCATCTTAATCCCTTTAGGGCATTGATATGTAGCTAAAGCTTCGGTCAACGCTTTCTTTAATTGGTCCCAGGCAGGGGCTTTTAAGGTTAACTGCCAACGGTATTCTTTTTTAATTTTAGATATTGCTGCCGGCGCCGGACCTAATATCTCCACTTCAGCCTTTGTTTCACCTAAGGCTTTAGCCAAAGCATGAGCTGCGCTTATTACTTCTCCCTCATATAAACCCATCAGTCCCAGCCGGGCCAGTTTTACAAAAGGGGGATAACGCAAAACACGGCGAGCAGCAATTTCTACTTGATAAAAACTTTTATAATCTTGGCGAGCAGCAAAAATAATAGCTGGATCTTGGGGGTTAAAAGTTTGAATTAATACCGTCCCTTCCCGGGATCTCCGTCCAGCTCGCCCAGCTACCTGCATTAAAAGTTGAAAGGTCCGTTCGCGAGCACGAAAATCAGGAAGGAATAAAGATAGATCGGCATTTACCACACCGACCAGGGTTACACCTTCAAAATCCATGCCCTTGGCAATAGTTTGGGTACCAATGAGTATATCCGCCTGGCCGCAGGCAAATTGGTGATAAATTTCTGCCCATCGCCTGGGGTTTCTGGTGCTATCACTATCAGCGCGCAAAATGCGCGCCTCTGGGAAAAGAGCGCGGACTTCAGCCTCCACCCTTTGAGTCCCTACCCCCAGCAAAGCTAAAGAACCTTGGCACTGGGGACAACTGCTTTGCCATATTTTCTCTAGTCCGCAATAATGGCAGCGCAATTTTCCATCCGCATGGTAGGTTAAACTTACTGCACATTGACTACAAGTAGGTACATAGCCGCAATAGCGGCATACCACATAGGGGGCATACCCGCGGCGGTTAAGAAAAAGCAAAACCTGTTCTCCCCGCGTTAGTGTTGCCTTTATTTCCCTTTGCAATTCCCTGCTTAAGTAGCCATGATGACCGCTTTGATGTTCCTCTCGCATATCGATTATTTTAACTTTAGGCAGGCTACCCCCTCCTACCCTTTGATTTAGCGTTAATAATTTTAGCTGCCCGCGGAAGGCCAGAAAATAAGCCTCCGTACTGGGAGTAGCACTGCCGAAAAGAACTACTGCCCCTTCCAGTTGTCCTCGCTTTATAGCCACCTCCCTGGCATCATAGCGAGGAGTTGCTTCATGCTTGTACGTCGGAGCATGTTCCTCATCTACAACAATCAGACCCAGCCGCGGAAAGGGAGCAAAAAGGGCGGAACGCGTACCCACAGCCACCATAGCCTGCCCCTGCCGTACTTTCTCCCAGTTAGCTGTTCGTTCCCCCGGGGCTAATTCACCATGAATAATAACCACTTGGTCCGCAAACACTCTCTGCAGGCGTTCGGCCATCTGGGGTATCAAGGCATGTTCAGGGACTAAAACAATAGCCCCTTTATCCCGGCGCAGGGCAGCAGCGATACTGCGGATGTAAATTTCTGTTTTGCCGCTTCCTGTTATCCCATGAAGTAAAAAATTGCCGCCGTCGTTTTCCAGAGCAGCCTCAATACTTTCTAGTGCTTGTTTTTGTTCCTCTGTTAAGATTATTTCCGTACCTTGCCTATTTTTTTCTCCTTCGATCTGTGCCGTAGCCCTTTTAACGACCGGAAAAACAAGGCGCTTTTTCTTATCCCCTAACCCTCGGTACCTCTTAGTAATAAAGCCCCGTTCCTCTAATTCGTGAAGGGCCGCTAGGATATCCTGTTGTGGCCAGCGCCTTCGCAGCTGCCGCTGGCTCACCTCGCCATGTTTAGCCAGATAGGCAGCAATTTCCCTCGCCAGAGGGCAAATAAAAGAGTCTGTGTTAGGCATTTCTTCCTTTCCCGCCAGCCAGCACCAGGAGTACCCTCGCCGTTTAAGCAAAGGCGGTAATATTAACGGTAAAACTTCCCCAGGATCGCATAAATAGTATTCGCTTATCCAGAATAATAATTTTACCAAAGAAGGTGGTAAAAACTCTCTGTCCAGTACCTCCAGCACAAACTTAAGATCCTTTACCGGGGTCTGTGGGGAAAAGCCTACTACTAATCCCTCTACTTCCCGCTTTCCCAGAGGTACCAAAACCCGGGAGCCCAGACCGATTTCTCCAACTAAATGTATCGGCACCTCGTACACTAAAGGTTTAGTAATACGCTGCAGGGCCGAGTTGATTAGTACGGTGGTTAACTTATCCATAGAGCCATTATAACAAATTGAGAAGCAAAAGTGAACTAACTACCCTTGACCTCCATAGCTGAGCAATGTTATAATGCCACTCGGAAAAAATATGCTGATGTAGCTCAGGGGTAGAGCAGCTCACTCGTAATGAGCAGGCCGTGGGTTCGAATCCCACCATCAGCTCCAGACAAGCAAAGAACGGCAAGGATTCCGGGGTGGAAGTCCTTGCCGTTTGGCTAAAGAAGTGGGTGGTTTCCATCCTTCTTTGCTGCGCTAGCCTGTTCTACGGTACTCTCCCGCACTTTTCCGGTGCCGCCAGGTTGTGCAGTTCCGCCGCGGCGGTCGCAACGCGGCTGATTAGAAGATCTATGATCAGCTGAATTCGCCCCCTGAGGACGGCGCTGTCGCCGACAGCACCATGAAGAGATCATCATCGACTTCTACCTGAGTGGATATTTCAGCCGGGACATTGCCTGGATCACCTGGTACGACCCCCGAGGCTGTGGACAGGTACTTCGACGATTTCGCGCGAATGAGTCATGATCTTGGTGTTTATATGGCCTGGTGCCGGAGCTAATTGCTTGGGTTTTTCGGCAGTTTCCTAGGCTGGAATTCCCTTGGACCTGAGGTTCCCTTCTTTATCCAACCAGAGGCGGATGCTTTTTTCCTCCCTATCAAACCGATAAACCTGGCCGCCCACCACTACAAAAGTGCCCTCAAAGGCATATCCTATGGTAACTACGGCTGCCGCGCCAGTCACCACCCTTGTGGTGGCCCCACCTCTGGAACCCAGCTCTCCCACATGCACATCCCCGCCAGCCTGTATCTCGCCACCGCGAAATACCCCGGATACAGTCACTTTCTTACCAGCCTGAATCCGAGAATTATAACAACCGCTGCCCACCACCCGGACATCGCCGGTAGTTATAATGGTAGAATTGAGGACACTTGACGCCACCACACTACTTTCTGCAGATAGCGGGGACGCAAAGGCCAGTTCCCATTCCTCGGCTTGTCGGGCCAACGTTTCAATCTCTTGAAGGTCACGCACGGCCAAAGGGGAACGAACCAGCGCTCGTTCAACTTCCCGGATAAACTCTTCTAGGCCTTCAACGGCCATTCCTGGGGGCATAGTTTCGACCTGCTTCTTGAAGGTTTTGGCGGCAGCAGGAAGATGGCGAAACTTCCCCTCCAACAGCAACATTACCAGGGGGCCGATACCGCCTTTAAGATCGCCTTGCTTGAAGGCCGGGTGACTGAGTAACTGCCGGATAGCCACGGTCATCTCTTGCAACCCGGCCGCCAAGGTATGAACCTGTGGTAACATTCGTAGAAAAGCAGGAGCTCCTCCTGCGATTACCACCGATGACAGGATATTCCCCCTGATCAGGATAGATCCTTTGGCTTGAACCCTTGCGCCGGAGACCAACCCTCCAACCCTAACATTTCCGTCCGCTTCTACTGCCATCCCTTCTGTCACATTTCCGGAAATCAGGATATCTCCTTTAAAAACAATGTTACCTGAAGCAAGGTCTACGTCGCCAGCATGTACGAACTCAGATAATACACTTACCTTCACCAAGTTACGCCAGCGGGAGGCTACAGGACGTCCAGCCCGGGCCGCTACGGCCCGCTCACCATCCCTAGTAAGCGCCGCTCCTTCTCCCGCAGAAAGAATAAAGTCCCGGGGCGCCGGCGGCACGATTACCTCACCCTTGACGCTGGTGCCAGGACGTCCTGGCTCAGGCGGGTGTTTGACAGCCAGGACTTCTCCCGGTTCCACTGAAACAAAAACATAGCGTTCCCGGAAATCCACCGTTTCGTCTTCCCCCGCCAGTACCGGCACCTTGGAATTAGAGGGAAAAAGCAATTCTACCCAGCCGTCCTTTCCTGGTTGTGCAGGAATACCTCGGGCTATAACTATCTCTTCTTCAGCACAGGATGTAACACCACGAAAGCATGCTTCCCAGTCTACGCCATAGTTAATCCCCTGCCGGGATAACTCCTGCAATAGTTCGTCCCATGTGAGTGGGGGAAGACGTTCTTCCCGCTCCACTACCGCCAATTGTAGTATTTTGGCAGGCGGCAGATCCGGCAGTTCCCGGTGAACTATCACCGTAGGGCGCGTTTGCAATATCGCTTGTAGACCATCAGAAGAAACGGTCACAGACCACTTCCCTTCTCTTCGTTCATCCACCGTTTCCACCTGCACCGTATCCTTCATGGATACAGGGGTGGGTCGAGTGCACTCCCGGCCGTTAACAATCAGTCTTACCCCGGGGCAAGGTACCACCACCGGGTAAGGTCCCTCCGGACGGTGCCGGACAACAAGGCGCCCCTGTTTCACAAAAGCATATGGACCCATCGCTTCTCCGTCCAGAAAAGTATTGTCCGCTGTACTCGCTGTTACTGCAGGGGAGCCCCGGGTAATCTCCTCTTTCATTTAGGGACTCACCTCCTGCTAAGCGTTGGGATTTGTCTTTAAGATTTCTAGCACTCGGAAAAACCCTATCACTTCCAGGTCTTCTCGAATATGATCGGGGATGCGAGCAATTCTCAGGGTTCGACCCTGCCTGTACAGGTGTCTGGCCTGGTTCAGGAGCATGCCCGCCCCGGAAGAGTCTATGAACCTAAGTCCCTGCAGATCTATCTCCACCACTTCCTCCGGCCGCCGCTGAATTTCTTGTTGTAACTGCTCTACGTTGCTGAAATCCAGCTCGCCTTCCACCTCCACGATGGCCACCCCTTTCTTTTGCCGGACTCTAATCTCCACCCATTTCACCTCCCTTTTCCGTCACCTTAGTAACAACCAGTGTCACGTCATCCTTTTGAGGAATACCGCGGGTAAATGTCTCCAGGTCAGATAAAATGTTTTGTTTCATCCTGTCTGCATCAGCGCCCTCCTGAAGGCGAACTATCTCCTTCAATCGTTCTAGCCCGTACCTTTGCTCGCCCGGACCACAGGCCTCCACGAGTCCATCAGTATACAGCACCACCGCATCTCCGGGGGCCAGAAAAAATTCCTCCACCCCTGACCCAAGGTAATCTTCCAACAGGCCCAAGGCGACTCCCCGGCACCGGGCCACTTTCACCTTGCCGTCAGATAGAAGGAGGGGAGGGTGGTGCCCTGCATTGACACAGGAGAGGCGTCCAGTTATCCCGTCGTAACACAACAGGCATAGGGTGGCAAAAGCCCCGTATTTCCGCAGTTCATACCCTCCCACCTTGTTCAATCGGCGCACCACCTCCAGAGGATGGGGATTGATCCTGATACATTCCCGGAGCATATGGCGGATTGTTTCCATCAGCCGGGCCGCCCGGAATCCTTTGCCCATTATATCTCCAATGACAGCAAACACGGTTCTCTCATCGCAGGCGATAAACTCAAAAAAATCTCCCCCAACCTGTCCGGCAGGCAGGCTACACCCCCTACCTTCCAACCCGTAAGCCTTTAGTACTTGCTCATTCCCTGTGACGACTTCTATCATCCTGCTCCTCCTTCTCTTCTCCGTCTAGAGCGGTGCTTTGCGCCAGTAGCCTGTCCAGCCCTACCAGCTGCATCACCTCCGCCACTTCAGGTTGCGGCCTCAAAATCAGCATCTGGCCCCCTCTTTGCCGCCAGTCGTTGCTAATGTCCAGCAAACTTTTCAAACCGGTGGAATCAACAAAAGAAACGCCTGACAGGTCAACCTCCACCGTGTGTTCCTTCACTTTCCCAACAACCTCTTGCAGTTGCGTTACCGTTTCCACGTCCAATTCACCGCTCAGCACTATCCGGCACACTTCCCGGAAAACGTAAACATCCACTTTTAGCAATAACATCACCCTCTTTCATTGCTCTTTGTCCGGTTTTAACCTGTCTGCAGGTACAATGCCAAAGTCCAAAGCCAGGGTGGTACCTGATGGCCCTGTATTAAGGTAGAGGTAGTCCGCATAGTAAAGCATCAGGGTAAATCCACACCCCAAGGAATTCTTGGTTGAATAATGTTGCATCAGCGTTGCCCTGGCCAATTCGCTGGTTTTGATTCCTGGACCCCGGTCCTGCACGATAATCCTAACGGTATCCCCTGACTGTCTGGCTTGCCACCAACCACCCCCCGCATGTTTAAGAGCGTTGGCCAGCGCCTCTGACAAGCACAGCTCAATCGCGTGCCGCCTGCGGTTGTCGAGACCAGGCAAAGCTTCCCGCATTACCTGGCGGGCTTCCGGAATGTCATGGGTCTGCCGGACCTCACCCTGGGCCAGTTCTGTTCCTTCTGAAACCACTTTCTCCATCTCTTCACTATTCACCAGGTACAATCGTCCCCCCGTTACCGCCGCTATAGCCTCCCGGTAAGCCTGCACCTCCTGCTGGTGCATCTTTCTCTCCTTTTCAATCACCTCGGTGATGTCAAAGGCCAGCAGTCCACCGCTCCTGTGGTCGAACGGCACGCAGTGAAGGTCAAACACCTTTTGCCCGTCAGCACTAACGATCACCTCGCGCTGGTGTTCGGCCTGGCGAATAGCCTGGCGCATCAGTTTTTCCGCTTCTTCCATGGGCAGATCCAGGTCGGCCTGGCCCGAAAGGTAGCGGAAGCGCCCCCCTTCATATTTCATCACCTTCCCCACCTTGAGAGCGTTAATTAATTCGGATTTCTCCACTTCAGCCAGCAGTTTTTCCCTCACCAGGTCCTGAAGGTGCTCTGGCAAGCGGCGGGAAATCTCCTGTACTAGCTCGCTGGCGCTTCCGGCCAGCAACTGGTATTCCTCCTTGCTAAGACGCGGGGCAGTCCCTTGCTTCCTGTGGACGCACAGGATCTCAAAAACATGGACGTTATTTTTCCCTTTGAACGGCAATCCGGCTACTTCGACCCACAAGCTTTCCTGTAGCCTGATTACATACCGGCCCGGAACTGGAGCTTCCGTTTCCAGCCCAAACTCCCTGGTATTTAACACCAGAATGAGAGCCGGATATTGCTTGCCATGCTCATCTTCCAGTAATACCCGGACAGGCGGCGAAGGGACCCGGCGAAGGGGGCTCGGCTGAATAAAGTAATGGCATTCCACATCGGGTAGGAGGGGGCGGCTAACCCCCGTCCCCCCATACCACCGTACGTACCGTTCGGTATACGGCGGTTCATAAGGCGCTACGAAGTTCTAAGTACCGCTCAACTAAGCTCGTCAGCCCTTGGTCTCTCCAATATTTAAGGCCAAGGGCCTTATTCACTTGGGGAGTGTTCGCTAGCCTCCAGTACCCTTTCCGGGACCCGCTTATAAGGCTCGCCCAGTCTTCTGGTATCCCTAGCGCTACTAAGTTGCGTCTCCTAGTCCGTGGTCTCCTCCATTGCCTAAGCAAACACATCCTGAGCCGCCGCCTTATCCACTCATCTAGGGCTTCCAGGGTGCTTCGCGTATCTATTAGCCGAAAGTACCCTATCCATCCCTTAAGATAAGTGTTCAAAAGCTCTATGCGCTGCTTAAGCTCTATACTCCAGTTCCGCCTCGTTATCTGCCGTATTCTATCTTTGAACCGCTTTATCGTCTTGGGCGCTAGCCTTATCCTCGGTTCCCGTTCCCAGGTGAAGGAGAAACCTAAAAATTTCCTCCTCCATGGCCGGTCTACCGCACTCTTCTCCATATTAACTTTGAGCTTTAGCCGCCCCTCTACATACCTTTTCACGCTCTCCATTACGCGAAGTCCTGCCCTTTGACTCTTTACGTATATGTTGCAGTCGTCCGCATAACGGACAAATTTGTGACCCCGCCTCTCTAGCTCCTTGTCCAGGTCGTCAAGGATTATGTTGGCTAAAAGTGGGCTTAACGGCCCTCCTTGCGGTGTCCCTTCTTCGGAGGTTATACAGATACCGTTCACCATGACCCCTGCCTTAAGGTATGCCCGAATAAGCTTCAGGACTCTCTTGTCCTTAACTTTCCGAGCTACCCTGGCCATGAGAATGTCATGGTTTACCCGGTCAAAGAATTTCTCTAAGTCCAGGTCCACCACATACCTGTACCCCTCTCGGATATACCCCTGGGCTTCTTTTACCGCCTGGTGGGCGTTTCTACCCGGCCTAAAGCCAAAACTATGTTCTGAGAAACCCGGGTCAAAGATCGGCGTTAACACTTGTAGAAGGGCCTGTTGGATCAGGCGGTCCAGCACCGTGGGTATCCCTAATAGCCTTACGCCTCCGTCGGGTTTCGGGATTTCGACCCTCCGTACCGGCTGCGGCCTATAGGTCCCCTTGAGCAACTCTTCCCTTATCCTCGGCCAGTGCTCCTTGAGGTATGGTCGAAGGGATTTTATCTCCATACCGTCTACACCAGCCGCTCCTTTGTTGCTCTCTACCCGGTGCAGGGCACGGAGCATGTTGCTCCGCTCTACCACCTTCTCCATCAGGTCGGTACCGCCTCCGCAGGGTGGCTCCCCTATTCGTGCCGGAGAAGGACTAGGCACTCCCACGGTCCCCCGCAGATTCACCGCTTCCTCCCGTGGGTAGCTCCCTCCCGGGATTTTCGGCTGTCGTTGCCCTTCTCTCGAACTCATATAGAGCCCCCTGTCCTTATGTTCGGTCCTTCCCCCTCTTTGACGCCTAAGAGGGGTACTATGACCTCTGCTGACTCCTGCCAGTTCAGCCGCACCTTTCAGTGCGGGTTACCAGGTTACCTGGCGTACTTGGCAGGTCTCCCCGGGTAAGAGCGTTGACTTTCCCTCCATCCACCCGCCGCATATACTCTCAGCAGCCTTCGGTAGCAAGGATTTCGCTTTGTTTCGCAAGCTCATCCAACTGCTGCTAGCCTCCTATGCGGTTCCTGTTCGTCGGGCCGGAGGTTTGCCGCCGGCTTCCTTCAGACCCCACCTCACGATGGGCGCCCTTGCCTTAAGCTAACGACTACTGCTACCTTCGTCGTTCGGGACTTCCACCCTATAGCCAACGCCCATGCCGGGCACACACAATAACGATCCGGTTCTTTCTTTGCGCATTCTAAACACCGTCGCATTTTTCCACCTCCCTTCTGCCTGTCAGCCGCTCCCGGCCGCGTATCCTTTCAATCACCACAATATTACCAGCAAACGGTCCAGCCATGGCTCTGGGCGTATACCAGCGGATGATCGAACGTGACGTATGAAACCGCCAATTGTACAAGCCGTTGCTTTTTTCCACCTCTATCTGCCTTCCCAGCCTGACCGGGGCGAGATAGGTAAAAGTGCCTATTTTCAAGCCGAGATTAGCAACGTTAGCGCTCTAGAAGAATAATGTCGGCCAGGCCTCTTCCCCTTACTCCACACGGAATCCTTTGCGCCTATTTCTATGGGCAAGGTAGAACGGTTCTTCCAGACCGTGCGTATGCGTTTTTTAAGCAACCTGGGACTGGACAAGGTTAAATGCCTGGAGGAGTTAAACCTGCTCTTCTAACAGTGGCCGGAGGAAGATTACCAGAGCAAACTCCACAGTTCCGTGGGTATTAACCGCTGGACTACTCCATGTCCTAGGCCGACCGGGTGAATATGTTTCTAGACCCGGCGCTGTTAAACGAACATTCCCTTTTGCGGGTGACCCTGGAAGTGAATCATGGTGCTACCTTTTCTCTGGAACTGCCTTTAAACGCTAAAATAAAACACCAGGCGGCAGATACGGATACCGCCTGGTGTGGTTATCCTGGATACCAGCTTGTGTGGCATATTTTGGTACCCCACCGGCAGCCCGGCTGCCATAGCCCTCCACTAGCCTTAGGCCCGCGGCTTTGCGTCCCCGCCTTTCGACGGGTTTGCCATTGACGGCAGAGGTAAAGATTAAAGTCTTACTATACCTCACTGTGTTACTTCTATCTACTGTTTTTAGCATAACATGCTCTGGGGCACAAATCAAGAGAGCTTTCCTTCCGGTCCGTGTCAAGATTTAGTAGGTCTGGCTACAGCCGGGCGATGTTGGCTCTGGCTCCAATCTTCGATGAAAAACGGGCCATAGACCACCTAATTAACAAGGCGGTTATTGAAAAAACGGCCCGGGGAGTTACGTTTTCGTAGAGCCGATGTTCCAACGATACATTTTACAGGAATTTAGTTAAGGCTGGGCCGCGCAAGGTTTTCGGCGGGCATATAATCTCAGCTGCTAGATTCAATGAAGGAAAATAACGGTATATGTCGAATAAATCATTTCAGGTGAAGAGAAGATGAAAATCCCGTTTGTAGTTTGGCTGTTGCAGGGGTTGCCTGAGGCTATCGGCATAGCAGCCCTTATGTACTCCGTTGCCGGTCTTGGTTTCCCGTGGCGTTCCATCTTGCCTGTTGGTGTTCTTTTTGGAGTAACCTTTTACCTGATACGTTGGCTTCCTATATCTTTTGGCATTCATACCTTATTGAACTTTTTATTTACTATAGTTGTTTTTAGAAAAGCTACCTCCTGCAGTTTAGCCCTAGCCATAAGAAGCGGATTGGCAGCATTAGCCACTGTGGTCATAGCGGAAACTGTGTTCCTCCCGCTCTTTGTTTGGGCTTCAGGGCTAAACCTTGAGGAGATTTACGGAAATATCTGGCTGAGGGCGCTGTCGGGCTGGCCTAATGTGCTACTGCTCTTTCTGGTGGCAACATTGGCTACCAAAATCCATAATAAGCGGCTTAAAAGGGAGCCAGGCGTTTAAGATGAGTATCAATAAAGCGGCCCACAGCTTGGCCAGGTATTTGATTATGGAACTAAAAACCACAAAGGCGCCGGAAGAAGTCCTAGCGTATGGTTTAGAGCTGATTTTCCTGGGAATCATCGGGTTACTAGCTGTAGCCCTCGGGGGTTACCTGGTGGGGGCTCCAGCCGAGACCTTGGCAGCTCTAATTTCGGCTAGCTTATTGAGGCTTCCCGGTGGAGGGATACATCTAAGTTCACCGGTTAAGTGTTTATCTTTTACCGCGGTAATCTTCAGTATTATGGGGTTTCTAAGCCGCGGGATAACGGGATACTCGCTTGCTAAGCCCTACATAGCGTTTGCGGTCCTTTTGAGTGGCCTGTTAAGTTTAGCTGCAAGCTGCTGGCAGGCCCCTGTAACGAGTCCTAGCAAGCCGATAAATTCACCTGTCTTACGGCGCAGGTTACACAGAACCGCGGTGGGAGTTTCTGTAGCAGTTCCCCTCATTTTGTTTTTTATTAGTGGACGGTGGCCCTCCCTGGCCCTGGCCGGGGCTGTAGGCCTGGCCTGGCAGGGCGCCATAATTTTTCTTGCCAGTGTCCTTTACAATAAGGAGGTGAGATGGGAATGAGGCGTTTAACAGTGCTACTACTGGCGGCAGTTGCCTTTGCGGCCACCTTTTTGGCCTACATAAATGCGGCCTCAGCGTGTTACTTTATGGCCTATGAGCCTGAAACCCCGGAAGTGCTGAGAAATTAATCCAAGTGAGTAGAGAGGTGGGATCACCTCTCTATAAAATTTCTAGGGAAGGTTTATTATGAACTGGAAGGAAGAACGTAGCAAGCAACTCGCAGAATATATACTGTTCTTTCACCTGTGCGCCTTGACTGTTACGGCTATAGCTATAATTAGTACTCTAGGGCTGGCTTTTACTTTTGATACAATATATCACCACTGGCCAATATTTGGAATAACTTTAGCTACTTTTGCTTTAAGTGGAATGCTATATTTTGCCAAAGATAATTTAACCGTATTCGCTTCTAGCGAATCCCCAAATATTTTTAGTTTGATATTCAGTTTTATCCTTTTAATTTTTACCGCAATTATCGTGTTCATTTTAGATCTAAAGGGAAGCTCCTTTAAAGTGCTTTACTTCATACCAGTGATATATGCAGCTATAAATCACGGGCGGAAATGGGGTATCATATTTTCCTGTTTGTGCCTTGTCCCCATATTAATTATTGACTCATTATATGCTTTTTCTACAGGGATTAATAAAACTTTTGAAGCCGACTTAATCCTTAGTCTAATTATGTTTATCGCGGCCTGGCTTATCGGGGGTTTTATCGATATAGAAAGGGAAACTATAAAGAAACTAGCAGAATTGGCTAATAAAGACGACCTTACAGGACTATGGAATAAACGTTATTTTTACCATGCCTTAGAGGATCTGTTTGCCTGGGCTACAAAGGAAAATGCCAACCTTTCTCTGATTTTTGCCGACGTCGACTACTTTAAAACGTACAATGATGCTTTAGGGCACCTTCAAGGGGACGAGGCTTTAAAGAAAATCGGCGAGATAATATCCCGGGGAACTCCTCCCAGGGCTGTAGCTGTGCGTTATGGTGGAGAAGAGTTTGCTATAATTTTACCCGGATACTCCAGCCAACAGGCGCTGGCTGTGGCTGAACAAATACGTAAGGAAGTGGAAAATTATCCTTTCTTTGGCAAAGAATATCAGCCTACCCAAAAGGTTACTTTATCCCTCGGCATCGCTACTTACCCTGTTCACGCCAACACGCCTAAGGAGCTTATTAGCCGTGCCGATGATGCGCTTTTCCGTGCCAAGCTAGGTCGTAAAAACAGAACAGAAATTTATTTTTCTGTACTCGACGAGCTATGTAGTTCACGTACCAGCACCGATGAAGACCTGCTCCATACTCTAAAAACCCTTCTGAGTGTGATTCACGCCAAGGATCGGTATACACGTGGGCATTCAGAACGGGTTACAAAGTACGCGGTCATTGTCGGGGAGTATTTAAGTTTGTCCCCAGAAGACATGCAAACTATAAAGCTCAGCGCCTTTCTCCATGATATAGGTAAGATAGAGATAGAGCGAGACCTTTTAAACAAGCCAGCTCCTTTAAACGAGGAAGAGCGTTCTATTTTCAAACAGCACCCCATATGGGGAGCCGAAATAGTTCGTTGTGTACCGCTCTTAGCCAAATGTGCCCCTATAATTATCGCTCACCATGAGAATTTTGATGGTTCGGGCTACCCCTTCAAGCGGAAAGGTGGGGCCATACCTCTTGGCGCTAGGATTTTGCGAGTGGTCGATAGCTTTGATGCTATGATAACGGACAGACCGTATCGCCGAGCCCTAACTATTAACGAGGCTTTAGAAGAACTGAGGCGAGGAGCTGGCACCTTATATGATCCAGAAGTTGTAGCAGCCTTTTTTAATGTTTCTAAACAAATTATTTACCTGGCAGCGGTTTAGGACTTTTAGGTCGCTGTGTTGAGAAGCGTAGTCCAATAAGCAACGAAGAGGTGCTTGTAATTTTAGAAAAAATAAGGATGAAAGGGAATCTGGCAGGTTAGTTCAGGAGGCTCGCGGCAGACTTCCGGAAGGATATAAAAGCACCTTCTAACCCAGGGAGCGCAGCAGTGTTCTATAATATTCTCTGTTCGAACATATTTTCTCAATAGCCTTTTTAACAGCTGCGACATCATAGCCCAAGTATTCTGCTAAATCTTCAAACCACGCTGAGTCAAAAAACGTCTTGGCGCTATGCCAGTACGGCGAACTTTCATCTTTATAAATCAGATCGAGCAGTGCCCGATAGATAATGCTCGCAGCTAAGTGCCTGACCATTGCGGGGTCCAAAATCACTATGACCACCTCATATTAACTATAACATAAGCGGTGGCACACTTGCAATTTTTATGGACCTCCCAGATGAGTATCCTCGCCGGGGAAATTAATGGATTCTATCCCCGTAAACCCCAGAAAATAAAAGATCCACCCAGAAAAATTAGAAACAGACCGCAGGCCAAAAGTATACCCCGATAAATCGTGGGAGTTACAAGGTGTCGCCCCCCGGCTATAGCAGCTGCCACCAAGCTGTACCAGGCTAAATCCGATAAGATATGTCCGCTAAAAAAACTTACAAGTCCCGGTATTCCCAGTCTTAAAGACAAGACTATGTAACCCAGTCCTACCGTGGCCCACCATAACGTCCAGTAAGGGTTAGAAAGGCTGACCAAAATGCCAGCCAAGACAGGATGCATACTTTTTGGAGGCGAGGAATTAACCGATTCCAAAGGAGTGGCCTGTTGGGGATTTACGTTCAGATTTACCCTATGATGCCACGCATCACGGACTATACCCCAACCCATATAGCTTAGAAACAGGCCGCCTACCACGGCAATGACCTTGCCTACTACGGAAATAGTGAGGAAGGACCCCAGCCCCAGGGCCAGGGCGATAACCAGCGCCCCTTCTAAAATACCATGGCCCAGCACGAGCAAAGGGCCGGCTACAAAGCCCCGCCGGGCGCTCTCCCCAACGGTCACTGTTAAAAGGGGCCCGGGCATCATGGCCCCGGACAATCCCACCGCAAAGGCCGTAGCAAAAATAGTTGCTAGTTCCAAGTAAAAACCCTCCCCCTGGTAACATTTCCCGATGGGAAACATGAAGGCCACGAAAGCCTCTTCCGCTTTTCCCATTCATACTACGGCCTTCGTGGCCAACTCCGGCAAGAGTACAATCGTAAAGGATAGTAGCCTCCAGCTAAAATAGAGACCTGCTCCACCAATCTGGATACGCTCTGCCGGCCGGGTAATCCCTCTCCCTACAGTCCAGCAGCGGCGCGCAGTTCCTCTACTTTATCCAAGCGCTCCCAGGGCAGATCTAAATCCGAACGGCCAAAGTGGCCGTAAACCGAAACGGGGCGGTAGATAGGCCGGCGTAAGCCTAAATCGCGGATGATAGCGCCCGGCCTTAAGTCGAAGTGGGCCTTGATCAGCTCTACCAGGCGCTCTTCGGGCAGGATTCCCGTACCGAAGGTATCAACACTTATGGAAACCGGGCGGGCTACACCGATGGCATAGGCAATCTGTACCTCGCAGCGTTCGGCCAGTCCCGCAGCTACAATATTCTTGGCTACATAGCGGGCTGCATAGGCTCCGGAACGGTCTACTTTGGTAGCATCTTTACCGGATAAGGCCCCCCCACCATGCCGGGCCATGCCCCCGTAAGTATCGACTATAATTTTCCTGCCGGTAAGGCCTGTATCGCTCTGGGGTCCCCCGATGACAAACCGCCCGGTAGGATTGATAAAGTACCTCGTCTTATTATCCAGCATTTCTTCGGGAATAACCTTACGAATGACTTCCTGTAGAATGCCTTCACGCAAGTCCGCGAGATCGATGTCCGGACGGTGCTGGGCCGAAATAACTACGGTATCCACCCGGATGGGCTTGTCCCCCTCATATTCTACAGTCACCTGGGACTTGCCGTCCGGGCGTAAATAAGGTAAAATACGTTCTTTACGTACCTCTGCCAGCCTTCTGGTAAGTTTGTGGGCCAGAGAAATGGGCAGGGGCATAAACTCCGGGGTCTCTTTGGTAGCATACCCAAACATCATCCCCTGGTCCCCCGCTCCCAGGGTAGCCACCTCATCGTCCTCCAGGCCTTCCCGCTTTTCCCAAGCCTGGTTAACTCCCATGGCTATATCCGGAGACTGTTCATCAATGGAGGTAACGACTGCGCAGGTATCACAGTCGAAACCAAATTTAGCCCTCGTATATCCTATATCGCGCACCGTCTCCCTGACGACGCGAGGAATATCTACATAACAATCGGTAGTAATCTGGCCAGCCACTAAAACCAGACCTGTACTTACGAGCACCTCACAAGCTACTCTAGCCATAGGATCTTTCTCTAAAATAGCATCTAAAATGGCATCCGAAATGCGATCGGCCATTTTATCGGGGTGCCCCTCGGTTACTGATTCAGAAGTAAAAAACTTGCGCGCCACATTTTTCACTCCTTCCCCTGATTTTCGCCCATGCTTTTGAAACGCGGCAATTTTTTTATGGCATCGAGGATACGATGCGCGACTTCCAGTTTAGATAAGCGGGGTAGTTCTTCTGCCTGTCCACCGGGATAAAGTAAAGTGACAATATTAGTATCGCTGCCAAAACCGGCTCCTTCCTGGGTGACATCATTTACAACTATTAAATCTAAATTCTTCGCCCTGCATTTGGCAGCGCCGTGAAGTACAGCATCCTCAGTCTCAGCAGCGAAGCCGACCAAAATCTGATGTTGTTTTGTCTTTCCCAGCTCCGCCAGGATATCCACAGTCGGCTCCAGGGTTATACTCAGCTGAGCTTGCCCGCCTTTCTTGATCTTTTCTTTTTCTGTCCGCGCCGGCCTAAAATCAGCCACAGCTGCCGCCTTGATAACTACATCAACTTGGGGGAAGAGGGCTTTCACCCTTTCCCCCATTTCGGCTGCCGTCTCTACCCGGAGGACTTCTACGCCAAAGGGAGGTTCTAACCCTGTGGCTGCGCTCACCAGAGTAACCTGAGCCCCCCTCTCCCAGGCAGCTTGCGCCAGAGCATATCCCATTTTGCCGGAGCTGCGGTTGCTCAAATAGCGCACCGGATCTAAGGGCTCGCGAGTGCCGCCAGCCGTTACTAAAACCTTCTGGCCCTCAAAATCCTGGGGAAATAGAGCTTTGCGGATACTGGCCATTATCTTGTCCAGAGAAGCCAACCGGCCTTTCCCCTCAACACCGCAGGCTAACAGACCTTCCTCTGGCTCAATAATTATCCACCCTCTTTTTTTAAGTAAGGCCAGGTTCTCCTGGACCACAGCCTTATTGTACATGTTTACATTCATAGCCGGCGCTATTAAGGAGGGGCAGGTTACTGCCAGGGCCGTGGTACTGAGCAGGTCGTCGGCTATACCTGCGGCCAACTTGGCAATTATATTAGCGGTACCCGGTGCTATCAATAATAAATCCGCGCCAGCAGCGACTTCAATATGTGCCAGTGCGCTCTCTTCGGTGCCGGCAAACATATCAGTTAGAGCCGGGTGACCGGACAAAGTGCTTAAAGTAAGAGGGGTAATGAATTCCTGCGCCGCCCGGGTCATAATTACCTGGACTTGAGCTCCCTCTTTAACCATCAAACGGCATAGATCAGCCGCTTTATAAGCAGCTATTCCCCCACAAACTCCTAAAATAATCTTTTTCCCCTGGAGCACCTTCATGGTTTCTTTTTGCTCCATTCCATCTTAAGTTTACCGGCTGCAATTTCCTGCAGGGCTACGGTCACCGGTTTTGTCCCCCGGGGATAAAGGTTTTCCAGTTGCGCCTGAGCAAGCATGCGGGCTCGCTTAGCAGCTAAAACGGCCAGAGCATATTTACTATCTATATGTCGCAGCAGTTCATCGAGGGATGGGCGATTCATATTGTCAGCCCTCCTTACGCCAGAATAGCTCTCGCCAGCTTGCTTGAAACCTCTTGGTTCGGCATTTTTCCGCAGTGATAATAGCCTGTAATTTAGCTACAGCTTCGTCTAGCTGATCGTTGACTACTACGTAATCATAAAGTTCCAGTTGTTGTAGCTCTTTCTCCACCCATCCAAGCCGGGCAGCTATAGCTGCCGGTGTCTCCGTACCGCGTTTTTTTATCCTGTCCTCCAGTTCTTCAAATGTGGGAGGTATAATAAAGATAAAGACACCCTCAGGGTAATGCTTTTTTACCTGGGCTGCCCCTTGGGTATCGATTTCTAAAATAATATCCTGGCCCCGCGCCAGAGCTTCCTCCACCGGCCGCCGTGGTGTGCCGTAAAGGTTGCCGTAAACCTCCGCCCATTCTAAAAAGGCTCCCTCTGCCAGGAGGGCGAGGAACTGTTCTCGATCCAGAAAAAAATAATTCTCACCGTCTTTTTCTCCCGGCCGGGGCGGGCGGGTAGTAGCTGATATAGAATAACCTATATGAGGCATCCTTTCACGCAGGGTACGGCAAACAGTCCCCTTTCCTGCGCCCGAAGGCCCAGAAATGACCAATAAAAGTCCGCTCATCTAGTCCAAGGGCTCCTCCACAGAGCTCGCTGACTCCCGGGAGGAAAGGCGGTGGGCCACGGTCTCCGGTTGTACGGCAGAAAGAATAATATGATCGCTATCGGTAATGATCACCGCACGGGTACGCCGGCCGTAGGTGGCGTCTATAAGCATCCCCCGGTCTCTGGCCTCCTGAATAATACGCTTAATGGGGGCAGATTCTGGACTAACAATGGCCACTATACGCCGCGCCGAAACAATGTTACCAAAACCAATATTAATCAGTTTATCCATAAAGCCTCCTCCCAGGGTTATTTATTCTACGTTCTGTACCTGTTCTCGCATCTTTTCTAACTCGCTCTTCACCGCTATAACTAAACGGCTAATCTCCAGATCATTAGCTTTGGAGCTAATGGTATTTATTTCCCGGAACATTTCCTGCAAGATAAATTCCAATCTGCGACCTACAGCTCCTTCACTTTGTAAAAGTCCCTCCCACTCTTCCAGGTGGCTAGATATTCTTATTATTTCCTCATGGATATCACACCGCTCCGCCATCAACGCTACTTCCATTTCCAGCCGGCCAGGATCTAAGGCCTCTATCCCCCGAACAAGCTCGGCCACCCTTTGTCGCAGGCGGCCAGCGTATTCTACTGGAATTTCCGGTGCCCTCCCACGAATAGCTTCCACATATTCTCGAATAGTATGAGCCCTTTGCTCCAGATCCTTTTGCAGGCGTGCTCCTTCCGCCTGGCGCATGGAGAGCAAACCCGTCAAAGCGGTATCTAAGGCCTGATAAAGCACCGGCCACAACGTCTCTTCCTGCCACTGAGGTTCTTCTACAACAATTACCTCCGGCAAGGTTAATAATCGGCTGGCGGTAATATCCTCCGGAATAGCCAAAATTTGTGCCAGTTCCTTCAAAGCACTATAATAAGCTATTGCACGGCCTTTGTCAACGCATATTGGCTGATTTTCGGGATTTTCTTCGCTAATACTTATAAATACGTCAATATGCCCCCTGGCAAGCCTTTTTTTAACTTCGGCCCTGACACGTTCTTCCAAGGAAAGATAAGGACGGGGCAGGCGGATATTGATATCCAGAAAGCGGCTATTGACCGATCTGGCCTCTACTTTGACCGCTTTCCCCGCGCCAACAGCTTCTCCCCGCCCAAACCCGGTCATGCTCGAAAGCAAGGACTTCACTCCTCAATCAAACTGTACTTTCCCCAAAGCCCGGCGGAGCCTTTCTATGGCTTCTTTAATGCGCTCCTTATCAATGGTTAAAGCAATGCGGAAATACCCTTCTCCATAAGTACCATAACCATTGCCGGGGGTAACTATTACTCCTGCTCTTTCCAGGACGGTTTCGGCGAAGCTTTCGGAAGTATAGCCTTTAGGTACTGGCGCCCATACATAAAAGGTGCCCAATGGCTTGGATAACCGCCATCCCATAGAGTTAAGCCCTTCTACCACCAGATCCCGGCGTTCTTGGTAAACCCGGCATATCTCTTGTAAGCCGTCCTGCGGCCCGGTTAGAGCAGCGATACCGGCATACTGTACCGCCTGGAATACACCAGAATCTATGTTGGACTTAATACGGCCCAAAGCTTCTATAACATCCGCCCGGCCGCAAGCCCATCCCAGTCGCCAGCCCGTCATATTATAGGGTTTGGATACGGAATTAAATTCAATCCCCACCTCCTTGGCCCCCGGCGTAGCCAGGAAAGACGGGGCACGGTAACCATCATAGGTGATTTCGCTGTAAGCCGCATCGTGGCAAACGATTATATCGTAGCTCTTAGCGAATTCTACTACTTCCGCGAAAAAGTTATTCTGCACTACGGCACCGGTAGGGTTGTTGGGGTAATTAATGAACATCAACTTGGCTCGCCTGGCTACGTCAGAAGGAATAGCTGCCAGGTCGGGTAAATAACCCCTCTCTTCTTTTAAGGGCATAAGATATGGCTCTCCCCCGGCGAGCAAGGTGCCGATGCCATAGACGGGATAACCCGGGTCGGGGACTAAATTTACGTCTCCGGGATCTACATAGCAGAAAGAAATATGGGCGATCCCCTCTTTGGAACCTATTAAAGTTACGACTTCCGCACGGGGGTCGAGCTCTACTTCATAGCGCTGGCGATACCAGTCCGCTACAGCCTGTCTGAAGGAGAGCAGTCCCACGGAGGTGGGGTAGCGGTGGTTTTCAGGATTGTGGGCTTCCTCCGTTAATTTAGCAATCACATGAGCGGGGGTGGGCAAATCGGGATCTCCTATGCCCAGGCTGATGATATCCACCCCCTTCTCCCGGGCTTCTTCAATTTTTCTCTCAATGCGGGCAAAAAGATAAGGCGGCAACCTCTTGATACGCTGAGCTTGTTCCATGCAAAAACAACCTCCTCTATACTTCCTCCAGATAAAGACCATCAAAAACGCGAACAGCCGGCCCGGTCATAAATACATGGTTATTGGCCGACCACTCGATGAATAGATCGCCCCCAGCCAGGTGTACCGTGACCTGCCGGCCAGCACGGTGGGTTAAAGCGGCAGCCACTGCGGCCGCACACGCTCCGGTTCCGCAAGCCATAGTCTCGCCGGCACCCCGCTCCCAGACCCTCATTTTTAACTCCGTGGGGCTCAATACCTGGATAAATTCCACGTTTGTTCGCTGGGGAAACAAAGAATGGTTTTCTACCAGGGGCCCTAAAGTGGTTACCGGGGCTTTTTCCACATCATCGACAAAAATTACACAGTGGGGATTGCCCATGGAAACACAGGTGGCGATAATCCTTTCTCCCTCGACCTCCAGGGGTATTTCTATAGCCTTATCCCCCTCGCCCAACATGGGTATTTCCCGCCTGGCCAGGCGCGGCTCACCCATATCCACGCGCACCCCGCTGACCCGGCTGCCTTCCAAGATTAAATGCGGCACCATGGTACCGGCCAGGGTTTCCACCCGTATGGCCGGCCCCCGGGCCAGACCCTCCTCATAGGCGAAGCGCGCCAGGCAGCGGATGCCGTTGCCGCACATCTCGGCTTCGCTGCCATCGGGATTAAACATACGCATCTGGAGATCGGCTACCCGGGAGGGTAAAAGAAAAATCAAACCGTCAGCACCGACGCCAAAGCGCCGGTGGCAGATTCGGCGGGCCAATTCCGCCATATCTGTTTTCACTTTTTCGCGGAAACCATTCACCAGAACAAAATCATTACCCAGGCCGTGCATTTTGGTAAAGTGCAAGCTAAGCCACCTCGCGCCGTGCCAACCTTATTTTTCTATTTTAACACCTTGAAGGTTATTTTACCATGATTCCAGGCCAACGCGCTAGCTTCCATATCTCTAACGGGAGTGTAACCACACTACCCGCCGTAGCGGTCGCCACAAATAATGGGCGACGGCGAAAATACCGGTACGCCAGCCGGCTGCTAAGAGCACCAGTATCCAATGGAAACCATTTAAGGGTGCAGTATCAAACACTAACTGCAAAAGCGGCACGTAAATAACTACAAGTTGCATGACTACCGAGCAAGCTACGGCCAGCACCAGATATTTATTGCTGAAGTAACCCACGTCAAAGGGCGAATGCACCTCGGATCTACACTCAAAGACGGCAAAAAGCTGGGCAAAGACCAGGGTGGTGAAGGCCAGGGTACGGGCTGTGGTTAAATCCCCTTCCCCTAAGGCTAGCCCGGCCACGAACACCGCCAAGGTAACCAGCCCTATCTGGGTACCTAAAGTGAGTATCCGCCAGCTTAAGCCCCGCGCAAAGATACTTTCCTCTGCCCGGTAAGGTGGCCGCGCCATTATATCCGGTTCAGCACGGTCCACGCCCAAAGCCAAAGCCGGTAGGCCATCGGTAACTAAATTCATCCAGAGGATCTGTATGGGGACAAGGGGTAAGGGCAATCCCATGATAGCTGCTATAAACATGGTCAATACTTCACCCACATTGCAGGACAGGAGATAGCGGATAAACTTGCGAATGTTGGCATAGATATTCCGGCCCTCCTCCACGGCAGCCACAATGGTAGCAAAGTTGTCATCAGCCAGTATCATGTCTGCTGCCTCTTTAGCCACATCGGTACCGCTCTGCCCCATGGCAATACCGATGTCAGCCTCTTTAATGGCCGGCGCATCATTCACTCCATCTCCAGTCATGGCTACGATATGACCGTTCCTCTTCAAGGCTTGAACTATGCGCAGTTTATGGACGGGCGACACGCGAGCATAAACAGAAATATCTTTGACCCGCACCACTAATTCTTTATCAGTCAAGGCCTCCAGCTCCGTCCCGGTTATAACATTAGAATCTTCCGCTGGAAGGCCTAGCTCCCGGGCAATGGCCTGGGCTGTCAGGCGGTGATCGCCAGTAATCATGACCGCCTTAATGCCTGCCCGGTGACAAACCTGTACCGCCTCCTTAGCTTCCGGTCGTGGGGGATCGCTCATCCCCATCAAACCTATAAAGGTTAAATCCTGTTCTGCTGCCTCCGCCGTCAAGGTTAGTCCATCCGGTAAATCCCGGTAGGCCAGGGCCAAAACCCGTAAAGCCCCCCTGGCCATTTGCTCATTTTGCTCCAGAATGCGCCGGCGCCAATCAGAAGTTAAAGGGATGACCTTCCCTTCCAGGAAAAGGGAGGTGCAAAGATTGAGCAACATGTCTGGAGCCCCCTTAACATAGGCCCGCCTTCTCCCCTGGGTTTCATAAACTACGCTCATGCGCTTGCGTTCAGGGTCGAAGGGGATTTCCACCACCCTCCTGCTCTTTCTTTCCAGGTGCTCCCGCCATATACCTCCCTTGGCTGCCGCCACCAGGAGGGCTCCCTCCGTAGGATCACCGCTTATCTTCCAGGTTCCCTTTTCTTTCCGTCCCCTCAGCCATCCCCCGATGGTTAAACCGCCCTTCTGTAGAACAGCGTTATTGCACAGGGCGGCGGCGGTTAAAAGGAGTTCTAAAGGTTTATCCACCCCTACTTTCTGCCCGTTTAAGAAGAATTCCCCCTGGGGTGTGTAACCGGTACCACTAACGCTAAACACCTGATCGCTGACCCAAACTTCCCGCACGGTCATCTGGTTCTGGGTCAGGGTACCGGTCTTATCGGAACAAATTACAGTGGCACAGCCCAGGGTCTCCACGGCTGGCAATTTGCGCACAATGGCCTGGCGCCGGGCCATCCTCTGTACTCCTAAAGCCAGGCAAACCGTAACTATGGCCGGCAACCCCTCAGGGATAGCCGCCACCGCCAAGCTTACTCCCGCCAGGAACATGCGGTAGGGGTCTTCACCCCTGGCCATACCGATCACTACCATCAGGGCGCAAATAGAAAGGCAGGCCAGTACCAGCCAGCGCCCCAATTGAGCCAGCCGTTTCTGTAGGGGTGTTTCTCCTTCTTTGAGTTCCTGGAGCATACCAGCTATTTTCCCGATTTCGGTGGCCATGCCGGTGGCCACCACCACGGCCTTCCCTCGACCCCGGGTCACCACCGTCCCCTGGTGCAGCATATTGTGCCTGTCCCCCAGGGGCACCTCCCCGGCCAGGGCTCCTGGCTCCTTGGTCACGGGGTGCGACTCCCCGGTTAGTGCTGCTTCTTCCACCTCTAAGCCGGTGCCGGATAGCAAGAGGGCGTCCGCTGCCACCCTATCCCCGCTTTCCACCAGAAGAATATCCCCGGGGACCAGTTCGCGCGCCGGTATTTTTTTAACTTCCGCGTCGCGGATAACCCGGGCATAGGGTGCAGCCATTTCTTTTAAGGCTTCCAGGGACCGTTCGGCTCGATATTCCTGTATAAATCCTAGAAAAGCGTTGATTATAACAATAGCTGTGATAGTAATGGCGTCGGCTACTTCCCCCAAAAAGAAGGAAATGGCGGTAGCCCCCAGTAGGACCCAAACCATAAAATCGTTAAATTGCTGGCCCAAAAGTTTTAAAGGTGAGACCCCCGGCTCTTCTTTGAGCTGATTCGGCCCCACTTCCATTAAACGCCGGCTGGCCTCCTCAGTACTCAGGCCCCGGTCCGCGTCGCTCCGCAATATTTGTAATACCCGGGTTCCATCCATTTGATACCACTGGCTGGAATGCATCCCTGTCTCGCCCCTTTTTTACTTTTTAAGGCTGGTCCACCTTATCTTTATGCCTGTCCCCTATAGAAAAGAACTAGGTGATAAACTGTAGTTCGTGCTATACTTGGGAAAAAGGTCTTTCTAGGTAGGGCAGCATGGAAAGGATACACTTATCCTCAGTTTTAAACCTAGGCCTGCTTGGCTTGCGCTCGCTCCGAAAACCCTCGCGGGCCAAACTAGCGCTCGACCTCAAGGCTCCGGCAGGCTTCCCGGCAAATTCGGCATCCTGCCTCAGTTGCCGGCCTCGGCCTTCCATGGCCTCGGGCCTGCCTCCGCTTTCGGTCTCGCTAAGTTTGGCTGCCGCTCAGGTTTAGTCGCTCGCTTTCAAGCCTAGGCAGGCCTGCCCCGGCGAAAACTGCGGATACGCCAGTGGAAAGGAGTATTGTCCTGTGGCTTTCGATGGGCTGTTCTTGAGCGCCATTAAAGCAGAACTCTCTGCCTGGTTAGGGAGCCGCCTGGAACGCATCTACCAGCCGGACAAAGATACCCTCCTTATTCACCTGCGCCGCGGGCGCGAAATAAAAAAACTGGTGATGTCGGCCCATGCCGAGCACTGCCGCATTCATTTCACGGAAGCCAGCCCCCCCAATCCCCTAGAGCCGCCCCTTTTTTGCATGGTTTTGCGCAAACATTTGCAAGGCGGAGTTCTGGAGGAACTTAACCAGCCCGGCCTGGAACGGGTGCTGGAGCTTCGCTGTTCCTGTACCGATGAGCTGGGCCGGGTAGTCACCCGCATCCTGGTGGTGGAGATTATGGGCAAGCATTCCAATATCATATTGCTGGACCCTAGCGGTACCATCATCGATGCTCTGCGGCGCTATACCCATGCACTGAGCCGTCACCGGGAGGTGCTTCCCGGCCGGGCTTATGTTCCTCCCCCGGCGCAGGATAAAGTCGATCCCCGGTCCCTGGACCTAGAGCAGTTGGGTGCTATAATCTTCCAGGGTTCGTGGGATAAACCTTTAAAGAACTCACTAGTAGAAAAGCTGGCCGGCATAGGACCTCAAACCGCCAGGGAAATCCTGTTCCGGGCGGGTCTGCCGGCCGAAATAACGCCCGAGTTCTGCGGGGAACACGAATTAGGGCGCATTTGGCAGGCCTTACAGGAAGTGCTGGCTGCTAGCCTCCCAACGGGCTGGCAGCCCACAGTAGTCAGGGGTGAGGGCCAAGGGGTGCTAGCCTTTGCCGCCTTCGATCTTTTGCAGTTTGCCGGGCTCCCCCGCGAGCACTTCCTTACGCCTTCCCAGGCCTGTGAAGTCTTCTACGAGGAGAAGCGGGCTCAAAACCTTCTGGCTGCCGAAAGGCGTTTTCTGGCCGGTCTTATAGACCGGGAATTAAAGCGCTGCTTAAAAAAGGAGGCTTTGCAGGCCGAAACAGTGGCTGCTGCCGAAGGTGCCGAACAATGGCGGCTGTACGGGGAACTGATTACCGCTAACATTTACCGCCTGCAAAAGGGTATGACTTCATTTATCGCGGAAAATTTCTACGATCCCGGTGCCCCGCCCGTAACCATTGAGCTCGACCCTTCCCTTACCCCGGCCGAAAACGCTGAGCGTTACTTTAATCGCTATAACAAAGCTAAAAACGCTGCCTGCCAGGCAGTCCTTCAACTGCAACAAACGCGAGAGGAAATTGCCTATCTAAATTCCGTGGCTCAGGCCCTGGACATGGCCGATTCCCTGGAAGAACTAAAGGAGATTCGCGAAGAATTAGTTCGAAGCGGCTACCTGGAACCTGCCAAAGGCGAAAAAAAACAGCTCCAAAGGCAGAAAGAAGCTGTTTCTCGTCCTCTGGAGCTCTTTTCCAGCGAGGGTTTTATCATTTTAGTAGGTAAGAATAACCGCCAGAATGACTATCTGAGCTTAAAGCTGGCCCGCGACGAGGATATATGGCTTCACGCCAAAGGTGTGCCGGGGTCCCATGTGATCATTCGCACCCAAGGGCGACCGGTGCCCGAGCGCACCCTGGAAGAAGCCGCCGGCCTGGCCGCTTACTTCAGCCGCGCCCGCCAGGCGGGACGCGTACCCGTGGATTATACCCAGGCCAAGTACGTGCGCAAGCCGCCCGGTGCCCGGCCGGGTATGGTAATCTACGACCACCAGCACACCGTCTACGTGGCTCCCATTTCCCCCAAGATGCTGGCCACAGCCGCTACCGGATCGGAGGCGGAAGTTACCGGCCGGCCCACTACCAAGTAGGTAGCCCCTTTGCGCACCGCCTCGGCCGGGGTCATTACCCGGCGCTGGTCATGGGCCTGACTTCCGGCCGGGCGGATGCCCGGCGTCACTATCACCAAGTCCGGGCCGCAAGCACCTCTGATGGCTTCCAATTCTTGGGGAGAGGCCACCACGCCGTCCAGGCCGCATTCCCGGGCCAGTTTGGCCCAGTACACCACCTGTTCCGCAAGACCCCGTTCAATACCGACCTCGTACTTAAGGCTGGTCTCGTCCAGGCTGGTCAATACTGTGACAGCAATGAGCAGGGGCGGCTTCCTCCCCTGCTTGTACGCTTCTTCCTTGACCGCTTCCGCAGTCGCCTGAAGCATTTTCCTTCCTCCAGCGGCATGGACGTTCAGCATATCCACTCCGTGGCGGACCAGGGCACGGGCTGCCTGGGAAACGGTATTGGGTATGTCGTGCAACTTCAAATCAGCAAACACGCGCCCCCCGAGCTCCTTGATAAGCTGGATGGCCGCCGGGCCCACCGCGGTATAAAGTTCCAGGCCCACTTTAAACATACCTACATGGGGAGTCAGCCTGGTTACCAGGTCTTCAGCCGCTTTTAAGTCAGCCACATCTAAAGCTATAATGAGTTTATCTTTCACCGGCAATGGATCGCACCCCTTTCCCTGCAAGTCCCACGTATTCCTGCAAAGGCTTTAAATTGAAACCCTGGCCCTCGCGCAAGGCCCGCATAACTTGAAGCATCGCCCGGGCCGTATCCAGAGAGGTGAGGCAGGGAATACCCAGCTCAGCCGCTGCCCGCCGAATTTTAAACCCGTCCCGCTCGGGTTGCCGGCCCCTGGTCAAGGTGTTGACGATTAAGTGCACCTTACCCCCCCGGATATAGTCCAGGATGTGGGGAGAACCTTCCCGTATTTTGCCCACCCGTTCCACGAAGAGGCCGGCAGCAGCCAGGGCTCCGGCTGTCCCGGCGGTGGCTACGATCTTAAAGCCCAGTTCAGCAAAGCCTTTGAGGAGGGGCACGGCCTCGGCCTTGTCTTTATCGGCAATGGTGGCCAGCAAGGTCCCTTTTTCCGGAATAATACAACCAGCGGCCACCAGGCCTTTATAAAGGGCGGTCTCATAGGTGGTATCAATGCCCAATACCTCTCCGGTAGACTTCATCTCCGGCCCCAGGAAAGTATCTACTTGTAGCAGTTTCCCGAAGGAGAAGACCGGCACTTTCACAGCCACATAATCGGGTGGTGGAAGCAGTCCCCCCCGGTATCCCTGTTCCCTCAAAGTGCGGCCCAGCATAATATTGGTAGCCAGGGCCACCATGGGCACACCGGTAATCTTGCTTAAATAAGGTACCGTCCGGCTGGAGCGGGGATTAACCTCCAGGACATATACTTCACCTTTATGGAGGACAAACTGGATATTGAGCAATCCCTTTACCCTTAAGGCCCGGGCCAGGCGTACGGTATAAGCTATGATTTTCTCCTTAACCTCTTCGCTTAGAGAGCGAGCGGGATATACGGCAATGCTATCTCCGGAATGCACCCCAGCCCGCTCCACATGTTCCATAATACCCGGGATCAGTACTTCTTCTCCATCGCTTATAGCATCTACTTCCACTTCTATACCCGGCAGGTACTTATCCACCAGGATGGGGTGCTCCGGGGTGACCTTGACGGCTGTAGTCGCGTATTCCAGGAGCTCCCCTTCATTATGAACTATTTCCATAGCCCTGCCGCCCAGGACGTAAGAAGGCCGCACCAGGACTGGGAAGCCCAGTTCTTTAGCTATACGGGCTACCTGTTCTACGGAGGTGGCCGCACCGCCCCGCGGCCGGGGGATACCCAGTTCTCCCAGCAGGGTATCAAACTTTTCCCGGTCTTCCGCCCGGTCAATATCCTCTACCGAGGTGCCCAAGACCTTGAAGCCGGCAGCCGCCACAAACTTGGCTAAATTTATAGCCGTTTGGCCGCCAAACTGCACAATTACTCCCTGGGGCTTCTCCTTTTTTAATACATTAACTACGTCTTCTGGGGTGAGGGGTTCGAAGTAGAGGCGGTCGGAAGTATCGAAATCAGTGCTGACCGTCTCCGGATTATTATTGATAATAATGGATTTCACCCCCGCCCGGCGCAAGGCCCAGGCCGAATGCACGCAGCAATAATCAAATTCAATACCCTGGCCTATGCGGATGGGGCCCGAACCCAAAACTGCCACCTTATCTCCCGGCTCTACCTCTCCTTCATCTTCCTGATCATAGGTGGAATAAAAGTAAGGAGTCACGGCCTCAAACTCGGCGGCGCAGGTATCCACTATTTTGTAGACGGGCTTTAAGCCCTGAAGCTCCCTTTTTTCCCGCACTTCCCCTTCTTTGAGACCTGTCAGGCGGGCAATCTGGGAGTCGCTAAAGCCCTTCTCTTTGGCCCGGCGCAGGATCTCCGGCGTTAAGGCTTTCCCTGCTTTCCTTAGAGTCTCCTCCAGCTCCACTATATTTTTGATCTTGGCCAGGAAAAAGAGATCTATACCCGTGATCTCGTTAATTTCTTCTATACTCCAGCCCCGGCGCAAGCCTTCGGCTACCACAAACAAGCGCTCATCATCGGCTTCGGCCATTTTTTGCTTAAGGCAGGCATCGCTAAAGCGAGCAAAAGCATCCAGAGTAAGGCCATCCAGTTTCAACTCCAGGGAGCGAACCGCTTTCAGCAGAGCCCCCTCAAAGGTGCGGTCAATGGCCATGACCTCCCCGGTGGCCTTCATCTGGCTTCCCAGGGTTCTATCCGCCAGGGAGAATTTGTCAAAGGGGAAGCGGGGGATTTTGACCACGCAATAATCCAGGGCCGGTTCAAAACAAGCCTTGGTCTCCCGGGTAACGGCATTGGGTATTTCGTCTAAAGTCAAGCCTAAGGCTATTTTGGCTGCCACCCGGGCGATGGGGTAACCCGTAGCCTTGGAGGCCAAGGCGCTGGAGCGGCTTACCCGGGGATTAACTTCAATAACGTAATATTGCCAGCTTTTAGAATCCAGCGCAAACTGGATGTTGCACCCGCCCTCTATCCCCAGGGCCCGGATGATTTTTAAAGCTGCCCGGCGCAACATATGATATTCTTTATCCGATAGGGTCTGGGAGGGCGCTACCACTATGCTGTCCCCGGTATGGATGCCCACCGGGTCGATATTTTCCATATTGCACACAGTAATGCAATTATCGGCTCCATCCCGCATTACTTCGTACTCTATTTCTTTCCAGCCGGCCACCGACTGTTCCACCAGTACCTGGTTGATAAGGCTGAGCCGCAAGCCTTTAAGGACAATGGCCTTCAACTCCTCTTCATTGTGGGCTAGCCCCCCTCCGGTCCCTCCTAAGGTATAGGCCGGCCTTACAATGACGGGATAGCCGTTTTCCGCGGCAAATTCCAGGGCCTCTTCTACCCGGGTAACGATACGGCTGCGGGGGACGGGTTCCCCAATGGCCTGCATCGTGGCCTTGAACTGCTGCCGATCTTCCGCCCGCTGGATGGCCTCCAGAGGGGTGCCCAAAAGACGGGTACCTACTTCTTCCAGGATACCGGCCTCGGCCAGCTGCAGGGCCAGATTCAACCCCACCTGGCCTCCCAGAGTGGGCAACAGACCGTCGGGACGCTCTTTGCGCATGATTTCCGCTACGAAATCTAAGGTTAGGGGCTCCAGGTACACCCGGTCGGCCATTTCGGGATCAGTCATAATGGTGGCCGGATTGGAATTGACCAGGACAACTTCCATCCCCTCTTCTTTCAGGGCGCGGCAGGCCTGGGTGCCAGCATAGTCAAACTCTGCCGCCTGGCCGATTACAATGGGGCCGGAACCGATGACCATAATTTTCCGCAAATCCTTCCTCAGAGGCATTTAAACCACCTCCCCCCGCTTTCGGGCCGCCACCATATCCAAAAACTCCCGGAATACATATTCGCTGTCCGTGGGGCCGGGACCCCCCTCGGGATGGTACTGGACGGAGAGCACGGGCAGATAGCGGTGGCGCAGGCCCTCTACCGTCCCATCGTTTAGGTTAATATGGGAGATATAAACCTCCTCTGCCGGCAGAGAATCGGCCCTCACCGCGTAGCCGTGGTTTTGAGAAGTAATATAAACGCGGCCGCTGATAAGGTCTTTAACCGGGTGGTTGGCTCCGCGGTGACCGAAGAGAAGCTTGTAGGTATCCCCACCCAGGGCCAGACCCAACAGCTGGTGGCCCAGGCAAATGCCTAACATAGGTACCCTGCCCAGCAGTTCCCGCACCGTCTTTACGCCGTAGGGTACGTCCTTAGGGTCCCCCGGGCCGTTGGAAATAACCACTCCATCCGGCCGGGCAGCCAGAATATCCTCTGCCGTACTATGGGCCGGCATAACTAAAACGGTACAGCCTTCCCTTTGTAACCAGCGCAGGATATTGTTTTTTACTCCCAGGTTATAAACTACAATCCGCGGAGAGCCGCCTTCCAGGACAAAAGTTTGGTTGTTGGTAACCGCGGGTACCAGCTGGTCACCCTTTAAGGGGGGATCTTGAGCAGCTAGATATTTCAACTCTTCGATATTTACTTTCCCGCAGGCCAGGATGCCCCGCATGGTCCCCCGGGTCCGGAGATGGCGGGTAAGGGCCCTGGTGTCTACTCCCTGAATAGCGGGAAGGCGGTGGCGCTCAAGGTAAGAGGCTAATCCCTCCCTGGCCCGCCAGTTGCTGGGTGTCGGGCAGGCTTCACGCACCACCAACCCCAGAGCCTGGGGCCTGCCGGATTCCTGGTCTTCCTCGTTTATGCCATAATTACCTATAAGGGGATAAGTTAAAACTACAATTTGCCCGCAATATGACGGGTCGGTTAATATCTCCTGGTAACCCGTCATGCCAGTGTTGAAGACCACTTCTCCGTGGCATGACCCTGAATAGCCCAGGGCTCTCCCCTGAAATACCGTTCCGTCTTCCAGCACCAAGTAAGCCTGCATCCTTGGCCTCCTCTCCCCTCTTAACTCCACCGTACGAGTTTTCATCTACAGCCCCGCTTTCCGGGTTAAATCAACACCTTCCCTTCCTCCATGACCAGCCGGCCGCCCACAATGGTAGCTACCGGCCATCCTTCCAGCTTCCATCCCTGGAAGGGCGAATTTTTGCCCCGGGAATAAAAAGCCTTAACCTCCACTTCCCGCTCCCAGTCAGGGTTAATGATGGTAATATCGGCCACGCTTCCTACAGCCAGTGTTCCCCCGGGTACATTCAATATCCGTGCAGGATTTAAGCTAAAGGCCTCCACCAAACGCCTCCAGGAAAGCTTTCCGGTTTTTACTAATTTTGTTACCACCAGAGGCACGGCCGTCTCCAGCCCCACCATGCCAAAGGGAGCCAGGTCGTACTCTACATCCTTCTCTTCTTCCGCGTGGGGAGCGTGGTCCGTAGCCAAGGCATCGATGGTCCCTGCCGCCAGACCTTCTACCAGAGCTGACCTGTGCTCCTCATCCCGTAGAGGCGGGTTTACCTTGGTGTTGGTATCATACTCCTGCACTGCCTCATCGGTGAGGCAGAGGTGATGGGGAGTCACTTCCGCCGTAACTTTAATTCCCCTCTCCTTGGCCCCCTTAACCAGCCGGACAGAACCTGCACTGCTCAAGTGGGCCAGGTGCAGCCGGCCGCCCGTCAGTTCCGCCAGGATCAAATCCCTGGCTACCATCACCTCCTCGGCTGCCGCCGGGATACCTCTTAAGCCCAGAATAGTGGACATGAGGCCCTCATGCATTACTCCGCCGGCCACCAGGTTTAAGTCCTCACAGTGGGAAATAACCGGTATATCAAAAAGCCTGGAATATTCCAGAGCCCGGCGCATAACTTCCGCGTTCATCACCGGGCGGCCGTCGTCGGAAAGGGCTACCGCTCCCGCTTCCACCAGATCTTTGATTTCCGCCAGCTCTTCTCCCTGGGAACCTTTAGACAGGGCACCGATGGGGTACACGCGCACCGCCCCTACGGCCCGGGCCCTCTCTTTAATGTAAGTAATAACCGCGCCGCTGTCGGCCACGGGGTTAGTATTGGGCATACAGGCCACAGCCGTGAACCCGCCGGCGGCCGCGGCCCGGGTACCCGTAGCGATAGTTTCCTTTTGCTCATATCCCGGCTCCCGCAGGTGAACATGCATATCTATAAAGCCGGGAGCTACTATGCAGCCATGAGCATGGATAACTTTGGTATCCCCGTCGGGTTCAATATTTTTCTCCAGGGCGGCGACTTTGCCCTCAGCCACCAAAAGGTCGTAAATACCATCCAAGTTCTGGACCGGATCGATTACCCGGCCGCCGCGGATTAAGATCTTCATTACTGATTGCCACCTCCAATGAGCAGATATAGCAAAGCCATGCGGATAGCTACACCGTTAGTTACTTGTTCCAGTATGGCCGCCTGCAGGCTGTCGGCTACTGCGGGGGCGATTTCTATACCGCGGTTCATAGGGCCGGGGTGGAGAACCAGGGCACCCGGCTTGGCCAGGCTCAAACGTTCAGGGGTGAGCTCATATAGCAGGGCATACTCCCTTAAAGAAGGGAATAATCCTTTCTTTTGCCTTTCCCTCTGGATGCGCAATACATTAATTACATCCACCCCTCGCAGGGCTTCTTCCACGCGGTAAAAAACTTTTACCCCTAATTTTTCGATTCCCGGTGGGATCAAGGTCGGCGGTCCTACTACCCTCACCTCGGCTCCCAGCTTGGTCAGACCCCAAATATTGGAGCGCGCCACCCGGCTGTGGAGAATATCCCCCAAGATGGCTACCTTGAGACCCTCAACACGCCCCAGCTTCTCTTTTATGGTAAATATATCCAACAGAGCCTGGGTAGGGTGCTCATGCATGCCGTCCCCGCCATTGATCACCGCAGCCTGGATGTAGCGCGCAAGCAGGCCCGGGCTCCCGGCTGCGCTGTGGCGAATAATGACCGCATCGGCGCCCATGGCCGCTAGGGTCTCTGCTGTATCCCTTAAAGATTCGCCCTTGGCTACGCTGCTGGTGGCGGTGGCAATGCTTACCGTATCCGCACCCATGTACTTGGCCGCCAGTTCGAAGGAAGTGCGGGTCCGGGTGCTCGGCTCGTAGAAAAGGGTCACCACCAGCTTGCCCCTTAAAGTGGGAACCTTTTTGATATCCCGCTGAATTATCTCCTTCATGGGCGCGGCGGTTTCCAGGATCAACTCTATTTCCTCGGCCGTTAAATCCTTTAAGCCCAAAAGATGTTTACTTTTAAGCGCCACACTTCATCCCCCATTTCCGAAGTCAAAACCGTATATAATAAAAAACTCCTTATTGCCCGGTTAAGGCTAATAAGGAGGGAATTTGCCGTCCGTCCTTATTAGCCTCACAGGACTAATTTCAAGGACCGGCGGTATCTTGAGGTAAGGCGCGAATTAAAACTTGGTCCACGCCATCTATTTCCTCTAGTTGTACGGCTATTTCCTCTTTGCGGGAAGTAGGAACGTTTTTCCCTACATAATCGGCTCTTATAGGTAACTCCCGGTGGCCCCTGTCGATCAGGACGGCCAACTGAATATTTTGCGGTCTTCCCAGATCTATCAGGGCATCCAACGCTGCCCGCACCGTCCTGCCGGTAAAGAGCACGTCATCTACTAGAACTACTTTCTTGTCGGTGATATTGAAGGGTATTTCCGTACGGTGTACAATGGGATGGACGCTTAAAGTAGTGAGGTCATCGCGATACAGGGTGATATCCAAAACCCCCAGCGGCACCTTAACCCCTTCGATTTCTTCGATAATCCGCTGCAACCTCTCCGCCAGCGGCACTCCCCGCCGCCTGATGCCCACCAGCACCAGATTTTCCGTGCCCTTATTCCGCTCTAAGATTTCGTGGGCAATGCGGACTAAGGCACGGCGCATTTTTTCGGCGTCCATGATTTGGGCCTTTACAGTCAGTGTCAATCCTTTTCACACCCCTTTAGCGGCATAAAAAAACCTACGCTCCTCCGGCGTAGGTTTAGCATGTGCTATTCCCGCATATTCCTATCCCTTGCTAGCCTCGCCGGACTAGCTTAAAAGGATTTGCACTGGTTGTAGTGTATCCTAAGATGCGACCCCTGTCAAGCATTTTTGACTCCCAGCCACAAATTGGCTCCAATTCAGTTTTTATTATTTTTCTCTCCTGAGGTCATTTCCTCTTTAAAATCACGGATAGCTTTGCCCAAGCCCCTGGCTACCTCCGGCAATTTGCCAGGGCCAAAAAGCAGAAGAACTATGCCCAAAATCAATGCCCACGACCACGGGCTGAAAAGGACTCCCACAACAATCACCAAGATATCCCCCTCTCCCCAAGAAGCATAACATACCTTCCTACTCAGTTGCAAGTTGCCATAAGCCGGTCTAATAGCTATAATTAATGTTGGCAACTTTAGCCCCGGCTGTGCGGGGCCTTTTAGTTCTGGAGGAAAGTTTATACGAATGACCGACGTAATTGTAGCAGCCAGGGAATTGGTCAAATCCTACAACGGCTTTATGGCCGTGAAGGGTATCGATTTTATTGTCCGAGCCCAGGAATGCGTGGGATTATTAGGTCCTAACGGTGCCGGGAAAACCACCACTGTGAAGATGATTTATTGCTTTACTCCTATCACAGCCGGCAAACTATACGTTTTTGGCCTAGATGTGCGTTCCCATCCCCGGACTATTAAGGCTCAACTGGGGGTGGTGCCCCAGGAAGATAACCTGGACCCCGAACTTACGGTTAAAGAAAACCTCCTCCTCTATGCCAGTTATTTTGACCTTCCCCGCAAGGTGGCCGAGGAGAGGGCCGAAGAATTAATGGAGTTTATAGATTTAGAAGATAAAGCGGACACCCCGGTGGAACAGCTCTCTGGGGGCATGAAGCGCCGGCTGGCCATAGCCCGAGCTCTCATAAACCATCCCAAACTTCTCATTATGGATGAGCCAACTACCGGCCTGGACCCGGAGGCCCGGCGCCTGATATGGGAGAAGCTCCTCCAGCTCAAAGAAAAAGGCGTAACTCTGCTTTTAACCTCCCATTATATGGAAGAAGCAGCTTACCTTTGCGACAGAGTCTTAATAATGAATGATGGCCGGATCCTCGATGAAGGGACACCGGAAAACCTGGTGCTAAGTCACATTGGCGAGGAAGTAATAGAGCTGGCCCCCTTCAATGATCACCGGCTCGAAGAGATCCTGGCCTCCCTGGCCGGCCAGATAAAGGGATACCAGCTCGTAGGGGAAACTTTATTCCTGTACACAGACGAGGGCCAGGCCCTATGGGAAAAAATCCAAAAGCACCAGTTCTCTTTTCGTCATCGCATCTACCGTCCCGCCACCCTGGAAGATGTTTTTTTAAAACTAGCCGGCAGGGGGTTAACCCAATGAATCTGGAGTTGTCCAAACGAATTTGGAAAGTATTCTGGCGCAACTTCGTAGTATATCGCAAAACCTGGCTGGCCAATATCATGTTTAATTTTGTAGAACCCCTGCTCTACTTAGGAGCCATGGGCTTAGGATTAGGCAGCTATATCTCCTCCATTCAGGGCATGAGCTACCTCCAATTCCTGGCCCCCGGGCTTATCGCCTCTTCCGCTATGTGGGCTACAGCTTCCGAGTGCACCTACGATAGCTTCACCCGCATGCGCTACCAGAAAATCTACCATGCCCTGGTGGTTACTCCCATCAGCCTGGATGAAGTTGTAGTGGGAGAAATACTTTTCGGGACCTTTAAAGGCGTTCTCTACGGCAGTGTGATCCTTTTAGTAATCTTTATCCTGGGCCTGGTCCCCTCAGCTTGGGCTTTACTTGTACCCGCAGTTCTCGTCCTCTGTGGCCTGGCCTTTGCCGAGCTGAGTATGATCTGGACGGGCTTAGTCCCCAAAATTGACACCTTTAGCTATTACTTTACCCTAATAATCACTCCCATGTTCCTCTTTTCAGGTATTTTCTTTCCCCTGGATACCCTCCCTTCCCCGGCCCGACAGCTGGCATGGTTCATCCCGCTTTTCCACGTGGTAGAGCTCCTGCGGGCCTTAACCCTGGGCCAGGTAAGCGGGCACCTCTGGGTCCATGTGGTATGGCTAGCAGCCTTCATTGCCTTCTTCTTCTATCCGCCTATTTACCTCTTGCGCCGGCGCTTTCTGGGATAACCATCAATTTATAAGGTCAGACGAGGCCGGTGTCTGGAATAAGTTAGCCCTAAGATAGCAGCTAGTTTCAGGGCCAGGCGCACCGGCCACAAAGAAAGATATCTTTTTAATTCCTGCTTTTCCCTCTGCAGCTCAGCTACTGCCCGTTCCAGGTCCTCGTTAGCAATGAGTGTAGTCTGCAGGCGATATTCCTGCTCGCGCAGCTGCTGTTTTAGCCTAGCCTGTTCCGCCTGTGCATCGGCCACTGTCTTGTTCAGGGTGCCCTGGAGCTGCATAAGCCTTGTTTCCAGGTGGCTCACCCTCTTCTTTAAGGCATCTCGTTCCACCCGTAAATTGACCAGTTGTTCTTCTACCTGAGTTAATTCCTGTCGCAATTCTTCTTTGCGCTGGTGGAGCTTTTCCAGATCCGCCAGGAGATTTTTATTCTCTTTGCGCAGGTCTTCTACCTCCTGGCGCAAAGCTGCTAACTCCTTGTTCTCGCCGACCTTATCCTGGGTGGAAGCTGCTTTGCCCCCGTTAATAATACTGAATTCTTTACCAGTATTTATGACCAGGGTGGCTGCCTCTGCTCCGGCTGCTACTTCTTCCCAAGCTATATGACCTGCCACCTCGTTTTCAGAAGGTTTAAGGGGAAAGAGCGTGTCCCAAAAATCCTTTTCTCCCCTAACCTCATTGGTTGTCGGGGATTGTGCCAGGGGAATAATTTCTGAAGCTGGTATTTCAGCCAATGAGGGCGCTGAGGCTTTTTCCTCTTCTGGAGTCCGGTAAGACCAGTGAATCAGCCCCCATCTTCCATCCTTCAGCCTTAAGAATCGCCCGTCGTGCACCAGCTTTTGCTCTCCCGGAATCTCAGGTTTACCGCTTTCCCGGAGTTCCCGATTAATATCGCTTAGCCGCAATGCTTCCCCCTTGCTTTGAAGCAGGCGATGGGCTTGATCATTTTCCTTTATCCCGTCCAGGCGCAAACACCAAAAACCTTTTCCCTCGTTGCGAAAGCAAGGATTTTTCGTCAAACAGCGGTTTACGTTTTTTTGTATCTTAGCCGGGGAATGTGTAGTCAGAAGCTCCTTCTGGGCTGTAGCCACCAGCTCACTGACTGATTGGGGGGAGTACTCAAAAAGTCGCAATTTTAGCAGGTCCGTGAGAGAATCCAACCGGCCTGTAACCTGAATCTTAGTCACCTTGGGCATAGGAGCAATTTTAGATTTTTTGGCCATTAATGTCACCTCTTCCTGTAAGATGCATTTTGTCATTATTTTTCCAGGAATTATTTGACATTAAAGGCCAAATCTCCTTCGGGAAAAAGCAAATGTTATGTCATTATTTGGTAAAATATGGCCCCGGTTTTGCGTCGAGGATTTCCCGGGCATATTCTATTTTCCCTTCCGGCACCAGGACCTCCACTTGCCCCAGAGGGCCTAAGGTTAATCCATATAGTCTCCCAATAGCCTCGCCCCTCAAGCGCACCGGTATCCCGGCAGATTCCAACAAATCTTTCACAAAAGGTGCTTCCAAGGGCGAAGTAGCTGCCACAGCTACCCATTTCTCGGCCACTGCTGTCCCTCCCCCCGTAAAAGGGCAAGTACCCGGCAAAAGGCTTCCGGCGGTGGCGCAGTGAATTCCAAGTAATCCTTGGTGCGAGGGTGAAAGAAGCCCAGTTGTCCCGCATGCAAGAGTTGCCCCGGTACCCCAAAAGCTTGTTTGCGGGGCCCATATTTTGGGTCCCCAACCACCGGATGGCCGAGATAAGCCATATGTACGCGAATTTGGTGGGTCCGCCCGGTTTCCAGTTGGACTTGCAAGAGGGTAAACCCTGGAAACCGCTCCAGAACGCGATAATAAGTAACGGCCGGCCGCGAATTTTTTAGAGTTACAGCCATCCGCTGGCGATCAACCGGATGACGGCCAATAGGCGCCTCTATACGGCCTGAAGATTCTTTAACTTCTCCATGTACTAAAGCCAGATACAATCGCTTCACTTGACGAGCCTTAATCTGAACAACCAGGGAACGGTGGGCATCATCATTCTTGGCAGCCACCAGGAGCCCGGAAGTATCCTTATCCAAGCGATGGACTATACCGGGCCGTAAAATACCATTAATTCCCGAAAGATCGCCACAATGATAAAGGAGGGCATTTACCAGGGTGCCCCTTTCGTTGCCCGGTGCCGGATGAACAACCATTCCTTGAGGTTTATTGACCACAATTATATCTTTATCTTCGTAAACAATATCCAGGGGTAGGGGCTCAGGTTTGGCTTCCAGGCGACGGGGCGGTGGTATTTCTCCGGTTACGGTATCACCGGGGCGGACCTTATAATTGGCCTTGGCCGTCTTGCCTTCCACGAGTATAAGGCCTTGTTCTATCAGGGTCTGGATTCTGGTGCGCGAAACTCCTGGCAGGTGCCGGGTCAGCCACACATCGAGACGGATTCCAGCTTCCTTATGGTCAACCACGAAAGCAAAGCGGCCCGTCACTCGGTTTCTCCTTTCTCATCCCTCCGGCATAACTGCCAGCAGAGAAGACCTACCCCTACTACTATGGCCACATCAGCCAGATTGAACACTGGCCAGATGCGAAAATCCAGAAAATCTACTACATAACCGAACCGCAAGCGATCCGCAAGGTTTCCTAAAGCCCCACCCAGCTGGAGAGCTAGAGCCAACTTAAGGTAAGGCTGACTATTTCGCAATCGCCGGTAAGCTATAACGATTACCCCGATAACAATTAAACTTATGGCCACAAAAAAAGGAGTCTGGTAGGCCAGCATGCCGAAGGCTGCTCCCGGATTGTTTATATAAGTTAGGTGAAAAATATTAGTCACTACGGGAATACTTTGGTTAGGCTGCAACAATTGGCGCACTAAAAATTTGCTTATCTGGTCGCCGCAAAAAACGGCTATAGCTAAGAGTACAAAGGGCAATTTTTAATCCCCCCAGGAATAGTAGGCGGCGAAATGGTGCACCGGGCCATAGCCACTGCCAATAGGGCGGCCGGCAGCCATGGCCTGCCACAAGTATTCTTTGGCCTGACCTACTGCTGCAGGAACCTCTAACCCCCTGGCCAGGAAAGCAGTTATAGCCGCGGCAAAGGTACAGCCCGTCCCGTGGGTATTAGGGGTGCTCAACCGCGGGGCTGCAAAGCGGTAGACGGTCTGGCCGTCAAAAAGAATATCCACCACCTCTGTTTCGGGCAAATGTCCACCTTTAATTACTACAAAGGAAGCGCCATAACTATACAGGCATCGGGCAGCCTCCACCATTTCCTTTTCGTTTTGTATACTTAAACCCGTTAGCGCCTCCGCTTCATCAATATTGGGTGTGACCACCAGGGCCAGAGGCAAAAGTTCCTTTTTAAGAACTTCGCAGGCGTCTTCAGCTAAAAGCAAATGACCGCTTTTAGCCACCATTACAGGATCAACTACCAGATTACTTGTGCCGTATTCTTTAAGTTTAGTAGCAACTGTCTTAACAATGGCGGCATTAGCCAGCATACCCGTCTTAACAGCGTGGGCCCCAATATCTGATAAGACCGCATCCAATTGCCGGGCCACAAAATCTGCCGGTAAATCATAAGTTCCCTGAACCCCGCAGGTGTTCTGGGCTGTAACAGAAGTGATAACGCTGGTCCCGTACACTTTGAGGGCGGCAAAGGTCTTAAGGTCGGCTTGAATACCGGCGCCTCCACCCGAGTCCGACCCGGCAATGGTCAAGGCTTTGTACATTTTACTCCTCTCCCGACCACATACTATCCGGCGGGGACAGCTCCCCGCCTTATTACCACGCCTTTCGGTTCGTGCTGTTATCTATAATATCACTACCGTACGGAAGGGTAAATAATTAATCTTCTACCTTATCCCAGCCCTCATCTCCCACTAAAGGTTCTCGCGGGGGGCTTTCATCATCGATATAAGCTCCGGTATCCTTATAAAACATGCCGTCAGCCCCTTTGAAATAGGGGATACCGTCCACCGGCTCTACGTACCCGCGGTCTTCATCCATATCCAGAGGCCCGTAGTAAGAACCGATACCGGCCTCTGAAGCGTGTTCCGTTGTTTTAGCCAGTTCCTGCCAGGCATCTTCCCCATCATAAATTTGCCTATCTTCCCATTGGCTCACTGCCCGATGCAGCTTAAGACCACCGAAGGGAGGAAGGATCACCTCTTCTTCCATGGGCCGCCGGCGGCCCTCCCCTTTCCCCTCTATAGCTTGGCGGCATTCCAGGCAGAGGGTAGTTTCCGGGACAGCTTCCAACCGCTCCAAAGGGATGTCTTGGCCGCACCGCCGGCAACGGCCATAGGTTCCCTCCCGCATACTATCCAGGGCATCTTCAATTTTTTGGAGCTGAAGGGTGGCGTTGTCTCTCAAAGCAAGGTCTTTGCTCCGCTCAAAGAGTTCGCTACCCAGGTCTCCCGGATGGTTATCATAACTGGAAAGTTCCTGGATAGAATCCTGGAGGGATTCGTTTAGACCTCCGTAGCGAAAAGACCGCAACTGTTCCTCATAGGCTGCCCGCAGGGCCAGCAACTTCCGGCGAAAATACTCTAGCTTTTCTTTATCCACTTAAGAATCACCTGCTGCTGTTTTAATAAATTTCCTTCTGCACCATACGTACGATTTCAGCGATCAGTTTACCGATCACAGGAAGGTTTTGGAGGGCCAACTCGCGTACTATATAAATGACCAGGGTACCCAATATAGTCACCCCTACGGCAATACCCAACCCCCTAGCCACGCCGGCAATAAAGTTTAGGTAAAGCAAACGCCCTGGCCGGCGATAAAGTTCTACCCATTCAGCTACATTAGCCTTTTCTACGGCTAGGATTAGCTCCTGAAGTTTTTCGGCTAACAAATTGGCATCCCGGCTGGTCTCAACCAAATCATCTCTCCCCTGTTCCTTAAGATATATTACCCTTAAGCCTGTATCTTAAAACCTCCTCGTTTAAATCCATAAAAAAATCCTGCTCAAGGTCGCAGGATTTGAACAATGTCGCCATTTTTGAGCAAAGCGGCATTGGCTTCATCTGTATCCAGGTGCAATTCCAGGCAAGAATGTGGTTTGGTGCGGATAATGACGTTGTCAAAAATTAATCGTCTCTCTCCGCTTACCAATACTTGGACCCGCTGTCCCTCCCTCAAGTCGAATTTATGAGCACTTTCAGTATCCATATGTATATGCCGCGCAGCCAGAATTACTCCCCTGGGCAGGGTGAGGGCACCCCGTGGACCGACAACGGCTATTCCCGGCGTGCCCTCGAGATCTCCAGACTCCCTTACTGGAGGTCTTAGCCCGAGGCGATAGCTATCGGTTAAAGCCACCTCTACCTGAGTATATTCTCGCGGTGGACCCAGCACTCTTAAACCCTCAATTACTCCCCGCGGCCCTACTATGGTTACAACTTCTTCTGCCGCATACTCCCCCGGCTGGCGGAGCTCCCGGTAAGGTTTGAGTTTATACCCAGGACCAAAAAGCACCTCCAGATCCGCCTGGCTCAGGTGAATATGGCGGTTCGAAACCCCTACCGGTACTGCCAGTGGTAACACTTCCCCAAACACCCGACCAAGACCTCCTTTGTCCCGCGTCCTGGGTAAAACTCTGCCCCATCCACTGTCTATGGCGTCTGAATCTCCCTTAAGGCCGATACACACTGGTGACAAAGGCCGGGGTGGTCTGCGTCCTTACCTACTGTTTCACTGACCTTCCAGCAGCGTTCGCATTTTTCTCCCGGCGCGGATACTACCAGGATTCTTAACTGTGGCACATCCACGCCGGCTTGGGCTTTTTCCGGTACAGTTTCAGCCGGAGAGTGCACCATGACCTGGGAGACTATAAAGATAGTGGCCAGTTCTCCCTCCAAGGGTTGCAAGAAAGCATAAAGCTCTTCCTCAGGATAAAGGTGCACAAGGGCATTTAAAGAATTACCTAGGCCCTGTTCCCGCCGGGCTTGTTCCAGTGCCCGGTTTACTTCCTCCCGAATCTCGAGTAACTTATCCCACCTGGCCTCCAGGTCCTCGTCTAAATATTCCCTTTGTACCTCCGGCCAGGCCGTAAGCTGCACACTCCAAGGCTTATCTGGAGCCGGCAGGTGTTGCCAAACTTCTTCGGTAGTAAAGGCCAGTATGGGAGTTAGCAGGCGGACCAGGGTTCCCAGAATTTCATAAAGAGCCGTCTGGGCCGAGCGGCGGCCATGAGACCCCGCCGGCCAGGTATAAAGCCGATCTTTGAGGATATCCAGGTAAGTGGCGCTCAAGTCAACCACGCAGAAGTTATGCACGGCGTGATAGACTACGTGAAACTCATAATCCTCATAGGCCCGGGTTACTTTTTCTACCAGACGCTGTAATTTGGCCAGGGCCCAGCGATCTATCTCCAGCATCTCCCGGTAGGGAACACGGTGTTTAACCGGATCAAAGTCATAAAGGTTCCCTAAAAGGAAGCGGAAAGTATTGCGGATTTTCCGGTAGGCATCCGCTATCTGCCGGAAAATATTATTAGAGGCGGCCACGTCCCGACGGTAGTCGGCCGAAGCTACCCACAGGCGCAGGATATCCGCTCCCATATCCTTTATCACATCAGCGGGGTCAATACCGTTACCCAAGGACTTGGACATTTTCCGGCCTTCCTCGTCCACCAGGAAACCATGGGTTAAAACAGCGCGATACGGAGCCTGGCCCCGGGTAGCTACTGCTGTGCAGAGAGAAGAGTTAAACCAGCCCCGGTGCTGATCGCTCCCCTCCAGGTACAGATCCGCTGGCCAGGAGAGCTCCGGCCTGGTTTCTAAGACAGCCGCATGGCTGGACCCGGAGTCAAACCATACATCCATGATATCTGTTTCTTTCCGGAAATCGTGGCTGCCGCATTCCGGGCAGGTCAGTCCCGGAGGAACAAGCTCTGCAGCCTCCCGGGCAAACCACACATCTGAACCGTACTGCCGGAACAGTTCTTGAACATGCTTGATGGTGACATCATTGACGATCTCTTTGCCGCACTCATTACAGTAAAAAATAGGAATGGGTACACCCCAGGTTCGCTGCCGGGATATACACCAGTCGCTGCGTTCGGCGACCATATTATAGATGCGTTCTTCTCCCCAGGCCGGTATCCACTTTACCTGGCGAATGGCGGCTAATGCCTCCTGGCGAAAACCATCGATGGAGGCGAACCACTGCTCGGTAGCCCGGAAAATGAGGGGATGCTTGCACCGCCAGCAGTGAGGATACTGGTGGTTGATAAAGCTAAAATGCAGCAATACACCCCTCTTATCGAGTTCCTCAATTATTTCTTTGTTGGCATCCTCCACAAAGAGCCCCTCAAATTGACCGGCCTCCACTGTGAAGCGGCCCTGATCATCTACAGGGGAAAGCACCGGAAGACCATAGCGCTGGCCTATTTCAAAGTCTTCCAGGCCGTGGCCTGGAGCCGTATGAACACAACCGGTACCCTGTTCCATGGTGACGTGTTCCCCGAGTACTACCAGGGATGGTCGATTCATGAGCGGGTTACGGCATATAATGCCTTCCAGATCGGCACCCTGGAAACGGGCTATTATTTGGTAGTCCTCCACATTTAACAGTTCCAAGACCTCATTTAACAGTTCTTCGGCCAAAAGTATTTTTTCGGCATGCACTTGTACTAACACGTAATGCTCTTTCGGGTGCAGGGCGATGGCCACATTAGCGGGCAAAGTCCAGGGTGTGGTTGTCCAGATGACAACGTAGCTATTTTCTGTCTCGAATAAGCCTTGGGCGTCTATAACAGGAAACTTCACATAGATGGAGGGCGAACGCTTTTCTTCGTACTCAACCTCCGCCTCAGCCAAAGCCGTTTCGCAATCCGTACACCAGTACACCGGCTTGCGGCCCTTATAGATGTATCCCTTCTTGGCCATCTCCCCGAAGACGCCAATTTCCACGGCTTCATATTCCGGGTCCAGGGTAAGATAAGGATGCTCCCAGTCTCCGCGCACACCAAGGCGTTTAAATTGCTCCCGCTGAATATCGACATATTTAAGGGCATACTCCTTGCAGTGCCGCCGGAATTCCAGGACATCCACCTGGTGGCGGTTTAAACCCAAACTTTTAATGGCCTGTTGCTCGATAGGCAATCCATGGGTATCCCATCCCGGGACATAGGGAGCATCATAACCCGACATGGAGCGATATTTGACAATGATATCCTTAAGGATCTTATTTAGAGTATGTCCCAGGTGGATATCCCCGTTAGCGTAAGGCGGCCCATCATGGAGGATAAACTTGGGTTTGCCACGGTTGGCCTTTTGTACTGCCTCGTAAAGGCGGTTTTGCTCCCAAAATTTAAGGATCTCAGGCTCACGTTGAGGCAGATTGGCTCGCATAGGAAAATCTGTTTTGGGCAAATTCAGGGTTTTGCTGTAATCCACGGGTTGCCGTCACTCCTAAACTATATCTTTGTTTAGTATACGTCTGAAAGTGTATTACCGTCAAATTTATCTTCGGTTATTTCCTTTGGAGCCCCATGTGCCGGCTCTAATTCTGTAGCCGCAGTCTCCGCTTCAGCTTCCAGCAGCTCCAGCTGAGACAGAAGAAAAGAGCGCCAGCGGGCTTTAAAGCTCCGCACCCTGGCTTCCAGCACAGCCTGGTAACGTTCTGCTTCTGCTACTTTATTTTGCGCTTGAGCTAGCATACTCTGCACTTTAGCCTCGGCCTCTTGTAAAAGAGCCTCGGCCTCCCTCCTGGCATTCTCTTTGGTCTCTTCTGCTGCCTTTTGAGCCATAACTAAGGTTTCTTTCAAGGTATTTTCCAGTCTGTTAAATCTTTGCACCTCTTCCTCAAGATACAAGATCTTTTCCCTGAGCTCCTGGTTTTCCCGGAAAACTTGGCTGTAGTCCCGTAATAACTGTTCCAGGAATTCGTCTACTTCTTCACAGGAATAGCCGCGAAAGGCCCGGCGAAATTCCTTTTTGTTGATGTCCAGGGGGGTTAGCACCATAGCCCTCAACTCCCTTAACCTAAAAGGCCTATTAACTGATTCTTATTAGAAAACTGATCACCAGGTGCTCTATTAACTGCAAAGCTAAAATGGCCGCTAGGGGCGAAAAATCCAGCGGTAGAGAAGTTCGCGGTAAAAGGCGGCGGAAGAAGGCCAGTACCGGCTCTGTGCTTTCGTAAATAAACCGGAATACAGGATGGTAAGAATTATGAGGTATAAAGGACAGAATAACCCGCGCTATAATTAACCATTGAAAAACTTCAAAAGCCGTTCTTACTAAGGTAATTAATAATATCATAGCGCCTGCTCCTCGCTTAGAACCTTTGCTCGTTCACTGCCAACCCTTACCGCCTCCATCAGGGCTCCCCTAACGGCCCTGCTCTCCAAAACTTCCAGCCCGGCGATGGTAGTACCCCCTGGCGAGGTTACCTGGGTTTTTAGCACAGCAGGATGTTCCCCAGTAACCAGCACCATCCTGGCCGCTCCCAAAAGGGTCTGAGCGGCCAACTTTAAGGCCACTTCCCGAGGTAGCCCGCACCGTACGCCACCATCGGCCATAGCTTCGATAAAAAGATAGCCGTAGGCCGGTCCGCTCCCGCTTAAGCCCGTAACAGCGTTGAGCTGTTCTTCTGGCAAGACTAAGGCCTGGCCTACAGAACCAAAAATAGCTAAAGCCACTTTTATCTGCTCCGGGGTTACTCGGCGGTTGCCGGCTAGCACCGTGATACCTTCACCCACTAGAGCAGGAGTGTTGGGCACTGCCCTTACGATGGCTATGTCCGGCCCTATCCACCTTTCCAGTTGCTTCAGGGTAATGCCGGCAGCTACAGAAATTACCAGATGGGATCGGCCGAAACGGAGATCCTTTAGGGCCTCGGCCAGCACCTGGGGCTTTATCGCCAACACTATTGTGTCCGCTTCTACTAGCACTTGAACACCACTATCAGCTATTTTCAAACCGTATTTCTTATGTAGCTCGTCTAGCCGCTCCTGTCGTATATCATAGGCTATAATTTTACCTGGGACCACTAACCCTGAAGTGATTAACCCCTCGATGAGGGCTCCGCCCATGGCCCCGGCCCCGATAAAACCTATATTCCGCTCCATCATCTACCTTCTTCCTGTAGTAGAATGAATATCTAGCAGGCTCAGCCCGCTGCCTGTAGACTTAAAGTCCAGATCACCGCTCAAATCTATATTGCTGGGTGTAAACACAAAAATACCATTGCTTACCCTGCTCACTTGTCCGCCCAGAGCAAAGACCGCACCGCTTAAGAAATCCAGTAACCTCCTGGCTTCTTCCGCCGGCATTTTTTCCAGATTTACTATTACCGGCCGGTAATTTTTCAGATTTTCCGCCAGGACAGCCCCTTGTTCATAAGACTGGGGGTGGACAACCATCAGGCGCATGGCTCCCCTCGCAGTAGGCAGACCCACCAGCTTGGCCTGCTTGGGCAGCGACATAACTGGCACCTCAGGCGGGCTTTTTTCCTCCTCTTCCGGGCCGTAACCCAGCCAATTAAGCAGAACTTCCCAAAATTTGGCCATAAAACCCCTCCTGTTAATCCCGGGGACCAAAAATAGCAGTGCCAAGTCGTATCATATTGGCCCCTTCTTCGATGGCTACCTCAAAGTCATTGCTCATTCCCATGGATAAATACCGCATTTCTATTTGCGGTAAACCCAAAGCCTCTATTTCCCGCGCCAGCTCCTTCAGGCGGCGAAAAACGGGCCGTACTTCCTCCGGATCATCCACCAGGGGGGCTACCGTCATAAGCCCCTGCACCCTAAGATTGCTGAAGCCTACCAACTCCTTCATAAAAGCAGGAACAGCTTCCACGGACAAGCCAAACTTACTGCTCTCTCCCGCCACGTTAACCTCCACTAAAACATTTACCTTTTCTCCAGCTGTGCTAGCTCTCTTTTCCAGTTCCTGGGCTAGAGCCAGGCTATCCAGGGAATGGATGAGCTTGACCCGGTCCCACACGTACTTAACCTTATTACGCTGGAGGTGTCCTATTAGATGCCAGTTAACTTTCTCACTTATAAAAGGCTGCTTTTTTAGCAATTCCTGGACACGGTTTTCTCCCAGCTCTTTAATTCCCAAAGCTATTGCTTCTCTTATCTTTTCCACAGGGACATTTTTAGTAACAGCGATAAGGGTAATATCTTCCGGTTTCCGGCCGGAATGAAGTGCAGCGCGGGCTATCCTTTCCTGGACCTGTTCAAGATTTTTCTTGAGATCGGTCACAGGTTCACTCCTTTCCCTAAATTCCTTCTACATCTTTAACGCGAATCCTGCCGCTTTTGCTCAACTTTCCCGCCCAATACACGTCCCCAATAAGGATTAACTACCACTTCTGTTCCTTCCCTTAGACCTTGAACAACAGTTCTTCCTCCCACGATACCCACTACTTTCACCTGCTGAAATTTAACTTGCTTTTCGGCCAGGTAATATACACCAAAGGAACCATCCTCTAAAGCGACCAGCGCCGCTCGAGGCAGGACAATGCCCTCATACCTATCACCTATGGCCTCCATACTGGCCAGCCGCGTATGTAACCACTGGCTACTCCATTTATCCAGCTTTAACACCATAACCAACTGGCCGTCCAGGGGATAAGAACGAACTATTCTGGCTGTCATCTTGTCCTCCTGGCCTGGCCAGCGTAAGATGACCTGTTTTTTTTCCTGCCAGGTAGCCGGAATTTCCTCCACCCGCGTATATAAGAATAGAGGATGCAAATTATTTACCAAGCGGATTACCGGTACTCCGGCCTTTACTATTGCTCCTCCTTCCACAGTTCGCGCCCGTTGGGCCAGGGGAAAGACCTCTTTAGGGTCTATCTGTTCTATAAAGGCGGGCTGCAAAACCTTCTCCAGGCCATCGGGATGATAACAGACCTGACCGGCAAAAGGTGCCGCAATATCTCTCACACCTGAATCCCCGACCGCCACCCCTGCCACCTTTAATTGGGCAATGGTTCCGCCTGCAGCTACCCTTTCCCCTTCCTGAACCACCCTTATTAAAGTGCCATCTACCGGGGCGGCCAGGGAAGTCTCTTCCCGGATAACAACTACTTGCAAAGGGATGGTTTTTTCCAGTACACCGCTGGTCGCTTTTTCTATTTCCAAGGCATGCCAGGCAATCGCCCGGAAAAGCCAGGCACCTCCATGATAAAAAAGTAGACCTGTAAAAGCCCAAAAAAGCAGTCCTTTAAAGAGACCCCCCTTTTTTGATTTAGTTTTTAACTTAGGATTGCCCAGATTAGGTAACTCCACCGGGTTTAATCCTCCTTGCAACTCAGCAGAGCAGCTAACCGGCCGGTGTGGCCACCGTCCCGACGGTGCGAGAAAAACAACTCCGGATGGCAGAAGGTGCAAGTACGAGCTACAGCTATTTTCTGAGGGGATAGGCCGTAGTCTAAGAGCTCCAAACGGTTAGCTTCCCAGAGGTCCAGATACCAGCTGTCATTTCCGCCAGCCTTTAACACTTGTTCCGCCCAGGGCAGTTCCTTCTTAAAATTTTCGGCCATCTGTTCATCAACTTTATAGCAGCATGGCCCAATAGCGGGTCCGATAACCGCCCATAAGTCTAAAGGCTTACAGTTAAAAGCCTCAAGCAAAGTGGTCACGGCCTGGGTGGCTATCCCGAAGAGTGTCCCCCTCCATCCTGCATGGGCTAAAGCTATTGCGCGCCGGACAGGATCCACCAGGTAAATAGGTACGCAGTCGGCAAAAAAGGCCACCAGCGTAATACCGGGCTCAGAAGTTGCCAGGCCGTCTACTCCTTTTATGGCCGTATCGAGGCTATCCGCCCCCCTGCCTTTCTCTTCTTTTCCCACAACAGCCACCTTGGCTCCGTGGACCTGTTCGCCCACCACCCAAGTTTCCAGGGATAACCCTGCAGCCGAGGCCAAAAGGCGCCGGTTATTTAAGACGCGGCCGGGATCGTCGCCTACATGAAAACCCAAGTTTAAGGTTCCAAAGGCACCCTGGCTTATTCCTCCTTGACGCGTGCTGAAAACAGCCTTAACAGGAGCCTTCTCTTCCAGGAAAGGGAGGTGAAAATAAGGGACTGTTCCTTCTACTAATTCCAACACGCTCAGGGAAGATCACCTCTAGGTGTTATTATATAACACCTGTTTAATAATCTAAAATATAAAAGGCCGGGATTCCAGTCCGGCCTTTAAGATTTCTTAAGGTGTTGCGGGGAAACAAAATTGGGGTTTTCTACCAAAATAACGTCCACTCCGACTTTAACAACCTTTTCCCAGGGGATTATAACATCTTCATTATGTCCGAAGAAAAATAAAAACTTCCCCGTCTGACCTGGTAAGATTAAAGCCTTAATCCGGCCTTGTTCCACATCTAGCTCCACATCTTTAATAAGCCCTAGCCGGCGACCATCGACCACATTGATTACATCCCTCAGGCGGAGTTCGGATACCCTGATCACCCCCGCCACCCCCAACATAATGATAAAACCTTTAACTTAACATCATTATATGCGGGAACAGCGGGGGAGTAAACTTTTACTGCTAGAATTCAGTACCTGACCACAGGGAAGCCAGGCGCTGGCTAGAAGCCTTTAAAACCTCCAAAATCTTGAAACGCAGTTCTAACTGATGTTCCAATTGAGGTGGTCCCCCCGGCCTGGTCATAACTTCTTGAGCCGCACCGCTGTCAGCTACATCTACCAGGCATAAAGGTGGGAAAAGGACACACCACCAGTTTTCCCCTTTGCCTTCTCCAATAATCAACCGCACAGCTTCGTACTGTCCGGCGGGGAGCACCAGTGAACCGTAAGCGCGGGTGGGAAAAGCAAAGTCGCCCCACTGTGCTTTAACCGGGTAAGGATTCCCTTGCCTTTCCAGCCTCTTCTCAGCCACTGCAGTTAAGGTAGCAAGATTGTCTGCCAGCCAGCGGCGAGCCTCGTCTACATTTTGAGCTCTTTTAAGTTTTTCTCTGGCTTCCGCCAGTACAACGTCGCGAACCTCACGCTTTAAATCCTGGTCCTCGGCAGTATCGCTGTTGGCAATTACATGTAGCCGAATAAGATTATGGGGATTATAGGCCGGTAGGGCCTCAGGGATAAGAGCATTCTTTAAGGCCATCCCGCCGGTTAAAATTGTTATTGTTAATAACATAATTTTAATAGCCCGCCCGGGGCGATGAGAAAACATGGTTTCCTCCCCCTAAATATATTTTCGCATATGATTTAAAGCTGCTTTTTCTAAGCGAGAAACCTGAGCTTGGGAAATCCCAATTTCTTCAGCTACTTCCATCTGGGTTTTCCCTTCGAAAAAACGCAAAGAAAGAATCAACCTTTCCCTTTCATTGAGTTTGCTTAAAGCTTCTCGCACCGCGATGCTTTCTAACCAGTTTCCATCCTGGTTTTTTTCATCTCCTATTTGATCCATTACATAAATTGGGTCGCCCCCATCATGGTAAATAGGTTCAAAAAGGGAAACCGGTTCCTGAATGGCATCCAGCGCGAAAATGACTTCTTCGTGGGGCATGTTCAGCTCCTGGGCAATCTCCGTCACCGAGGGTTCCCGGCCGTACCTGCTCACCAGCACATCCCTGACCTGCAGGGCACGATATGCCACATCCCGCAAAGACCGGCTGACCCGGATAGGATTATTATCCCGAAGGTAACGCCGGATTTCGCCAATGATCATGGGAACAGCATAAGTAGAAAACTTAACATTCTGACTGAGGTCAAAATTATCAATAGCCTTCATCAGGCCAATACAGCCGACCTGAAAAAGATCATCCACGAATTCTCCGCGATTAGTAAAACGCTGGATAACGCTGAGGACCAGCCGTAAATTCCCTTGAATGAGCTTTTCTCTAGCGGTACCATCCCCAGCCTGCATCTTTTTAAAGAGTTCGCGCATCTCCTCATTAGTAAGCAGGGGAAGCTTGGAGGTATTTACCCCGCAAATTTCTACTTTGTTTAGCGTCATGGGTGCAAAACCTCCTATCCCCACTATTTAGTCAGCACTTAAATTATTACCACCCCTTGCAACTTTTATACGAAAATAAAAAACCCGCATTATTCCATGCGGGCTATTTCTTTTCTTAAACGCTTGATTATCCTTTTTTCCAGCCGCGAAATATAAGATTGTGAGATGCCCAGGATATCGGCTACTTCTTTTTGGGTTTTTTCCACTCCATCAATCAGTCCAAAGCGAAATTCCATTATTTTACGTTCCCGGGGGGTTAATTTGCGCATGGCTGCTTGCAATAACTTGCGGTCTATCTCTTCCTCAATGGACTTATATATTATATCGTTGTCCGTCCCTAAAACATCGGATAAGAGCAATTCGTTACCGTCCCAATCTATGTTTAAAGGCTCATCAAAGGAAACCTCCGCGCGGGTTTTATTATTGCGCCGCAGGTGCATTAAAATTTCATTTTCAATGCAACGAGAAGCATAGGTAGCCAGCTTAATGCGTTTCTTGGGATCAAAAGTATTAACCGCTTTAATAAGGCCGATGGTGCCAATGGAAACCAAATCTTCAATACCTACTCCCGTATTTTCAAACTTCCGGGCAATATAGACTACTAGACGGAGATTGCGCTCAATTAATGTCGTCTTAACGCCGCTGTCGCCATCTTCCAGGCGGGTGAGCAAGTGGTTTTCTTCATCACTGGAAAGAGGCGGAGGCAAAGCTTCACTGCTGCTGACATAAAAGATTTCTCCTAACCACTGTAAACTGGCTACCAATCGCCCTACAGCCACTCTAAATTTTAATTTCAGTTGTTGCCATTTTTGCTCCCACACAACAATCCCCCCTTTTGACCCTGAACTTTAAACTTGCAAAAGATCCGGGTGCAACAGGGCCCGGTAATTACCTTCTGGTGTAAGGCGTTGCCAGCAAAGGCCTACCACTACCTCCGTAACTTTAATGAAACGTTCCTCCCACAGAATAACAACTTCATCAGGCTTAAAACCCAGGAGTAATCCGGGACCATGACCCAGAGAGTGAAAGGGAATTATTCGCACCCGGGCTGCCCAGGGCGTTCCCGCCAAGGAAGTAACTATCTTTTCCCACTCCGGTTCCTTTTGCACCGGCAATTTTAACTGGAGTTCCGGGGGTAAAAGGGGGCGTAGAGCATTATATTCAGCTACGATAACCGGCCGCCCGGTAAAGGGATCGCGCAAATTGTTGCCAGTATCTACCAAAGCCTTCAATGCCAGACTTCTCCCGTTAAAACCAATTACTACAGGCACCCGCAAAAGGCTCTGCCAAAAATTTCTCTTAATGAAAAGGCTACCCCAGTAAACCAGAAAAAAAGCGGCTCCTACAGCCATAACCAGCCAGCTGTAGGGCAAATTGCGGATCAATATCCCACCACCAGCCAGGGTAGGGGCTACAGTGAAACTATCGGCCAAATAAAGAGCGCCCAGCACCGCTCCTCCCATAACAAAGGAAACAAGGTAAAAATAACCCACCGCCTGGAAGAGCTTAGGCCAGGCGACAGGGTAAAAAGTTAACAATATCATGAGCACTGAAAACAGCACTTTAGCCGCTAGCCAAAGCCAGGGTTTATTGGCTGGGAAAAAAAGGATTAAAGAATATCCGGCCCCCAAGGCCGCTCCGGCCAGCAAGCGCCAGCCATTGACAGCAATCTGGGCTAGCCTAGCCGTGGCCCAGAGGATTATGTAATCCATAACCAAATTGATAAGCAAAACCATATCCAAGTAAATAACATGTGTCCCGGCCACGCTCTATCACTCCGGCAGCGGCACTAATTATTACCATGATATGAGCGGAATACCATTTTAAGACCTGCTTACCATTAAACATTATATAAGACTTCCCCAGAAAAAAATGTCAGGTACTGCCGACCAAAATTAGACAAAAATAAAAGGCTGCTTGGAGAAACAGCCTCCTTTTTTCTAGCGCCTTCTTAGGAAAGCCGGTATATCTAAATCATCCAGGTTGAAGTTCTTGATATCCATTTCCCTCGTAGCTGCCACCTGCTTAGCAGCAGTATCTCTTCTCTGGCCTTCAAAGCCCGTAGCGATAACCGTCACCCGAATTTCATCCTTAAGGTTTTCATCGATAACCGCACCAAAGATAATGTTAGCATCGGGGTCCGCCGCCGCAGCAATGATCTCTGCCGCTTCGTTGACCTCGAAGAGGCCCAAATTAGGTCCTCCGGTAATGTTCAGGAGCACACCCCGGGCTCCTTCAATGGATGTCTCCAGCAGAGGGCTGGAGATGGCCATCTTAGCTGCTTCCACTGCCCGCTTCTCCCCAGTAGCCCGGCCGATACCCATTAAGGCCGAACCAGCATCCGTCATAATAGTTTTTACGTCGGCAAAGTCAAGGTTTATTAAGCCGGGAACAGTAATGAGATCCGAGATACCCTGTACTCCCTGGCGCAGCACATCATCCGCGATACGAAAAGCCTCGGTTATAGTAGTTTGCTTATCAGCTACTTGAAGCAAACGATCATTGGGAATTACTATTAAAGTATCAACTTTGGTACGCAGCTCAGCAATACCACTTTCAGCCTGCAGAGCCCTTTTACGCCCTTCAAAGGTAAAAGGACGGGTAACTACTCCCACTGTAAGGGCTCCTACTTCCTTGGCTATTTGGGCCACCACCGGTGCCGCCCCGGTTCCGGTACCTCCGCCCATACCGGCAGTAATAAAAACCATGTCCGCGCCTTGCAAGCGCTGGGCCAGCTCTTCCCGGCTTTCTTCTGCTGCCTTTTTACCGATCTCTGGATTGGCCCCTGCTCCTAAGCCTTTAGTAAGTTTAGCACCTATTTGGATTTTCTGTTCAGCCTGGCAAAGGCGCAGGGCCTGGGCGTCGGTATTCACACTGATAAATTCTACACCCTTTAAACCGGCGGCTATCATCCGGTTAACAGCATTATTGCCTCCCCCTCCCACGCCCACTACCTTAATAACCGCGAACTGATGATTGAGATCGCTATCTTCAAATTCCAGCACTCATTATTCCTCCCTTTTATACTTACTGAAATAATTCTCGCAGCCATACCTTAAAATGAGACCAGAGATTGTTCCAAAAGGGCTCACGGCTGGCCGCTGCCTGGGCCCTAACCTGATTCTTGGCTCCATAAATGACCAGACCTACACTGGTAGCGTAAGCGGGAGTTGCCACCATATCGGCGAGACCTCCCAGGCGAGCCGGTACACCGATTCTTATCGGCAACTGCAATATTTCTCCTGCCAGCTCAGCTATCCCGGGAAGTAAAGCTCCTCCTCCTGTAAGTACCACACCTCCGGGGAGCAATCCCTTAAAATCGGCTCGTCCAATCTGCTGGCGTACCAAACTCAAAATTTCCTCTACCCGGGGCTGGATTATGCTGGCCAGCATCTTTTTAGAAACAGTATGCTCACCATAGCCGCCCACATTGGGCACAGGCAATAGCTCATTATCCGGCACGAAGTTGACAGGAACTGCTCCCCATTCTTTCTTTAATTTCTCTGCCTGGCTGATCGGAGTACGTAAACCCACCGCTATGTCGCTGGTAATATGATCACCACCTACCGGCAAAACTGAAGCAAACCACAGGCCTCCTTGGGCTACCAGAGCTATTTCTGTAGTACCCCCGCCCAGGTCCACCACTACAGCGCCCAGCTCCTTTTCAGCTTGATGGAGGACTGCTTCGGCTGAGGCCAAAGGATTTAAAACCAGCTGCTCCACTTCCACCCCGGCCCGTTGTACACTTTTAATAAGATTTTGCACCGCAGCCCCAGCAGCCGTAATAATCAGAGTTTCCACTTCCAAACGCGAGCCGGTCATGCCTACCGGATCGATTATCCCGTCATAACCATCCACAATGTACTGCCGGGGCAAAATATGAATAATCTGGCGTTCAGCCGGCAGGGGGATCACCCGGGCAGCTTCTATAACCCTTTTCACATCCTCAATGTCTATTTCCCTGTTTTCTCCCGCTACTGCCACTACCCCTCGGTTATTAATGGATTCTATATGAGACCCTGTAATTCCTACAAAGGCCGAGCGAATCCGGTAGCCGCTCATCCTTTCAGCCATAGCTATGGCGCGAGCAATGGCTTGGGCCGTATGCTCAATATCCACAATAATGCCTTTCCGGAGACCGCCTGAAGGAACCTCACCGAGTCCAATAATATTGAGGTTACCCGCTGTCTCTACCTCGGCTACCGTAACCACCACTTTGGTAGTACCTATATCTAACCCGACTACTATTTCACCCTTAGGCAAGTCCGGCACCTCCGGAAAGCATAGCCTTCTCTCCCACCACACTACCAAGAAAAATTCCACATAACTTTAACCTTTCCTTTTTAAGCGCTAAAAGATTATATTCCTCGCTAAATTATACTACCGCTTTAACAGGTGACGGCGAATTATGCCTAAGTTTTGAAACAAGCGGGCACCAAAAACAAAAACTGCGGCCAAGTAGAGCTCCACCCCTAGCTGGTCGCCGATATAGGCTAAAAAGCCGGCCAGCAAAGTGTTAGCGAAAAAACCCGAAAGAAAGATTATATGGTCAAAATTGTCCTCCAGAGTAGCCCTTAAGCCCCCAAAAACCGAATCCAATGCCGCTAAGACGGCCACAGACATATACTTGGCATAAGCTACCGGAATCTTCACCGGAAGCAGCAACCCTAAAGCTATCCCTAAAAACAGGCCCACAAGGGGAAACCACATATAATAATCACCTTTCCTGCCGGAATTTTATGGCTGGAGGTCCGGTAAAACTCACGTCAATATATTCTAGCCCCCCTATTTTACTTATTCCTTGTAAAGCCTCCTGCAGGCGTTTCCATTTTCCCTGCGCATCGTTACTGTCGCCAAACTTAACTTTAATCCTTCCCGGTAAATAAAGCAATAGATTATCAGGTTCACGGGCTTCAATTTCTTCAATCTGCTGCCGCGCATCAAGAGGGAGCTGGTTTAACACAGCTAAGGCGGACTCCAGGCCGGCACCAGTTAACTGGCTTCCCGGCCCTGTATTACGGTCTAGCTTAATCCCGGAAATTAAGGGCAGTTCAAGCTGGCTTATATTGCTTACGCGTTCCATAATATAACCCTCGCCATCTATTACCAAAAAGCCCTCATCCGCCGGCAGGAGGGCCATGGCCTCTCGCTCCCTAACGGTAATAACCAAGGTATAGGGCCAGCGGCGTGCCACAAATACTTGGTCAATTAAGGGGTGGGTCTGCAGCCGAGTAACTATTCCGCGTATATCCACCTGCCAGAGGTTAAGGCCCCGCTCGACGGCTGCCAGGTGAAGCACTTCTTCCTTTGTCACCCGTCGATTACCCTTGACCTCCACGGTTTGCAAAGCAAAAATACCGGAATGAAAGAAAAAAAATAAGGCCGTTATCAATAACAAGCTTAAGAATAGGCGCCTCATTCGCCCGCGCTTTCTCCGGATTAAGCGATGGCGTCTCGTATTTACCGCCATTATATCAAAATCCTTAGACTTGTCCAAGGTATTACCAAAAAAAGGAGAGCTAACCAATTTGTTCACGTTTAAGCTCTGCTCCCAGGCTCTGGAATTTACTTTCCATTCTTTCGTACCCACGGTCTAGATGGTGCACTCCTTCCACATAAGTTGTACCCTCGGCCGTCAGTCCAGCAATCACTAAAGCCGCACCTGCCCGCAAGTCGGTAGCTTCTACAATAGCTCCGCTTAACTGCGGCACTCCGTGGATAATGGCGATCCTTCCCTCTATTTTTATATCGGCACCCATGCGCCTGAGTTCCGCAGCATGGCGGAACCGACTCTCAAAAATACTTTCGCAAAGGATACTGGTACCCTCGGCGGTGCTCATCAGAGCCATCATCTGGGGCTGCATATCGGTGGGAAAACCGGGATAAGGGAGAGTTTGACAATTAGCAGCCTTTAGCTTCCTTTCCGCCTTTAGGTGCACTCCCGCAGTATCCTCCTTAATCCAGGCGCCCATCTCCCTAAGTTTAGCTATTACTGCGGCCATATGGTCGGCCCTGGCGCCCCGTAAGAAAATTTCTCCTCTAGTCCCCGCCACTGCCGCCAGATAAGTGCCCGCTTCTATGCGATCGGGAATGACCCGGTGGTTAGCCCCCGCTAGCTCCCCTACCCCTTCTATACGGATAGTGTCCTGGCCTGCTCCACATATCCGGGCCCCCATTTTATTAAGAAAATTTTGTAAGTCGACTATTTCAGGTTCTCGGGCTGCATTGCGAATAAGGGTTACACCTTCCGCCAGGACTGCAGCCATCATAAGATTTTCCGTGGCGCCTACACTGGGAAAATCCAGATGGATATCTGCCCCTTGGAGTTTGAGAGCTTTCGCCTCAATAAAACCCTGTTTCTCTTTAATTGTGGCCCCCATGGCTGCAAAGCCCTTCAAATGAAGATCCATAGGCCGAGAACCTATAGCGCAACCCCCGGGGTAGGCTACCTTAAAATAGCGCCACCGGCCGAGAAGCGGTCCCATAACTAAATTAGAAGCTCTGAGCCGCTGCATTAATTGGGGCGGTATTTCCTGGGGTGTAGCCCCAGAAGGATCAATTAATAGACTTCCCCCCTCCTTCCTAACCTTAGCACCTAAGCTGCTGACCACTTCTACCATTAGAGCAACATCGCGCAGGTCGGGAACTCCTTCTAACAGGCAGGGGCTCCGGGTCAACAACGTCGCTGCTATAATGGGGAGAACAGCATTTTTAGCCCCACTTATCTTCACTTCACCTTCCAGGCGGTGACCGCCAACTATCATTAATCGTTCCAAGATTCTCCCCTCCCTGTCTCACGGGCCCTCCCCCCAAGTCTCTATCTCCATCTCTAAAACAATACCAAAGCGTTCAGCCACTGCTTTCCGTATCTTTTCTACTAAAGTTAGTACATCCGAAGCTGTGGCCTTACCGCGGTTAATGATGAAATTGGCATGCAGGAAGGAAACCTCAGCATCTCCCTGGCGCCAGCCCTTGGCGCCCACTTGTTCTATGAGCCAGCCAGCATGATAGCCAGGTGGATTTTTAAAAACGCTGCCGGCATTAGGCCAGTTCAGAGGTTGCCTATGACGCCGCACAGCCAGATTCCGGGCTATTAGCTCTGCTACTAGTTCTTTATCTCCTTCCTCTAGGGATAGCTCCACAGCCATTACCACCATACCGGCACCATGCAATTTGCTGCCCCTATAAGTAAAACCCAGCTCTTCTCCCTGTAAGGTTGCGATTTTACCGTCCCGTTTTATTACCTCTACTGTGCGGACAATTCTTCCCAGGGAGCCCTCAGGTGTACCCGCGTTCATCACTACTGCCCCGCCGACAGAAGCCGGAATACCGGCAGCAAATTCTAAACCTGTAAGGCCGGCATCGCGCGCCGCCGCTAAGACCCGGGAGAGCAAGGTCCCGGCTTCAGCCCGGATTATACAGCCCCTCACTTTTAATTGGGAAAGACCAGTCATCTTAATTACCAGACCCCGCACGCCCTTTTCCCGCACCAAAAGGTTAGACCCATTACCCATAATAGAGAGCGGCAGACCCTTTTTTTGACAAAATTCTAGGCAAACTTCCAAGTCACAGCGATTTACCGGCAATGCCAGGAGATCGGCCGGCCCGCCTATCCGGAAGGTAGTATGCCTGGCCAGGGGCTCCTGTACCAGCACCAGGCCCCTTATGCTTTGCTGGAGTTCTGCGCCTAAGCTCTGGAGATTCACCGGCTAGACCTCCGCTTGAACTTCGGCCAGCAAGGAACCATTAAGATAACGCACCAATTCTTCCCCCACGCGGTAAACATCGCCGGCACCCAGGGTTAAAATCAAATCTCCTGGCCGGCAGTTCTTTTGCAAAAAAACTAAAGTCTCAGCGGCAGTAGGCAAATAATGGACAGCCGGATGCCCTCTCTCGGTAAGGGAACGGACAATCAGTTCTGCAGTAACACCAGGTAAAGGCTTTTCGCCGGCTGAATATATCTCATTAATGATGACTACATCTGCATCTTTAAGCGCCTGGCCCAGCTGGCTGTGTAAATACAGAGTACGGGTATACCGGTGAGGTTGGAAAACAACCACAATGCGCCGCGCTCCTACCTGGCTGGCAGCTGCCAAAGTAGCTTTAATCTCCGTGGGGTGATGGGCATAATCATCTACTACCCAGGTGCTACCCCTGCCGCCCAAGATCTGAAAACGGCGCTCTACACCCCGAAAGCCTACCAGGCCCTCCTGCATAGCGTTAAAGGAAAGGCCCAAGTGGTGGCCTACAGCCACGGCAGCCAGGGCATTGAGGATATTATGTTTCCCGGGGATACCTAGCTTCAGGGTTCCCAGCAGCTCCCCGCGATAATAAATTTTAGACTCGCTGCCCAAGCCTTTAAGCTTGATATCTCTAGCCTGAAAATCGGCTGCTTCTTGAAACCCATAGGTGAGGGGTGTCACTTTTAGCTCCCCGGCCAGTTCCCTCAAGATAGGATCTTCCAGGCACAGAACTGCCGCTCCACCCGGTTTTGTATGCCCCAAAAAAGCGCGGAAAGCTTTAACAATCTCCTCTAAGCTGCCATAGTGATCCAGGTGATCATCTTCAATATTGGTAGCTACAGCCATCTCCGGTGCCAACCAGAGAAAGGAACCATCGCTCTCATCGGCTTCTGCTACGAAAAGGGGAGAAGCGCCGCGCCGGGCATTGCTTCCCAGTCCCGGTACGTATCCACCCACCACGGCCGTCGGATCTAAGCCTCCTGCCAGCAGCACCAAGGAGATCATGGCTGTCGTAGTGGTTTTACCATGGGCCCCAGCCACCGCAATACCCCTTTGCGGGTTCATAAGCTCGGCCAGGAGTTGCCCCCTTTTTAGTATCTTAACACCCCGTCTTTGGGCTTCTTGTACCTCCGGATTATCGTCCGGTACGGCCGAAGAAATGATTACCCTTTGTACTTCCGGCCGTATATGACTGGCATGATGGCCACGATAAATTACAGCGCCGCGCTGGGCTAAAAGGCAAGTAAACCTGTTCTCCTTTAAATCTGAACCAGAAACCAATTCCCCTTCAGCTAACAATATTTGGGCCAGCCCGCTCATACCCACTCCGCCGATGCCGACAAAATGGGTCCAACCTTTACCTGACAAGCTGTCATCTCCTTTCCCTTGGGATACCTGCCCCCTGGCATCAGCAGCTTCCCGGGTACATCTGTATCATATGCCAGTTAAAATCAAGGGGTGACATCACTGAGTTATCCCCAGTTTTTATTCCAGGCCTGCTTGGCTTTCGCTCGCTCCGGAAACCCTCGCGGGCCAAACTAGCGCTCGGCCTCAAGCTCCGGCGGGGTTCCCGGCCCAATCGGCATCCTTGCCGATGGGGCCGGTCTCGGACATCCTATCCTCGACCCCGCCTCCGCTTTCGGCCGAAGCTCAAGTTTGGCTAGCCGCTCGGGTTTAGTCGCTCGCTTTCAAGTCCAAGCAGGCCTCCCCTGCAAAAAGTGGGGATACGCCAGGTGACATTACTCCCCGGCCACTTTCAGGATGAGGGTCACGATCCGCTCCAGCGCATCAGGGCGCCCTAGGCGCGAACTTGCTTGAGCCATGGCTTTAAGCCTTTCAGGCTGGGCCAGTAAAGACTCAACTGTCTTAAGGAGTTTCCCGCTTTTGAGTTCACTATCACGGATAACTATAGCCGCCCCTTTTTGGGCCACAGCCCGGGCGTTATATTCCTGGTGATTACTTGCCGCATAAGGATAGGGTACGAGAATAGCCGGAAGCCCGCGGACAAATACTTCGGCTAGGAAAGAGGCTCCTGCCCGCCCAATTACCAGATCAGCTGCAGCCAGGGCAATCTCCATTTCATACAAATAAGGTACAAGGGTAATATTGCCATTTTTACCCATATTTATGCCCAGCTTCTCCACTTCCTGTAACAAGCCTTCATAACCCTGGCGTCCCGCCACATGAATTATACGGACGGAAGTTTGTCCATTATAAGCGCGAAATAAAGATAACATGGCCTGGTTTAAACTCCGGGCGCCCTGGCTGCCCCCCGTGCTTAAAATCAGGGTCTGGTGGGGCTTTATCTCTAACCGTTCCCTGGCTTCCTCCCGTTTGGCCGCCAGAATTTCTGGGCGTACCGGTAGCCCGGTGGTGACCAGATCTGTCCCGCGGGGAAAAAATTTAGCGGCCTCCGGAAAGGTAAGACAAACCGTGTGAGCTAATCTCGCCAGCCAGCGATTGGTTACACCGGGATAAGCATTTTGCTCATGCAGCACTACCGGAATACCCAGACAGGCAGCTATTAGGCATACTGGACCGCACACATAACCCCCGGTCCCCACCACCACCCGCGGCCGGAAGCGCCGCAGCAAAATATAAGCTTCAATTAATCCCCGGGTTAACTTGGTCATAGCCGTTATGTTTTTCCATACGCGCCTTCTTTCGAATCCCTGTACCGTAACAGTAGCAAAAGGCAAACCTGCCCGCGGGATCACGTCAGCTTCCAGGCCCCGCCTAGTACCGATATAAAGAATACTAGCCTCGGGCCTGGCCTGTTTTAGCCCCCGGGCAATGGCCAGAGCAGGGTATACATGACCGCCGGTACCTCCACCGGTTATCACGAAACGCAAGGTAACCCCATCCCTTTTCAACTATGGGCATAGCGGGAAACATTGAGCAAAATACCTATACCCGCCAGAGTAAAAATTAAGGAAGAACCGCCGTAACTTACCAAAGGTAAGGTTATCCCGGTCACCGGCAGCAGTCCGGTTACCACACCCATATTAATAAGGGCCTGAAAGATAATCATGGTAGTAATCCCTGCCGCGAGTAAGCTCCCAAAGGCATCCGGCGCATTTAAAGCTGTACGAAATCCGCGCCAGAGCAGAACAAAAAAGGCTATTACTACTAAGGTGGCCCCAAGAAAGCCCAGCTCTTCCCCTAAGATGGCAAAAATAAAGTCAGTATGTTTTTCCGGCACATAATATAATTTCTGTTTCCCCTGGCCTAGCCCCAGGCCGAAGGGACCTCCTGAACCCAGAGCCAGCAGGGATTGGATAGTCTGGTAACCGTTTCCTTGGGGATCGGCCCAGGGGTTTAGAAAGGCGGTAAAACGGGCCATCCGGTAGGGGGCCACCACAATAGCCACACCTACCAGAGCCAGACCTCCTAAAAAAAGCAACAACAAATGACGCCAATTGGCTCCCCCGGCCATCAGCATCAAATAAGTAGTGCCGGCTACCGCAACTGCCGTACCCAAGTCGGGCTGGGCCAAAATCAACCCGCACACCATCCCCACCAGGAGCAAATAGGGACCCAATCCCTGGATAAAAGAAGCTTCTATCCGTCGGGGGTTGGAGGACAGGCTAGCAGCCAGAAAAATAACCATGGCCAACTTTATTAGTTCAGAAGGCTGGAAGGATAAGGAGCCTACCCCCAACCAGCGGCTGGACCCTTTAGCGCTCACTCCAACTATGAGCACTAGAATAAGCAAAAGCACAGCTACCCCCAACACAGGAGCCGCCATCTGCCGCCAGGTTTTGTAAGGTACACTCATCAAAGCCACCATACCGGCCAGACCCAAACTGGCCCAAATAAGCTGGCGTTTAAGAAAATAAAAGGCATCCCCCATATTGTAGGCCGAAGTAACAGCGCTAGAACTGAAAACCATGATGATACCCGTACTGAGCAGCATCAGGGTGGACAGAAAAATACCGAAATCAACAGGTCCAGCCCGCCGGTTCAAAGTTACCCCTCCCTTCCGCCAGGGAACGGACGAGGTTCTTAAATAAATCCCCCCGCTCCTCATAATTTTTAAACATGTCCCAGCTCGCGCAGGCAGGCGATAAAAGCACTATATCGCCGGTTTCCGCCAGGCTATAGGCCTTAAACACTGCTTCTTGTAAATCCGGCACCATAAAAATAGAACGAACTCCTGCTTCTTCGGCAGCCCGCTTTAAAGCCGGGGCTGCCTCTCCCAGGAGTATCAAGTGTTTTACCCTCTCCCGCATCTTCTGGGCCAGAAGGCTGAAATCACTTCCTTTATTCTTCCCCCCCGCAATTAAGATTAGCGGGTGGGGATAAGCCTCCAGAGCCTTTATAGTAGCCTCGGGATTGGTACCTTTAGAGTCGTTAATATATTTCACACCTCTAATTTCAGCCACCAATTCTAAGCGGTGGGGTACTCCGGGAAAACTCCTGAGGGTGTGGGCTAGGCTCGAGGGAGGTACTCCCAGGATTCCGGCCACAGCAGCTGCGGCCAGAGAATTCTCCAGGTTGTGAGCGCCCTTTAAAGATAGCTCATCTACCCGGCACAGAGGCCGAGCACCATCCCCTAAATCCAGGTATAGCCACCCTTCCTCAACAAAAGCCCCCTTATCCACCCTACGTTGGCGGCTGAAAAATATCACCTGGCCTTTAGCCCGGTCTTTTAGTTCACAGACGACCGGATCATCAAAATTGACCACCGCAAAATCTTTCCCCTGTTGCCGGGTTAAAAGCCGGGCTTTAGCGTTCACGTATTCTTCAAAAGTGCCGTGGCGGTCCAGGTGATCAGGAGTTATGTTGAGAATGGCAGCTACCTGGCAGCGAAAAACTTCTGTTGTCTCCAGTTGAAAGCTGCTAACTTCACATACGAAATACTGCCCGGACTGGGCTTTAACTGCCTCCGCCACCAGCGGCGTACCAATATTGCCGGCCACCACTACCGGATACCCGGCATCTTTAAGCATCTGCCCGGTCAGGGCCGTGGTAGTAGTTTTACCGTTGGTACCCGTTATGCCCACCACTGTGCTCCCCGTTGGTAAAAGGCGATAGGCCAGTTCCAGCTCTCCCCATAAAGGTATTCCCAGCTGGCGAGCCTCCTTTAAGGGGGGCTCCCAGGAGGGTACACCGGGGCTGGTCACCACCAGGTCGGGCTTAACCTCTGCTACTGACGGATAGGATCCCAGTATTAATTGCACACCTTTGTCGTGCAGTTCCTGCAATTCGGCTGGGGATTTAACAGCTTTATCACAAGCTATCACCCGCGCACCTAAGCCCCCCAGGACACTTGCTGCTGCTATTCCACTTTTTCCTAATCCTACCACCAAAACTTTACACCCGTGCCAATGCATAGCCATATACCTCTTTCTTAAAAATCAGCCTGGCCGGCTTAGGCCAAAGTTACACTGTATAGTCCCAATGCAGCTAAAAGGAAGCCCAGCAACCAAAAAAATAAAACTACTCTAGTTTCCGGCCAGCCTAGAAGTTCAAAGTGATGATGCAAAGGGCTCATGCGAAACAGGCGTCGCCCGGTAAGGCGAAAGAATGCCACCTGTAAAATGACAGATAATGCTTCTAAAACATAAACCCCCCCCAGGACAGGGAGCAATAATTCCGTGCGGGTTAAAATGCTTAAAATACCTATGGCCGACCCTAAGGCCAGGGACCCCGTATCTCCCATGAAAACTCGTGCTGGATAAAAATTATACACCAAAAAACCCAGACATCCTCCTGCCAGGGCTCCGGTAAAAATAACCAGTTCGGTCTTGTCCACGGCCAGAGCAAGGAAAAAGTAAGCCAGAGCTACCCAGAAGGTGGTGCCTGCGGCCAGTCCATCCAGCCCGTCGGTTAAATTAACTGCATTGGTCGTGGCCACCAGGAGCAGGGTGGCAAATAAAGGATAGTACCAGCCTAAATCCCAGTGCCCGGAAGTAAAGGGGACGATTATCTCGCTTCCCCGCCCCAGGTAAAGCATGGCTACCAGCCCGGTGGCCAGGCCCAGGAGTACCTGTCCCCCTAACTTTTGCCGGGCCAGCAGGCCCAAAGGCCGGCGCAGCACTACTTTGAGAAAATCATCGGCTAGTCCTAAAAGGGCATAACCCCAAATCACCATCAGAAGGGTAAAAGTTAAAAGATTGGCTTCACTCAACAGCAGAGTCGCTGCACTTATCCCTATTAGAAAAATAATACCGCCCATGGTGGGAGTACCCGATTTTCCCAGGTGGGTCCGCGGACCATCGCTCCGAACCACCTGGCCGGCCCTCAGTAAGCGCAACAACCTTATAAGGGGTGGTCCTAAAACTAGGCAGATAATTAGTGACAGTAGCCCCGCCCATAAACCTTCCCTCATGCTTCCACCTCTTTTAATACCTCCAAAACCTGCTCCAGGCCCACGGCCCTGGAACCCTTAAGGAGCACCACATCTCCCGGGCTCAAAATTCCGGCCAGAAAGAGGGCCGCTTCCCGGGGATGGGCGAAGGAGAAAACCTGGCTGTCGGGCAACCCAGCTTCCCGCGCTCCTGCCACCATCTCCCGGGCCAGCTCACCGACCGTCACCAAAAGAGCTACACCCGCTTCAGCCGCTGCCCTTCCTACCCGGCGGTGGAACTCGGGTGCGCTGGTCCCCAGTTCCAGCATATCGCCTAAAACAGCCACTTTGCGCCCCGGCAACTGGGCTAGAGCAGCCAGGGCGGCCAGGGTGGATTCCGGGTTGGCATTATAAGCATCGTTATAAATCAGCGAACCCCGGGGGCCGGGCAAAAATTCTTGCCGCAAGCTTTCCGACGGCCACCGGGCTAGCCTTTCAGCCATAACTTCTGGCTCTATTCCCAGGCAATACCCGGTAGCCAGGGCTGCCAGGCTATTTAACACATTGTGTTTTCCCGGGACCGGCAGACGCACGGTTACAGTCTTTTCCGGGAACACAGCCTTAAATTCCGTGCCTTGCCTGCCCTGGAACTTAATATCTGTACCACATACCGTAGCAGGTTTTTCTGTTCCGTAAAAAATAACCCTCACCTGCAAATCTTCAGCCAGGCGACGGCACCACGGATCATCACCATTTAACACCGCCAAGCCCTCCGGAGGCAACGCCGCCAATAGCTCGCCCTTGGCCCGGGCAATATTGGCCACCGACCCCAGCCTTCCCAAGTGGGCGGTGCCAATATTAGTAATAATCCCTGCTGTGGGCCGGGCCACCTGGCAAAGGGCAGCTATCTCTCCCAACCCCCGCATAGCCATTTCCACCACGGCCACCTGGTGTTCCGCAGTCAACTGCAATAGAGTAAGGGGCAAGCCGATTTCATTGTTAAAGTTACCTGGAGTCTTCAAAACTTTAAATTTAGCTTCCAGAACCTGAGCCACCAAATTTTTAGTAGTAGTTTTGCCGCTGGAACCGGTAATCCCGATGAGTTCCCCTTTAAAAACCTTTTGGCGGTGATAACTGGCCAGGGCCTGGAGGGCCTCCAGGGTATCATGTACCTTGATCAGCGCACCGCTAACCGGAGGCGAAGGCATCCTGGCCACCACAGCTGCTCGGGCTCCTTTAGCCAGGGCCTGAGCAACAAAGTCATGACCATCAAAACGCTCACCTCGGAGGGCAAAGAAGACTTCCCCTCCCTGGATGCGGCGACTATCGGTGCTCACTCCCTGTACTCTTCCTTCAGGGTCCCCTTGTATTAACTCTCCCTGTAATACCTGGCAGAGTTCACCCACTTTTAAATCGGGCATTAACTTTCCCTCGCTTTACCCCGGAAACCAAGGCGCTCTAACTCCTCCCTGGCTACTTCCCGGTCATCAAAGGGCAAAACCTGCCCCTTAATAATCTGGTAAGTCTCGTGCCCTTTACCGGCAATCACCACCGTATCCCCCGTTTTAGCCAGTTCTAAAGCCCGGGCAATAGCCCGGCGCCGGTCCACTTCCACTTCATACCCATGGAGCTTAACTCGCTCTACCCCGGGTATTATCTCAGCTATAATGGCTTCTGGTTCTTCGCTTCTGGGGTTGTCGGAAGTTATAATACAAAAATCGCTAAATCGCGCCGCTGCTTCGCCCATAAGGGGGCGCTTTTTTCTATCGCGGTCGCCGCCGCAGCCAAAAACCACTATGAGCCGCCCGTGGGTCAGCTGCCTGGCCGCTTGTAGCACGTTTTCTAAGCCGTCCGGCGTATGGGCATAGTCCACAATAACAGTGAAATCCTGGCCCGCCTCTACCCTCTCAAAGCGGCCCGGAACTCCCGCCACTTGAGCCAGGGCATGGGCCACTTGGTCCGGGTCTAACCCCTCCTGCCAGGCGACCGTCCAGGCTGCCAGGGCATTATATACGTTAAATTTCCCACTTAAATTTATGCGCAAAGTACGGCGCTTACCGGAATAAACTACTTCCAAAGTGGAGCCGGTCCTTTCTATCCGGACCGCTTCGGCTCGCACCATAGCTTCCGGGCTGAAGCCATAAGTGATGACGGGCACTTTGGTTAAGGCCTTAAGCTCACCCGCCCTGGGGTCATCGGCGTTGATAACTGCATACTTAGGACCGCTCTTAACTCCCTGGCCTAACCCTTGAAATAATCTGGCTTTGCAGGCGAAATAAGATTCTATATCCGGGTGGAAATCCAAATGATCCTGGGTAAGATTAGTAAAGACAGCCACATCAAACTCAGTACCGCGCACCCTCTCCAGCGCCAAGGCATGGGAGGAAACCTCCATGACCACAGCTTTAGCCCCGGCTTCTACCATCCACGCCAAAAGAGCCTGAAGGTCAAGGGACTCCGGCGTAGTGTGCTCAGCCGGTAATATTTTATCTCCTAACCGGTTAACAATGGTACCTATAAGTCCTGTAGGGTATCCTGCCTGCCGTAAGATGCCTTCGATAAGATGAGTAGTAGTGGTTTTGCCGTTGGTGCCTGTAACTCCAAAAAGGCGAAGCCTCCGGGAAGGATAGCCATAGTAGCAGGCCGCCAGATCGGCCAGAGCCCGGCGGCTATCCCTGACTCTAAGCCAGGCCACACCATTAGGCAGGCTTACCTCCTTCTCGATTACCACCGCCCTTGCTCCTCTTTGTAAGGCTTCCTGCAGGTATAAGTGCCCATCGGTCCGGAGCCCCGGAATAGCCACAAAGAGAAAACCGGGCTGGATCTTGCGCGAATCATAATGCAGGCCCTGAATAGCTATTGCCTGATCGCCACCTGCAGCTATAACTTCTTCCACAGCAGCGGCCAGCTGGGCAAGGGTTAACATGTAGTGGTTCCCCCTAAAAATCACTTTTTTAATTTCTATTTTTAACCACTTTCACCAATTTTACACTAACATCTCCACCTAGGGCCCCAGGGCTGGCTTGGATGGTTCGTAAAATTTAATCCTTACCTGGCTCCCCGGTGTAACCGGCGTGCCGGGCACGGGGCTCTGTTCCGCTGCCTGGCCGCTGCCCTCAGGTAAAAGTTTTAGGCCATAGGCTTCCAACACTTCGGCAGCTTCAGTAATGCGCAGGCCTGTAACATCGGGAACTCGCAAGGTTCTTGCGTCTCCTCGGAGATAAAGGATGACTTTGGTGCCCTGGGGAACTATGATGCCGGCTTTGGGTATTTGGGCGACTACAACGCCCCCATCCCCTTCTGTTCTGATATCTAACCCTAAGGCGTACAGTTTGGCCTTGGCCTGTTCTAAAGGTAAACCCACCAGGTCAGGCACTTCTACCGGTTTCTTTTCTTCCTGGGTTTTGTCGCCGGAATACTGGGGAGATACTTTGAGATAGCGCAGGGTATCTGCTACTACCCTTTGAAAAATGGGGGCCGCTACAGTCCCGCCATAATAGGGGTAACCTTTAGGCTCATCAACAACTACTAACGCGAGTACTCGAGGTTCATCAGCCGGAGCAAAACCGATAAAAGAAGCTACATATTTGCCCTCCATATAACCGCCAGGTCCCGCTTTTTGGGCTGTTCCTGTTTTTCCTGCCACTCGATAGCCCTGTATATAAGCGTTGCGGCCGGTCCCTTCGCTTACAACTCCCTCCAGAAGCTTTCTTAAGGTTTCGGCCGTAGCAGGAGAAATAACTTGGCGTTCAACCTGGGGCTCGAAACGGCGCACCGCCTTACCATCAGCATCTAAAATTTCTTTTACTAAATGGGGGCGAATAAGCTTGCCGCCATTAGCCACAGCCGCTACCGCTGTAGCTAGTTGGATAGGTGTTACAGCTATGCCCTGACCCATGCCAATGGTAGCAATATTGATGGGCCTCAATTCTTCCCGGGGAATGAGTATCCCTGTGCCTTCCCCAGTAAGGTCAATACCTGTGGGACTGCCGAAGCCGAAGGCCTGAATATAATCATAAAAAGTCCCCGGCTTTTTTTCTTCTAACCGCAAAGCTACACTGACAAAAACCGGGTTGCAGGAGTTTTTTACGCCCTCAGCAAAGGTCTGACTGCCATGGGCTAGGGGGGCAGCCCAACACCTGATGATGTCAGCACCCACTCGGATATACCCGGGATCATAAAACCTGTCATCGGGCTTGACAACCCCTTCTTCGAGGGCTGCTGCGGCCGTAATAATTTTGAAAGTAGATCCCGGTTCATAGGAGTCTCGTACCACAGGATTACCCCATACTTCCTGGGGAAAAGCAGCAAAATTATTGGGGTCGAAGGCCGGGCGACTGGCCAAGGCCAGGATTTCCCCGGTCCTGGGGTCCATAATTAAGATACTAGCCTTACGTGGGCTGGTAGGGCTTTGCATGAGCTGGTCTAATTCCCGTTCGGCCATAAACTGGATGGTCTGATCAAGGGTTAAAACCAGGCTATGGCCATTTTGCGGCGGCAAATAACGGTGGGTAGCCTGGGGAATTTCGTGACCCAAAGCATCAAACTCCCGAACGATTTTACCGGGAATTCCGCTCAATTCCTTATCATACATGGCCTCTAACCCTTCGAGGCCCTGATTATCGATGCCGGCAAAGCCCAGTACATGGGCCGCCAACATACCGTTAGGATAATAGCGGCGATTTTCCGGTACCACTACAATCCCGGGAAGCTTAAGTTCCTTAATTTTTTGTGCTTTGCCAAACTCTAGTTTGCGCGCTACAAATTCAAATCCCGTCGGGCGAGTAATTTTTTCCAGGATCTCTTGCGGCGACTGGCCCAGGATTTCGGCCAGTTTGGCCGCTATTTCTCCCTGCCGGCCGGAGTCCTTAACCTCCGGCGGAAAAGCTCCTACATAATCAGTTGTAATATTTACTGCCAGTTCGCGCTTATAACGGTCATAAATGATTCCTCGCTGGGCCGGTACCGGAACCGTAGCCAGCCTGTTCTCTAAAGCCTTTTGCTGCAGCTCACCTCCCCGGACTAGCTGTAGCCACGCTAGCCGCAAAAAAATAAGCAAAAGGCCTGTTGCCAGGGCCAAAAATATTGCAACTAGCCTTTTTTTAATAGCTATATTAGCGTACATCCCTTCCGCCCCTCGGTCGGTACCACCCGCTTTTGTCTCCGGAAGTGACCCTTTTAAGCCCCTCCTTTCACCTGTGGGCAGCTTGCGCCGGCCGGTTAACTACTAGCCAGCTTTGTAGGACTTCAGCAACTTTTACCCAGAAGGGGTGCAAATCCTTTTGCTCCTCCAGGGTGGGCTGGACCTCCTGGGCTAGCTGTATTCTCTCCTTCTTGTTGTCCGGTAGAAAGCGGATATCACGAGATGTGGGCTTAACCATTCCCAGCTTGGTGGTGGCTACCTGGGCCACATGTTCCGGAGATTTTAGGCGGGCTACCTCTAATTGTAATCTCTCATTAGCTTGTTGCAAAGTGCTGATTTCTTTTTTCAGCCGCGCCAGTTCGTAACCCTTTAAGACCAGCCAGATGGATTGAGTAGTCCACACCATACCCAGGGCAAAAGCCAGGAGCACCATTGCTATCACTAGTCCTTTATTGCGCCTGGCGACCTGTTGTTTCCTCTCTCTCCGCTCCGGCTGGATAATTTGTGCGGGTAAGTAAAGCTTTCCCTGAGTTTCTGCTAACACAGCTTATTCATTCACCCTTTCTTTTAGAACCCGCCTGGCAGCCCGCAGTTTAGCACTGCGCGCCCGGGGATTGCGGGCGACCTCCTCCGGAGTAGGCACAACAGGCTTGGGCGTTAATATTTCTAAGATCTTGGAACTCAAACTTTTAAAGGTTTCCTTCACTATTCTGTCTTCCAAAGAGTGAAAGGAGATTACTACGACGCGGCCTCCGGGCCGGAGCAAGGTTTCCAGTTCGGCCAGAGCGCGTTTAAGCTCCCCCAGTTCGTCATTTATAGCAATCCGGAGGGCTTGAAAGGTCCGCTTGGCGGGATGGGGTCCGGACCTTCGCGCCCTCGCCGGAATTGCTGCTTTAATAATTTCCACTAGCTCTCCCGTAGTAGTTATAGGCGAACGCTTACGAGCCCTGGCGATAAATTTAGCAATGCGAGAAGCCCAGCGTTCTTCTCCATATTCCCTAAAGATTTTTGCCAGCTCCTCTTCCGGCCAGGTGTTAATAATATCAGCTGCCGTTATTTTCTGTTCGCGATCCATGCGCATATCCAGGGGCCCTTCCAACTGATAAGTGAACCCCCGCTCAGGGTTGTCCAGTTGATAGGAGGACACCCCCAGATCGAAGAGGAGACCATCCACCCCTGGAAGGTTTTCTTGAGCCAGAATAGCAGGTAACTGGCTGAAACTGGCCCGCACCAGCTTAACTGCTGCCCCAAAGGGCTGAAGCTTGCGGGCAGCAGCTTCCAAAGCTTCAGCATCACGGTCTAATCCCAGAAGAAAGCCGCCAGGTTGTAGCCTTTCTAGGAGAGCGCAAGAATGTCCGCCCCCGCCGACAGTAGCATCTACAAAAATCTCACCCGGTTTGGGATCTAAAAACTTTATAACCTCGGATAAAAGTACAGGGTCGTGGTGAAAGTCCAAGCTCAAGAAACACCTCAATCTAAATATTAAAATCCACCATCTTCTCAGCCAAAGCCTCGTATTGGGAAGCTGTCTCCGCCAGGTACTTCTCCCACAATTCCCGGCTCCAGATTTCTACCCGGGAAGAGACGCCGGCAATAACTACTTCCTTCTCCAGCCGGGCATATTCCCTTAAGTTAGCCGGTACCAGTATTCTCCCCTGGCGATCCAGCTCACATTCGGTAGCACCCGAAAAGAAAAACCGGACAAAGGCGCGGACATCGGCCCGGGTAAAGGGCAGGGCCTTGAGCTTCTGTTCCATCTCTTCCCAGCCTTTCGAAGGATAGACAAAGAGGCAGTTATCCAGGCCCTTGGTCACAATAAATCTTTCTCCCAGTTCCTCCCGGAAACGAGCTGGCATAATAAGGCGTCCTTTTTCATCAATGGTGTGATAATACTCCCCTATAAACACGGGCCTGTGCCCCACTTTCTACCCCTATTTCACCACTATACCCCACTTTCTACCACCCTATATTCTCCATTAAGAGGAAAATTCCTGCTAGTAAAAAGAAAAACTCCTTCCCGTTTTACTGGGAAAGAGTTTTTCGCTGAATCTATTACGCTAAATTCCCTAAGTCTTCTCCGCTTTCACTCCGCTTCCATTCCCCATCTACTCAAGCCATAGCGAAAAACGCTTTCGTAAATATTAAGGACAGAACTGCCGCAAAAGCTTAGCTACCTCTGCCGTAAGGCGGTAAATATGTTCGGCTAGGGGCTCCTCCAAAACTCCAGTACCGCACGAAGGAGTCACCAGGGCCTGGCGGTAAAGCCTTTCCCTGTTTACCCCCCTTTTTGCCAACTCTTCCAGGTAATAAATTAAACGTTCAGACAAAGTCTTTGCCGTTTCCTGCCACGCCTGTTCATAAGTGGGCACAACTCCCCAGGCCAGGACACCACCCGCAGCCAGGAAAGCATCCACTTCCCGGGCAAAAACCTGTAAGGAAGTAAAGTAATTATAAGCATCGAAGCTCACAATCCGGAAACCGGCCTCGAAAAAGATGGGCCATTCCACGCCGCTGCACGAATGGGCACCGGGGATACCCCCGCCATTCTCAATCTCCTGGACCACCCCGGCTAGGGCCTCCACCAGATCAGACCTTTGGAGGGCCACGTGGGTGGAAGTGCCGTAAGCAGCCAGCGCCGGGTCATCTACAAAAATTATTACCGGGAGCCCAAATCTTCCTAAAGTCTGGGCCTGCCAGCGGGCCTGGAGGGCTGTAGTTTTAACTAGTAAATCACGAAGTTGAGGATCGTAAAAAGCATAGTGTCCGGAAGAATCGGTTAAATAAAGGCCGGCGCTCAAAGGGCCGGCCACCTGGCCTTTTAGAAACAAGGCCTGGTGCGCACCCTTTCTTCCCAGCCATTCCAGGAAGGTATAAAATCCTTTCCCGGCCTCCGGGGGCATGGCAAAGGCCTGCAAAGCTTCTTCGTTGCCCTCGGCCACTTCTAAAAACATAGAATAAAATGATGTAAGCTTTTCTGCCCAATCCGGAGAATCCGTAGTAAAATAGGCTGTGCCTCCTTCAGGTTCCTGGATAAGCCCTAAGCTTACCAGAGGCGCCAAACTTTGATAAATAAAATGTTCTACATGTCCCCTCCGGGGCAACTGAGGCCAATGGGGTATTTCAGGTAAAGTTTCAGCAATAAGCTTTAGGGCCGGGTCTGGGTCCAAATAGGGTAAGCTCCCGATACCACAGCCCAAAAAACTCTCTGGTAATTGCACTCTTGCTTGACCTCCTACACACAATGTCTGGCAGCCAGGTAGGCTGCGCCGATAAATCCCGCGTTATTACCCAGTTGTGCTACCAGGACAGGTACAGGCTTGATCTGCCAAGGATACAGGGCCTCATCCATTGCTTGTTTAATAGGCCCCAGGACCACTTCTCCCCCCTGGGCTACTCCCCCCCCGATGACAATAGCCTCCGGGCCTACCAGAAAAACCGCATTGGCCAGGGCCATTCCGAGATACCGGCCTGCTACAGTAAGTATCTCCAGACTCAACTCGTCTCCCTTAAGGGCGGCTCCTATAATATCCTTGGCTTCTAGCTCCGCCTTGGCGGACAAAAGCGAAGGCCGACCGCGCTTCAGCTCTTCTTTGGCCAAACGAACCATGGCTGTGGCCGAAGCCAGAGCCTCCAGGCACCCGCGTCCCCCGCAATGGCATGGGGGTCCGTCCCATACCATTTTTACATGCCCCATTTCCGCACCATATCCAAAGAGTCCGCGGTTTACCTCGCCCTTTAAAATTAGAGCCGAGCCGATACCGGTACCTATGGTAATCAGCAATAAATCTCTATATCCCTTGCCGGCCCCCTGCCACATCTCTCCTAAGGCAGCCACATGGGCATCATTATCTATAACTACCGGCAATTTCAACAGTTCCTCCAGCCTGTCTTTTAAAAGGAGGTCGTGCCAGTGTAAATTGGGCGCCAGGCGTACCAGCCCTCTATCCGTATCCACCGAACCGGGAATACCCACTCCGGCCCCTAAAAGGTCTGGCGGTTCCATTTGGGCCCTGAGGAGCAGCTCCTGCATCAACTTCTCTATTTGTTTTAGCACTCCTTCTACCCCGGCTTCGCTCCTGGTAGGTACCTGTCCCTGGGCTAAGATCCAGCCCTCCCTGCTGACAATCCCCCCTTTAATACTAGTACCTCCCAGATCAATGCCCAAAAAACCCAACTTTCCCTTCTCCTTTCCATGCCAGCAGGAATTTCTTACTACATAACGAATGTTTATTAAAAATACGACACATGAAAACTGCACCTGGCGGGAAAAATATTATTTCAAAAATAACTATACTTTATAGGGGGAAAGTAAAATGAAAATCGCTTTAATTGCCCCGGCGTGGCACGATCCCCTATGGGAGAGTGACAAGGAAAAATCTATTTTTCCGCCCTTAAACTTGATTACCGTGGCTGCTTTAACCCCGCCAGAACATGAAGTTGTTATCCTGGATGAAAGTTTAACAACAATTGACTTCGATGAAAAGTATGATCTGGTCGGAATATCGGTTATGACAGCTTTGGCCCCCAGGGCGTATGAAATTGCCGATGCCTTCCGCAGTCGGGGTATACCGGTAGTTCTGGGCGGCATGCACCCTTCCACCTTGCCCGAAGAAGCTAAAGCCCATGCTGATGCTGTAGTTATTGGCGAAGCAGAAGGTAGCTGGTCGCAACTGATAGAAGATCTTAAGAACGGAAGCCTTAAACCTTTTTATCGTCAAAGAGAGCGTTTTCGTTTAGAGAATATGGTTATTCCACGCCGCGACCTGTTAAATCGCAGCCGCTATCTGGTACCTGATACCGTCCAGACCACCCGCGGTTGTCCCTTTGCCTGTTCCTTCTGTACAGTTAGCCAGTTCTTCGGCCACGAGTTTCGCTTCCGACCCGTAGAAGAGGTGGTGCGCGAAGTACAAGCCCTGGAAGGAGAAGTCATAGCCTTTGTGGACGATAACATTGTGGGCAACCCTGCCTATGCTAAACGCCTCTTTAAGGCCTTAGCGCCCCTAAAGATTAAATGGTTTAGCCAGGGCTCGTTAAACATCGCCCGGGACGAGGATCTTTTACGGCTGGCTGCGGAAAGCGGCTGTATCGGTCTTTTCATTGGCTTTGAGTCCCTTTCCCCTTCCAATCTTAAAGCCGTAGGCAAAGCTGTAAACCGTGTAGAAGAGTACAGCGCAGCCATCAAAAAAATTCATGATTACGGTATTGCCATCGAAGGAGCCTTTATCTTTGGCTTTGACGAAGATGATGAAAGCATTTTTGAACGTACTGTAAAATTTGCCCAGGAGAACAGATTAGAAGCAGCCCAGTTTGGCATCCTCACTCCATTCCCCGGCACCCCCTTAAGGGAACAATTGGAAAGGGAAGGCCGGATAATCAACAACGACTGGGGCGAATACACCATCAGCAAGGTCGTCTTTGAGCCCAAGCTCATGAGCCCCCGGACCCTCCAGGAAGGTTTCAACTGGGCATGGCAAGAATTTTATTCCTTAGGTTCTATTTCCCGCCGCTTAGGCCTAGTCAAAAAACATGCCGCTATTCTCTGGGCTTTGAATTTAAATATCCGTAAACGCTTTAACCATTTCATGGAGCGCTTGCGTACGGCTGGCCTATCCTTTTCCCCGCCTTCCCTGGCCAAACAATAACCGCCCTTAAGTTCGAAAAACGGGCTTTCTCCCCGCAAACGAGATCTCGGGGGAGGAAAGCCCGTAAATTCCAACTTACTACCTACTGATTACTACCTGAGCCTGGCTTATTTGCGCTCGCCTCAGGAGGTTTCTGGCTCTTTTCTTCAGCTTGCTTAATCAGCTCCCGTACATAATCAGCCATCTCTGGATCCGGGTTATTTTTTAAAATTTCCTGCCACTGGGTGATGGCTCCTTGATAATCGGATTTTAACAGGGCCAGAAACATGGCATAAGACATGCGCGCATTATTATCTCCTGGATCTGCGGCGACAGCTTGCCTGTAACTCGTTTCCGCCAGGTTATTGTCTCCCAGCAAAACAGCGGTTTTAGCAATCCGTAAACTGATTCCCTTTTCCTGCGGGTTTAACTCCTGTACTTTTTTATAGCCCTCCAGCGCCCCTTTGAAAGCCGAGGTCGCTTTATCCATATCGCTGTTGGTAAGAAGATACAGAGAACCTACCTCATAACGGCTATCGCCCAGTTTTAACCAGAGGCTGGCATCCTGTGGTTTGTCCTTGACCTGTTTTTCCAGTTCCGCAATTTCAGCTTCTCGCTGTCTTATCTGTTCCAGGGCACTTTTGTGCCACTCCTCCATCTCCTTGGCCATATCAGAAGCCTGTTCTTGGCTACTGGGACGCACCCCACTCACCGGCGTCCAGGCAATATAGCTAGCCAGTAAACCAACACCCAGCACTACTGTGAGAACTATCCCTAAAGCGGGACGTTTTCGTCCAAGCCGCCGCAGGGAATTCATAAAACCCATGGGAAAACAACCCCTTCCGCGTTTCCTTAACTAACTATCAAGCATTTTACAACTTCTTATTGTAAATAGCAAGGAAGTAATAAAAAATGCCCCTGGCCTTCCGAGGGGCATTACCTTATGTTTTAGGGCCGCCGGCCCCATTTTTTTACCCTCAGCTAAAGCGGGTACCCGCCGGAGCAGTACAGCCGCCGCTTCCACCACTGCTTCCGCCCAGAATAGTGATGCCGGTGAAAAGCTGTTGGAGCTTTTTAGCTCCACAAGAAGGGCAAGTAGCTTTATCCTTTTCTTGCCAGGAAAGGCGTACGGAAAAGCGTTCCCCGCATTCCTGACACTTAAATTCGTAAGTTGGCACCCTTATCACCCCCAGTTTCTTCGGTCTATTTTAGTTTACTATGGTATTTTTACGCTGTCAATATATCAGCTGCTGGGTCATACCCAGTTTTCGCTTGGGAAGGCCTGCTTGCGCTTGGAAGCGAGCGACTAAACCCGAGCGGTAGCCAAACTTAAGCTTGGCGAGAGGCGGAGGCAGGCCCGAGGCCATGGATGGCCGAGGCCGGCAACTGAGGCAGGATGCCGAATTTGCCGGGGAGCCTGCCGGAGCCTTGAGCCAAGCGCTAGTTTGGCCCGCGAGGGTTTCCGGAGCGAGCGCAAGCCAAGCAGGCCACCCCAGCGAAAAGTGGGGATAACTCCGATCACGTATATCAGCCTGCGGCGCTATGGCCCTCTATAAACTGGCAAATACACCCTAAAGGTGCTGCCCTGGCCCACAGCGCTTTCCACTTCCACACGACCCCCGTGAGCTAACACCAGATGACGTACGATGGCCAGCCCCAAGCCGCTACCCCCGTCGCGGCGGGAGCGGGATTTATCTACTCTATAAAAGCGTTCCCAGATATAAGGCAATTCGTCCTGGGGTATACCCTGCCCCGTATCTCTTACACTAAATACTACTTCTTCACCCTCGGATTTAACCTCGAGGGATACTTGGCCGCCAGAGGGAGTATAGCGACCGGCATTATCCAGGAGATTAACCAGTACCTGCTCCAGGCGCCCGGCATCGCCGTAGATACGAGGTAGCTCTTCGGGCTCTAAAGCCACCTTAAAGGCAATCCCCCGCTCGGCCAAAACCGCATGAAACTTACGGGCTACGCGGCGTACCAGTTCTCCCACATCCAGCTCTTCCTTGTCCAGAGCCAGTTGACCGGCTGCCATTTTATTCAAATCCAATAAATCATCCACTAACCGCCGCAAACGACCTGCTTCCTCCAAAATAATGCTAGCATATTCCTGTTGCTCCGCCTCGCCCCTAGCCAGACCATCAGCCATGGCTTCGGCATAACCCTGAATAAAACTTAAAGGGGTTCTCAGCTCGTGGGATACGCTGGCTAAAAATTCCCGGCGGAGCTGTTCCACTTTCTTTTTTCCCGTAACATCTTGAAAAAGGGCGACTGTACCGCCCCCCTCTGGCCCCTCAACCCTCAAGGCTGCTGCCCGCACGGCTAATACTTTGCCCTTCCATTCTATCTCCCTTTCTGTAACTTCTCTCCCTCCTTCCACCTGGCTATTCTCCAACAATTCGTCGGGCACACAGTGCCCCACCGCCAAGTCCAGCCCTAACAGTTTCTCCGCCTGGGGATTGAAAAACATCACGCGGCCTTGAGCATCAAAGGCCAGAACTCCATCAGTCATGCCGCTTACTACCCGATTAAGCTTTTCTTTCTCCTGAGACAAAGCTGAGATAGTTCGCTTGAGCTCCTGAGATAAATAATTAAAACTCTGGGCTAAGGTACCCACTTCGTCATTCGAAGTTACTTCCACCTGGCCGCTGAAATCCCCGGCTGCCATTTGCCTGGCTACCCTATCCATGGCCAGGAGAGGTCGCGACACCCTGCGGGAGACAAAAAAGGCTAGCACAGTAGCCACACCTATAGCAGCCACACCGGCAAAGAAAATGAGCCGGCGCATGGCTGCCACTGCTTCGCTCATGGAAGCCTGGGGGGAATATAAGAGCACAGCGCCCACAACCTCATCCCCCACTTTAATAGGTACGGCTACGGTCAGCATGACTGTGCTGAAGCCGGGATGGTAACCGCGGGTAACCACTGTCTTGCCGGCCAGCACTTCTCGCTCTTCCTCCGTACCCAGATGCATTCCCGCCGCTGGCCAGCCCCAAAGCATCATTTCCGGGCCGTGGCCCCCGCCCATCATTTTGCTGCTACTACAGGAAATAATAAGTCCCTCACTATCAATAATCATAACACCCGCGCCCGCTACATCCCCTAAAATATCAACCTGCCGGAGGAGGTAACCCCTCTTCGCCGTATCGGATAAGGCTCCGGCCAGGAGATTACCTTTTTCCAAAAGTTCCAGGCTTTTTTGCCGATAATAAAAACTTTCTAACAAGCGGTCCAAAAAAATACCTACTGTAAGGAGGCTTACCAATACCAGTGAAACCAGAATCAGCCACAGCTTGCCTGTAATACTCCGCCAGATCATACCTTCACTTCCCATTGGTTTCAAATTTGTAGCCCACACCCCACACCGTAGTTATATAACGCTGCCCGCGCTCGCGGCCTAATTTCTCGCGTAAGTTCTTAATATGAGTGTCCACCGTTCGCAGATCGCCATAGAAATCGTAGCCCCATACCTGTTCCAATATTTTCTCCCGGCTCATGGCCTGACCTGGATGGCGAGCCAAAAAAAGGAGCAGCTCAAATTCTTTAGGTGTAAGATTAATCAGCTTTCCCTCTACTCGTACTTCCCGGGCAGATACATCAATCTCCAAGTCTGGAAATTTTAGACATTCCCGGTGATCCCGGTTCACTCTACTGCGCCTCAAAAGGGCCTTTACCCGGGCCACCAGTTCACGGGGACTAAAAGGTTTTACCACATAATCATCGGCCCCGAGTTCAAAACCCAAAAGGCGGTCCAGCTCTTCCCCCAGGGCTGTCAGCATAATAATGGGTAGGTCTGCCTTCTTGCGTATTTCTTTACAAACAGTCCAGCCGTCGCCATCCGGCATCATGATGTCAAGGATCAGGAGATCAAAATTCCCCGAGGATATTTTCTCCAGTGCCTGGCGCCCTGTCTCAGCTTCTTCCACCGCCATGCCTTCCCGTTCCAGATAAAGACGGACTAAATGGCGCAGGCGTGGTTCATCATCGGCTATTAGCACCTTTATCCGTTCCAAAAATTATACCCCCCAGGAGTACATTATACAACAGAACATAAAAATAAAAAACCCCGTTACCGGGGCCAGCGCTGGATGTTTTATTAAGCTTCTTCTTCTACTTTCTCCACCCTGATGCCCAGCCATTGTAAGCGCTCAAGCCAGGTCTCCTGGGCGAGATCGCCGTAGGTGCCAGCTTCCTTGTCATAATTCATAGGCAAACCTCCTTAAGCTCCTTCAAACCTGGGCTTATGTGCTTTTAATTTTATAATACCTTGGCGCATTTTCGCAAGAGCTTGAGGTCAAAACGTAGTTTTCGCGGCCCGGATAGCTGATTTAAAGGGTCTAAATGCTTATACCCAGTCCTTAAGTTGTTCAGGATCAACGATGGTAATGCGTTGCTTATCTATCCGGATAGCCCCCAGGCGTCTAAACTCGCTTAAGATACGGGCCACTGTTTCGCGAGAAGTACCTATAAGATTGGCAAGCTCCTGCTGGCTCAAGCCTAAATCGATGAGTACGTTCCCCCCTTTATCTTTCCCATATTCCTCGGCTAAATTCAATAAAGCGCTGGCCAGCCGTCCATAAGCCCCTTTAAGGGCCAAATCCCTGATGTGGTTCTGAGCCTGCCTTAGCCGGCGGCTCATAACTTTTAGAATCTTTACTGCCATTTCCCCATTCCGGCGCAACAGTTCTTCCATATCTTCATTGCTTATACAACCCACTTCAGTATCCTCCATGGTTTGAGCTGTGGCCGGATAGGGTCCCCCATCAAAAAGGACCACTTCGGCAAAAATATCACCTTCCCGCACAAAGTGCAAGATTTTTTCTCGCCCGTCCTCCAATACCTGAAACAATTTGATGGTGCCTGATTTGACAAAATAGAAGGCTGTTCCTGGCTCACCCTCCAGGAAAATATACATATTTTTCCGGTACCGTTTGGTTATAGCTAAATCAGCAATCTTTTTTAATTCCTCCTCGTTAAGATCGGCAAAAAGGGGTATCTGCTTCAGATACATCCAGGTTTCTTTCACTTTGGTATACGACCCCCCTACTTGTTCCGGCCCTTTTAAAAGATCCCTAAGTTCAACTCCCCTTCACTATTGAGATAAGCCATAACTCGGTTTTCTTCTGTATCGATTTGGCGTATACGTTTACCTATTTGCAGCGCACAATTAGGCCATATTTTACCAACCTTAATTATCCTCCCTTCGGCCACTCTGGCCAGGGTCTTGGCTCCGCCGCTCGAGCCCATCTCCTGGATATAAACATTACCTTCGGCATAAAGGTTGCCGGCGCGGAAAACTCCATTAATCTCTATATTACCCCCGGCTACTATTTCTGTATTAAAGCAGCCGCGTCCCACGATCTTCACATTTCCCTGGGCTTGAATTCTACTGTTTAAAGTATAATTAGCTGTTACGTGACCGCCCTCTGCGCGCATTTCCCTGCAATACAAAGCCATGTCCTCCACAGCATGAAGCAGTTCCTTTAACTCAGATTGAGTCAAATTCTGCCTGGAAGCAGGGGAGCGAAAAGCCTGGAACAGGTCGTGAATCAATTGTACTAGTTTTTCTTCCTCTGGACCATCCTTAATATTCTTGGATAAGTCTTCAAGTTTAGATATCAAGTCTGGCAGCTTCTTGAACTTATTTTCTATCAGAACGTTAATCAGATAACCATCTTTATGTTCGACACAAGCCTGCAGTTGCCTTAAGGCCTGGAGTAGTTGCCCCAATTGTGTGCTCAGGTCGTCAAAGAGCGGGGCCATATTTACCAGCAAACAACCGGTATCTCCGGCCACCAGGGTACTACTGATTACATTGCGCCTCACCACAATAGAGCCGCCAGCCCGGATGGTGGCCTGGGTCACATCTCCCTTAACCTCTACATCCTGGCTGGCTACAACCGCCATAGTCTCCGTGACACTGCCACTAATGATAATACTGCCCTTAAATTTCAGATTTCCGGAAGCCAAGTTTACGTCGCCCTGGTGAACCAGTACAGGCGTCACTTCAATTATTACCTTGGTGCCACGATTGGTGACCCTGGGCCGGCCTTCGATGGCAGCTATACAGCGCTGCCCATCCTCACTTAAGACTACCCCCTTGCCCGCTGTTAATAGAACATCCTTGGGCGGCGGAGGTGGCAAAGGTTCTCCAGTAACCGCCAGACCAGGCTCTCCAGGTTGCGGCGGGTGTTTGATGGCCAGGACCTCGCCGGCCGCTACCGAAGAACGTTCCACCAGCTCGCGGTAGTCAACCCTTTCCTCCTCTCCTACTTCCCTCCACTTCGTTTCTCTTAAATCAAACAGGTACTCTATCCAACCATCCTCCGGCGGGCGCGGTGCTTTACCTCGAGCGATGACTACCTCCCCTGGCTCCACACGTTGGCAAGCTTCCCTCAAAGCTTCGTGATCCAGGCCATGGACAATATTTTTCCTTTTTAACTCCTCCTGCAAGTCCTCCCAGGTAACGGGTGGTAAAGGCTCTTCTAAAACTTCCCCTTTTAACTCTAACCTGCTGGCAGGGAGCTGGTCCAGGAGTTTCCAAGTGCGCTTCCTGCCGGGAAGCAGGAAAAGAGCCGCCGTCAAGCCCTCCTCTTTAAGCAGTAACTGCCAGCTACCCTTCTCTATCTCTTCTCGGGATTGAATCTCTATCCTGTCCTGGGCCGTTACTTGAACTTCTCCTCCTACTAGTTGGCCGTTGACATAAAGCTCAAAGTGGGGAGTGGGAACAATAGTAACCGATGTTGTGCCCTTTAGGAAAAGCTTACCATCCTTAATCCACCCATATCCTCCTGTTTCCAGGTCAGGTCTGAGCAGCCCTTCGCCTTCATCTCTTCCTCCCTCGCTCTCCTCTTCGCCTATTGCCTTCAGGCGGGCTAAAATCACTGCCGGCCGGCGGTGCAAGCCCAACAATCCCCTGCTCCCCTCATCTAAAACCTCAACCTCTATCTCACCCGGTGTAGCCTTAAGTAAACTGGCAGCGCGTTTAATAGCTTCGTCCACTGTTTCGGCCTCGATTTTGACGGACTCCCTCTCCACCGGCTGCGCCTCCCTTCCTTATTTTCCTTCTATTTTGTATTCTCGGCAATCTATCCCCGGCCTTAATCCCTCCTCAAGCAGCTTAGGAAGGTTTTTGGGCTTGACTACAATCTGGACATAAACCGTAAAACTCCAACCTGTGGTAAAGTACCTCTCCTGCACCTGCTTTTTCAGCCCTTTTTTCTAGCTCCGCCAGAACCGGCATATCCACATCACTAACACGCCCGCAGCTTACGCAGACAAAATGATAGTGGTTCTGAGGGTTGCCATCATAGCGGCTATAGGTGCTGCCGTAATTAAGCTCCATAATTTCACCGTCTTCTTTTAGAACATTTAAATTGCGGTACACCGTCCCCAGGCTGATATCAGGCAGGACTTTACGCGCCTGAGCATAAATCCAGTCGGCTGTGGGGTGGGAAGTAGTACTGCGTAAGATTTCTAATATGGTCTTCTTTTGTTTGGTCATACGCCTGGCAGTGCCTTTCATAATATCACCTTATTTGAAAATTAGTGTGTTGGCTTGCGCTTTCCCTTAAAATATTCGCTGAATACTCCTCTTTCCCTTCATAAGATTTGCTGGGCAAAGATGTTTAGTAGGCCGACAGCAGCCACCCTTTCCCTTATACTTCTATGATCAGTGGTATACAACCCTAACTGCTGCATACGATCCCAGTATACAGAGCCCGAGAAAGTAAATGCCTGGTAGAGGCCATCACCTTTTTCCACCTGCTGCCGTGAGTAAGTGATAAGATCGCCTACAGCCAGGCGAGGAGATAAAACTAGCAACTCCCGGTTGGCCAGGTAACGCACTGCGTTATGACCGGCTAAGATCCCTGTACAAATGGCCTCGGTATGGCCTACCAGGGGACCCGCTTTTTCCCCTGCACAAAAAACATTATCCAGGAATTTAACTCGCATAGTATCTTCTCTGGGAACCATGGCCAAAAAGCGAATCGAATTGCCCATACCTCCGGCATAGGGATCTTCATAGCGGGCATTTTCCAGGCCTTCTACCTGGCGCAAGTCTTCCAGGGGAAAAAAGGGCGACATGAGTTTGGCCTGACCGGTATCCAGTAAAATAACTTTGGCCGCGTACTCCTCCAAGTTATATTGCTGGCAGGCTTTACGTTGCAACAGCTCTTTTTTGCCGGCCAGGTGAGTGGGCAGGGTCAAAGATACTACACCTTTACTCTCCAGCTCCTGCAACACTTCAGGTGCTAGCGACCCCTTATACAACTTGCAGGAGCCGCTGATAGCGCCCAGGCCTCCTCCCCTCCGCAGGACCGCATACTCTTCTGCACCGGCTAAAGCGCTAAGGCTTATACGCCCTCCAAAAGTAGGGCAGCGGTAAATGCACATAACGCAACCATTCCCGTAGCGGCGGCAGTTAGCCGGGGGCCCTGCTGTGCCGGTGGCATCAATAAATACATCGCCAGTAATTTCTTCCCCTTTATCTGTCTCTACCGAACGCACTTGCTCTCCTCGCACCTGTGCCTTGCGTACCCTGGCCTGGCATTTGATTATTATCCCCATTTTAAGGAGGGTGGCCTTGACTGCCGGTTCAACCAAATTCACATCATAGAGAGTAGCATGCCGGTGCCCGCTAAAATTAACTCCGCGGTGCCTGGCCACCCGGTCAGTTATCCCTAAAAGTTCCCCGGCACCCAAGGCCATCATTTCCTCGGTTGCCGTATAACGGCCGTTATTGCGCATAATACCCCCTACCAGGCCGGTGCCCAGCAGCATATCAGTGCGTTCCAGCAGGATGACCTCGGCACCTGCTCGCCGCGCGGCCCAGGCCGCCGCACAACCTCCCCAACCGCCTCCCACTACTACTACCCTAGCCATGGGTTTCCACTCCTTAGGCTTTTATTTCATAAAATATTCCATATAAAAAAGTGTTGCTAGTTGATGCTTAAGTAAAAAGCCCGGAAAAAATTCCGGGCCCATCTTTCCAAAAATTAGCAAATATTCGATTATCAGCGGATAATGCCCCCGAATACTAGGATAATAAAAACGCCATAAAAAGCGCCGCCGCTCATCAGAGTATAAGGTGTAAGATATTTCTTATAGCTAATCTGCAGGAATACCAGCCCTGCCGAAAGGATAGCCAGAGCGGCGCTGATCATAGCCCCGGTGGTCAACTCCCAACTGGTCATGGTGATGCCTAAGGCTGGCAAAAGCGAGCTCTGGAAAACCATGGCTCCGGTAATATTGCCCAAGGCCAAAGTGTCTTTGCCCCGGCCTATCCAAATAATGCTGTTAAACTTCTCGGGCAATTCCGTAGCAATGGGAGCTATGATCAAAGCTAAGACGAAAGCCGGTACGCCTAGGAGCCTTGATAAGTGTTCTACACCGGCTACAAAAATCTTGGCTCCACCTATAATCAATCCCAGCGCTACAATCACCTGGAGCAAAACAATTCCCAGGGTCGGGTCTTCTGACTTGCGAGCGAAATAAAGGGGATGCAGCTCTTCCTCTTCGTTGTTACCATTTTCTTTAGTTACGGTTAGATAAGCATAAACGGCGTAGGCTATGACCAGGAAGATGGCTACTATCTGTTTCCAGATATGTTTTCCCAGAAGGGCGGCTAAAATAGCCACCGCGTAAACAATCAAAAAGAACCCCAGGTCCCGGCCCATGATCTTGGTATTCACTCGCATGCGCGGGTAATCGGGCCGCCGGCCGCGGCAAAAGATCACGGCCAAACCCGTAATAAAGAAGGCCAGGGTGCTGAGCATAAAAGGTGCCCCCAGGATCGCTCCAATACCTACTTCTTCTCCCGCGTGACCTCCCCCTAGAAGGATGGCTACTACCGGGATCATGCTCTCTGGGAGGGCAGTACCTACAGCGGCGAGTATACTCCCCACAGCCCCTTCTCCTAAGTTAAGCTTTTTGCCCAGCCATTCCACTCCGTTAGTGAACACTTCAGCGCCCAAGAGAATGACACCTAAACTGAGTATGAGCAGTACTACGTCTAAAATAGCAGTTCCTCCTCCCTCTTTGAGTTTTTAAAAATTGCAAACAAAAAAGACCCCCCCCACCCTCTTTTCCGGGCGGTGAAGGTCTCGCGCTTTATACCAGTCCCGGGCATAAAATTAGCCGTGCTGACGGAACCTGGTACCGAAGGATACTTCGGCGGCTACTCCCCTAGACCGCGAGAATCTATCTTTTTCCTCCCTGGCTTCATTTTAATCATAAGGCTTGTATACTTTGACGTCAAGATAAACTTCCCTGTCCACCGAGCCCTCCCTGCGTCAATCTAGTGGTACGAGTTCCAACTTACGCTGCCTGAAAGTGGCCACCCGGGTATAACCGACACTGCGGAGCAGGGCTACCGCTTGGGCCCTGGCCCTGCCCACCTCCTCAGGAGCATGGGCGTCTGACCCAATAGTTACGGGAATCCCTAATTCAAAGCAACGCTTAAGTAAGTCCCGACAAGGATAAATTTCCCCTACAGGTTTAAACAGGCCGGCAGTATTGACCTCTACCGCAGCGCCTGCTCTGGCTATAGCCCTTAAGGCCGGCTCGGCCAGTTCCGCCACCGGCCGTCGGGAACGGTCACCGTAGATTTTGATCAAGTCCAGGTGGCCAATGATCTGGAAAAAGCCGGTATGGGCCGCACGAGCCACCAAGTCGAAATAGGTGAGGTACAGCTCGTCTATGTCCCAATCGCCAAAATAAAGTTCTTGGCCGGGAGCATCAAAAGCCCAAGCCCCAATATCATGGACCGATCCGATAAGATAATCCCAGGGCATGGCCACTATATCCTTGAGATCGCTCCTCTCCGGGCGAAAGCTCACTTCCAACCCCCGCCTGACCCTCAAGGAGGTCAACCGCTCCAGTTCGTCAAAGACGCTGAAGTCCAGACCGTAAAGATAGCGGTCATGTTCGGCAAAGCCTATCTCCTCTAATCCTGCTTCCCTAGCCGCTTCTACATAGGGCCACAACTTCTCCTTGGTGTGGGGCGGACCCACATGGGCCAGACCATGGATATGGTAGTCCGCCCCCTTCCCCTCTCCCACTTTAAAGACCACTCCTATTCTTCGATGAGTTGCCGGTAGCTTTCCGCGTCTAGAAGACCTTCTACTTCGGACGGATCGCTCATTTCGATCTCTATAAGCCATCCCTGGCCATAGGGATCACTATTGATGAGTTGGGGGCTATCCAGGAGCGCCTGGTTAACGGCTACCACTCTGCCAGAAACGGGTGTATAAACATCCGAGGCTGACTTTACGGATTCTACCACCCCGAAGCTATCCTGAGCGGTAAATTCATCTCCCACCTGGGGCAGTTCTACAAAGACAATATCCCCTAGGGATTGTTGGGCATAATCGGTAATGCCGATCCTGGCGCGGTTGCCCTCCACTTCAATCCACTCGTGATCCTTGGAATAATGCAAGTGAGCGGGAATGTTCACCTTGAAATCCTCCCCATTTAATATTCATTGGGCAGTTGTTTTAGCTGGGCCAGGGTAAAGACCGGGCCATCCAGGCATACATAACGACTGCCTATATTGCACCGGCCGCACTTGCCAATACCGCACTTCATCCGCATCTCCAAAGTGGTGACAATCTGGTCATCCTTATAACCCAGTTTCTCCAGAGTCTGCAGGACAAACTTGATCATAATGGGCGGGCCACAGGTCACGGCCACCTTGCCTTCCGGCGATGGATTTAGCTTTTCCACAAAGGCAGGAACAAATCCCTCGTGGCCTTTCCAATTTTCATCGCCTTTATCCACTGTCACATCCACCCGGCAATTCTCTGCCTTAGGCCAGTTGTCGAAGAGGTCCGCCTTAAAGCAGAGATCGGCCGGCGAACGGGCACCGTAGATAATCCACAAGTGGCCAAATTTCTCCCGGTTTTCAATACAGTAGTTGATGAGGGAGCGCACCGGCGCCAGGCCAATGCCGCCGGCAATAAACAGGATATCCCTGCCGTAAAACATATCCAGCGGAAAGCCGTTGCCGTAAGGTCCGCGAATACCCACCGTCTGGCCCACTTCTGCCTCGTGCAGAGCCTCCGTCAGCATGCCCACCCGCTTGATGGCTATCTCCAGGTGTTCCGGACCCTGAGAGGTGATAGAAAACATAGCTTCTCCTACGTCCAGCAAAGACAACATGGCCAGCTGGCCCGGCATAGGAGTAAAGGGTTTACCCTGCTCGGTGGTTATATGGAAGGTCTTCACATCCGGCGTTTCCTCGACAATTTTTATTATCTGTCCCAATTGGGGTACTAGCGGATTAGACCGATTAATTTCAGCCATCCAAGGCCACCTCCTTTATGGCCCGGATAATCCGAGTTATATCCATGTGTACCGGGCAGCGCTCCAGACAGCGGCCGCAGCCCACACAAGCCAGCTTACCATAGCGCTCGGGAAAATACTGGAGCTTGTGCAAGAAACGGTTGCGCACCCGCTCTTTTTTGGAGGGCCGGGGGTTGTGGCCGCCGGCCATACGGGTATATTCCGAAAACATGCAGGAATCCCAGCACCGGAATTTGAACCCCTGGTCACCCCGGTTCTCGCTCTGGATGTCAAAGCAGTGACAGGTCGGGCACAGGTACGTACAAAGCCCGCAGCCCAGGCACTTCCGGCAGAGGTCCGCCCAAAAGGGGTGTTCAAACATGGACTGCAGCTTCTCCGTTACGCCTTCCACGTCTACCATCAGGGCCGGCCGCGCTGCCGGAGGCAGCCCATCTTGCACCTCTACCAGCAAACCCTGACCCTTCTCCAGGAGTTTTTGACCCGCCTCGGTGGCCGCCTCCAATAGAAACCCGTCTTCGACCTCCCAGGCTTGCACATCTACTCCCTCGGCCCTGCCGGGGTCGATTCCGAAGGAAGTGCAAAAGCAGGTATCCTGGGCTTCCCGGCAGGCCAGAGCCACCACCAAAGTGTTTTCCCGGCGTTGCCGGTAGAATTCATCTACATAGCCCTTGGTCAAAAACACATCATCCATCAAGAGGAAGCTCCGGGCATCGCAAGAGCGCACCCCCACCAGCACTCGCTTTTCCTCTTGGGGAGGCAGTTCTTGCAAGGTAGCAGACTGCCCCTGCACCTGATAGCGGTACATCTCTTCGGTCCGCGGGAAAAACAGATCCTTGGGCGGCACTACCACGTTTCCCTGGCCCAGCTTAATCTCTCCTGTACCATGCCAGATGCGGAAGGTGCTGATGCCATCAACCTCTTGGGGAACATAGACGGACGCCCCTTCCGCCCAGGCAGTGAGGAGCTGGGGCATTTTATCCTTAGTGATTTTTAGCATCGCAGCACCTCCCTTTTATAAGAACTCCTCGGGGTCGTCCAGCCGGTAGGTGCCTAGAGGCGGCGGGGTTTCCGTGTCCAGGCCGGCTTCATATTCCCCGAAAAGCTCGTTCAAATCTTTAATGATCTTTTTGTTGAGACTCATGATGGGGATACCCATGGGACACACCCGTTCACACTCGCCGCACTCGATACACCGGCCGGCTACGTGCATAGCCCGGGTGATGCCGAAAAACTCGTTTTCACTGCGCACCATCCTTTTCGCGCACCAGCCAGATTGGCTGCGGTCAAAAATGCACTCCCGGCAGTTGCAAGCCGGGCAGACATTCCGGCAGGCGTAGCAGCGCAGGCAGCGGTCATACTGACGGGCCCAAAATTCGTAGCGCTCATCCGGGCTTAAAGCTTCCAGCCTCTTCACCTCGTCAAAGCGCAAGTACCGGGCTTCCCCTCGGCCCGGCAGCTTATCTTCACCGGCAATTAACTCATCGTAGACCACCGGCTCCGGATAGCTGCAGAAACGACATTTTTCTTCTAGGGGTATGTCGGCCAGGCTTTCCGGCCCCTTCCCCTTAGCCTGACACTTATCCCGCACGCCCGGGCAGGCGATGCCTATAAGGTACACCTTCCCCCGCTCGATCTGGCGGTCCTGCAAGAGGCGGTTAATCCCTCGGGCGTCGCACCCTTTTACAAAGAGGGCTACTTTCCCTTCCAGGTGCTTATCGTCTAGCAGGTATTTGGCCAGGTTGTTGCTGCAAAAATCATCCCAGATCAAGCGTTCCACCTGCTCCGGCCGGTCAATAAAAACCGGCGGGGAGTGGTACCACAGGGTTCCCTTTTCCCAACCGATGACGTATTTAACCTCTCCCTTTTCCAGAAGATCCCTGGCTATAGCTCGCATTCTTTCCGTTATGCTATTCATACTTCATCCCTCAACTTCCTGTTAGGCCCCAGAGCGCGAACCTCTTCGGTGAGCTGGGTAATGATCTCGGCAAACCGGGGACCTTCGGAGCCTGAAACCCAACGAGCTTGGAAACGTTGGGGTTCGATACCCATATATTCTAGCACCCGCTGCATCAGGAGGAAACGGCGGCGGGTGAAATAATTGCCACTAACATAGTGGCAGTCGCCGGGGTGTCAACCGGCCACCAGCACGCCGTCCGCCCCGCGCTGGAAAGCCCGCAGGACAAACTGGGGATTAACCCGGCCCGAACAGGGTACCCGCACCACCCGGACGTTAGCCGGGTACTGCAGGCGATTTAAACCCGCCAGGTCGGCCCCGGCATAAGCGCACCAGTGGCAGCAAAAGGCCACAATCTTGGGCTCCCAACTGCTAGCTTCCTGGACTACAGACATGCGGCATCCACCTCCGCCAGTATCTGCTCATTGGTAAAGCCCTTGAGGTTCAGGGCGCTGGACCGGCAAGCGACCGTACAAGCGCCGCAGCCCTGGCACAGGCCGCTGTTGACGCTGGCTACCTGACGGCTGATTATCTTACCGGCCACCTTTTCGGTAATGGTCTTCATCTCGATAGCTTTATAGGGGCAGATGGGCTGGCACATGGCACAACCGGAACATAAGCTCTCATCTACCACCGAAATCATGGGATCAGTAGCCATTTCATCCTTGGCAAAGAGCTGGCACACCTTGGCAGCAGCCGCACTGGCCTGGGCTACAGTATCCGGTATATCCTTGGGCCCCTGGCAGGCACCAGCCAGGAATACACCAGCCGTAAAGGTTTCCACCGGCCGCAGTTTGGGATGGGCTTCCTGGAAGAAACCATCCTTATCGGTACTTAAGCCCACCATCTTGGCCAGGCTGTCCCAGCCGCGGCTGGGCACCATGGCGGTGGCCAGCACCACCAGGTCAGCAGCTACTGTTACCTGCCGTCCCAGCAAGGTATCCTCACCGCAAACTATAAGCTTGTCGCCTTCGGGGTAGATGCGGCTTACCCGTCCCCTCACATATACAGCCCCTTCATGCACCGAGCGCTGGAAAAATTCTTCATAAGCCTTACCGGGAGTGCGCACATCCATGTAGAAAACAATGGCCTGACCGTCCGGTATCTTCTCCAGCACCTGGTGAGCATGTTTGGCCGTATACATGCAACAGGTTCGGGAACAGTAGCTTTTGCCTTTAGCCTCGTCCCGCGAACCCACACACTTGACGAAGACTACGGTCTTGGGCTCCTTCCCGTCCGAAGGACGTATAATCTTGCCCCCCGTGGGGCCTGAAGCATTGTTTAATCTCTCGAAATGCATGCTGGTAATAACATCGGGATACTGGCCGTAACCGTATTCTCCGTAGACCTCCTCCCAGGGGAAAAGTTCATAGCCGGTAGCCACCACAATGGCCCCAAACTTTTCGGTTACAATTTCATCTTCCTGTGCATAGTCGATGGCCTGGGCGGGGCACACTTTTTGACAGACACCGCACTTCCCCTTGGTAAACTGGCGGCAGTGCTCCCGGTCAATCACCGGTACGGCCGGCACCGCCTGCGGGAAAGGTACGTAGATAGCCTTGCGTTTGCCCAGTCCAAGGTCAAATTCGCTATCTACTTTGGTGGGACACTTCTCCCAACAGGTGCCGCAGCCGGTGCATTTGCTGGCATCTACTGAACGCGCCTTTTTCCGAATGGTAACCTCAAAGTTGCCCACATAACCGGCTACCTTCTCCACTTCCGCGTAAGTCATGAGCTTAATTTGAGGGTGCTGCGCCGCAGCAACCATTTTAGGCGTACTTATTCAAGCCGAACAGTCCAGGGTAGGAAAGGTCTTGTCCAGCTTGACCATATTGCCGCCTATGGTCGGTTCCCGGTCCAGCAGGACAACCTCGTAACCGGTATCCGCAATATCCAGGGCTGCTTGCATACCGGCTATACCAGCTCCTATCACCAGAGCACGCTTGGTGATGGGGATGCTGGAAGCCTCTAGAGGATAATTGCGGCAGGCTTTGGCCACTGCCATCCGCACCAAGTCAATGGCCTTGACGGTAGCGCCTTCTTTATCTTTGGCATGAACCCACGCGCACTGTTCCCGTATATTGGCCATCTCGAAGAGATACGGGTTCAGGCCCGCGCTCTCTACTGTCTTGCGAAAGGTGGGTTCATGCAACCGGGGAGAGCAGGAAGCCACCACCACCCGGTTCAGCCGGTGTTCCTTGATGGCCTTACGGATGAGCTCCTGCCCGGGGTCGGAACACATATACTGGTAATCGGTAGCAAAAACTACTCCGGAAAAACTCTTGGCCGCTTCTGCCACTCGTTTTACATCTACCACTGAGGCAATATTGGTACCGCAGTGGCAGACAAAAACCCCTACGCGTTTCACGCTGTCTCCCTCCTTGTGGCGGGATGCCGCAGGATCTCCTTAGCTTCCAGTAAGGGTAAGGGATTAACAAAGTGCTTGGTCAACCCCAAATCCCTGGGCGCATATCCCAAAGCCACACCCATGAGCTCAGTAAAGTAAAATATAGGTAAACCCAGTTTCTCCTGGAAGCACCGTTCCGCTTCAGCCTGACGCATATCCAAATTAAGGAAACATAAGGGACAGGCTACTACCACACAATCCGCCCCCTCTAGCTTAGCCTGGCGGAGGATGCGGAAAATGGGCCTAACGCCGATGTCCGTCCGCGAGGTAGCCAGGCTGGCGCTGCAGCATTCAGTTTTGCCGGCCCAGGGTACCGCTGCACCTCCCAGCGCTTCCACCAGCCGGTCCATGGTCATAGGATTTTCGGGATCATCAAAAGCGGTTAGTTTCGGAGGCCTTACCAAGAGACAACCGTAGTAGGCCGCTACTTTAAGGTTAGTTAAGGGCCGAGTCACCATATCCTGGATTTTCTTAAGCCCTACTTCATTAACCATGATATCTAAAAAGGCGCGCACTTCCCTTTGGCCTTTGTACTCCATCCCGATAATTTCTTCGATGGTCTCCCTCATTTCCTCGGATTCTCGAACAGCAGCTCGGGCCGCCTTCAGCCTGTTAAAGCAGGCGGCGCAAGGCACGGCTACATCCAAGCCTTCCTTTTCCGCCAGGGCTAGATTTCTGGCCGGCAAGGCCAGGGAAAGCAAGTGGTCAGTATTGTGGGCCGCCGAGGCGCCGCAGCAGTTCCATTCAGGTATCTCCCATAATTCCACCCCTAAATGTTTGGCCACAATCTTAGCCGAAAGATTGTACTCTACTGCCGTAGCATGAAGGGAGCACCCCGGATAATAAGCATATTTCAATGTTTAGCACCTCCTCGGGCCCGGACCCGCTCAAAAATTGCCTTTACAGCGCCGTTATCCTTGATGCGGACCGGAAAGGGATTAATCTTGCCATGCAAGAACAAGGAGGGCGCCAACCCCACATCTTTCATGGGCTGGCCTGACTGCAAATTGAACTGCACCACCAAACCCATCTCGTGCACCCGGCCGTAGCGCTCCACGGAGCTTAGGAAAGCCCGGTCAAAAAGATGCACTTTTTTCTCGCTCACCAGGCCAGCCCGTACAGCTTCCTGCCGCAGAGCCTCCATGAGGCGGGGCAGGTCCACCTCTTTAGGGCAACGGGTATAGCAGGCCTGGCAGTGGGCACAGAGCCAGATGGTATGGCTCTTGAGAGCCTCCTGGCCCACACCCAGCTGCAACAGGCGAATGATCTGGCGGGGCGTGTAGTCCATAGCGAAGGCCATGGGGCAACCTGCGGAGCATTTCCCGCACTGGTAACAATCCCGGAGGTCCACGCCACTATTTTTCTCCACCCGTGCCCTAAGCTCCTTATCCCGCACCAGGGCAGCTGACAATTCCAAGGGTTCCACCCTCTTCACCTCTTTCCCAGGTATAATGATTTATGCTCCTAAAGTACAATTACCGGACCGGCATCCTGAGAACAAGTGCTAGAATAAACTTGTAACTTTTATTCTTTTTCAATGGCCAAAATCCTCTTTTTCCTGCAAAAAATATTGGGTCTAAATAAAAAACCCCGGCCGTACATTTTTACGGTGGGGGTAAAATGTTTAAATCTCTGGTTAAATTTACCGCAGGTACAGCCTTACTCTTATTAGGTGTCCAGCTCCTGCGGAGAGGACTATGGCACTCAAGCCACGGCTGGCTACCAAGGATTCTTCGCCGGGCCACCAGCACCCCGGTAAAGGGTTTTTTGTGGGGTACCATAGCCACGGCCTTGGTTCAATCCAGCACAGCTATAACCGTTCTGGCCGTCGGCCTCGTGGACGGCGGTGCCCTTACCTTTTACCAGAGCCTCAGTATTGTGTTGGGCGCCAATGTGGGCACCTGTGTTACGGTTCAGCTTTTGGCCTTAGACTTACAAGTTCTGGCCCTTCCCACCCTGGGTTTAGGCAGCGCCCTTACTCTTCACCGTCACTCCCGGCCTGCCGGGATGACCTTACTGGGGTGTGGCCTCATTTTTTATAGCCTTAACCTTATGAGTGCCGCCCTGGCACCCTTCCAACGAGGAACCACTCTTCCTGGTTTCTTAAGCGCCATGGGCACCTCCTCCTGGCAGGCCTTGCTGGCCGGCACCATGCTCACAGCCTTTTTTCATTCCAGCAGCGTAGTAACCGGCATGGCTATGGTGCTCGCCTCCCAGGGTGTGCTTCCCCTCTCAGGAGCCCTGGTGCTGGTACTGGGTGCCAATATAGGTACTTGCATAACAGCTCTCCTAGCAGCCCTCTTTTCCTCCCGGGCAGCTAAACGTACAGCCCTGGCCCACCTTCTCCTCAATGTCAGCGGCGCCTTAATTCTCCTGCCTTTTTTATCCCCGGTTATTCCCCTTTTATCTTTCCTTTCTGCCGATCCGGCGCGCCAGGTGGCCCACTTTCACACCCTGTTTAACCTTTTTTCTTCCCTGGCTGCCCTGGTGGTAATAAGACCTTTGGCCCTTTTTTTAACCTGGTTGGTGCCAGACTAACCCTCCTACCGGAAAATCCGGTATCTGGCCCTTAAATACTGCCATAGCTCCGGATAAGTTTGGCTCCCGAACAGAACTTCTACCAGACGGCGGGCCACTTCGGGATTGGCCCGCACCAGGCGGTGTACCACCGGGGTTAAAGAATAAACCACTTTAGCGATGCGGCCAGCATAGTTAAGGGACAGCAGCAGTTCCTTCTGCACAGCTTCGGAATACCTTTGTAAATCACCAGCTCCTTGCAGAAAGGATATGATCGCTTTAGCCGCCAGGCGGCCGCTTTTCAAGGCGTAGTAGATGCCTTCCCCGGAGAAAGGATCCACCAGACCAGCGGCGTCACCTGCCAGCAATCCCCGTGAGGTATGCAAAAGGGACTCTCCTGGAAGTGCCGAAGGGATAACTGCTGCCCGATAGCGGGCTGCCGGGGACAAAGGGAGGCCCAGCCTCTGACAGAATTGCCGGAAGAGGGCTTTAAGACCTTTAACCTTACGGCTAAAGGAACCGATACCTACGGACAAGTGGTCACCTTTAGGGAAGACCCAGCCATAACCGTTAGCTATGTTGCCGTAACTTAGAAGCAAACTATGGCGGTACTGTTCTAAAACCGTTGGAGGCACTGGCAGCTCACACTCTAACGCCACCCCCAAAGCCCGCGACGGCCGGAATGGAAGCTGGCTGGCTACCAGGCTTCTAGCTCCGTCGGCCCCTATAACCGCCTTCGCCAGCAAAACCTCTTGCCCCGTGTATACCCTAACCTGCTCCTCTTCTTCTACCACACCTTCTATTTTGCAACCATCGCGCACTTCAGCGCCGGCAGCAGCAGCCCCCTCTACCAGCAGCTGGTCTAAACGGTCGCGCATGACTAATTTGACTACCGGCCGGTCAAAGGCTACTTCTATAGGCTTCTCCTCCCGGTGATAGAAAATAACCCGACAGGCAGTATCCTCTATTAGTTCTTCCCAACCTGGCTCCAGTTCCTCCCAGGTCTTTCCTGTCAGGCCCCCACCACAAGGTTTGTAACGCGGTATTTTTTGTTTTTCACAGAGTAAGACCTTAACCCCTTCCCGGGCTAATTCTCTGGCTGCCGCAGCTCCGGCCGGGCCGGCACCGCAAACCACCACATCGTAGCTCAAGGTAAAGACTTGCCCCCTATTAAAACAATTTTTGATATAACACGTCTGGCCTAATCAGCATTTAACGATCTTGTATATAATCTGTCAAGGGCGAAGGAGACTAAAATCTTTTGCCGATTTAGTTTAGAGGCATTATCGGCATATTCCCGGCCAAAACCCTAAAGAAGATTTTTTATTTTTATCCAGTACTTTAGAAGGCTTGCGACCGCTTGAGGACAAAACTGCGTACCCGCGCACTTTATTATTTCTTCTAGAGCTTCCTCAGCAGTACGCCCCGGTCGATAAGGCCGGTCAGAAACTATCGCATCCAGAGCGTCAGCTACCGCCAGAATCCGCGCCCCCAGGGGAATATTGTCCCCCATTAAGCCATCTGGATACCCCTTCCCATCCCACCGTTCATGGTGATGGCGGACAGCCGGGATAACTTTAGCAAATACGTGTTCCGCCCTAGCCAAAATCTGAGCGGCAATAATCGGATGCTGCTTTATCTGTGCATATTCCTCGCTACTTAAGTGACCTGGCTTATGGAGAATGCTTTCACTAACTGCGACCTTGCCAATATCGTGTAAGAGTCCAGCAAAATATATCTGCTCGCAATCTGAGGGTGGAATTTCTAACCCTAAAGCCACTTCCCTGGCCAATAAAGCCACTCTGTGGGAGTGATTTGCGGTGTAGGTATCGCGAGCTTCCAGTGTAGCCGCGATTAAAAAGACTACATCTTTGAGACTCTGCACCTGACGTTCCCTGGCCGCATCTATAGGCAGGGCGAAAAGGCACCCCGCTAGGAGAAGAGATAAGGCACCGCCCAATAGATAACCATGAGGCACTAGGCTCGGAAAATAAAGGTGCACAGGTACATAATCCAGCTTATGGGCACCCCAAATAATTAAAATCCATCCTGCCAAACGCAAAGGGGGGCGTGCCGATTTATCTCTTAGCAGTAAGCCCCCGCTGATCACGTTAGATAGCCCAGTAACAATAAAAACCAACATATCCTGTACTATGGGCCAGCGAAATAAAATATACGTCAGCACAACTACCGTTGCGCCCGCTTGCCTAATTCTTAGCCAGCGCCAGCGGAGGTTGGAATCTTGAATTAAAAGCAGAGTTCCGCTAAGCAAAAAAAAGGCGTTAAGGAGTAGCAAGTTATGTAATAAAAGCCTGGCCATGGGCTGAGCACTATACAGAAATATCTCTTCCGCCACAAACCTCAGGATATACACACCCCATGCCAGGGCCCAAACCAAAGCGTAAGGCTGCCGGCCTTCGGACCAATAAACATACCCGGAAGCTATAAAAAGCGCTATGGCACCGATAATTGAAGAATAAACCGGCGAAATTGCCATCCCGTCAGCCAATCAGGCCACCTCCGTCCTGTCGCGGCCTAGCTCTTTGGCCCGGTACAGTGCCCTATCTGCATTCTCTAATGCCTCTTCTAGGCTCTGATAGTCGCTGCTCATAGCTATTCCGGCGCTTACAGTAATACTAATGCCTTTCCCTAAAGAGGTGGCGAAATCGTATTCCTTAACTTGTTTACGCAGGCGTTCAACCACTGAAATCACTGTACGGGCATCGCCACCAACTATGGCCACCAGGAATTCCTCGCCACCGTACCTGCCCGCCACATCTTGACCGTCCCTTATATTGCTCAAGATCAGCCTGGCCAGTTCCCGCAGCACTATGTCCCCCACCTTATGCCCGTAACTATCGTTGACCCGTTTAAAATGATCGATATCCACCAGAACTAATCCTAGAGCTAGGCCCTTTACCTGTACCTGCTGCCACAAGTCCCTCAGCACCAGCTCGATCCCGCGCCGGTTCATAAGGCCGGTAAGGGGATCCGTTATAGCTAGGTTTTGGAACCTCAACCTGTCTTGACAAAGGGAACGGTACAGGTTGTCTAAAGGTTCTCTAATGCAGTGAATGACTATCCCATAAAACGCTATCAAGTAACTGAGAAGCTTAAAGAGGTGGCCTACGAAGTTAGCCAAATCGTAAACATTGACATATAGCGTGAAGCATAACTCGGAAATTATTGTAGTGAGAATCGAATAAGGTATAAATCGGACCACAACACTGGGCAGGTAGGAGCGGCTGCGGCGAAAGGTATATAGCGCTACCACAAGCAATAATATAATTACATATTCTGAGAAGATTTTATAGGCAGTTAGGCCTACCCCCTCAATATAGCATATAGGAAAATTGTCCCACTCAAAAACACTAAGAAGGAGAAAAATAGAATAAATTGTGTAGAGTCCTACCATAACCGGCCACCACCGGCCCGAGCGCGCCAGAGGTGCAGTAAGCAAGACCACCGCTTCTAAGTACCTGCCACCAATCCAAAGTTGGGTAGCCAGGTTGGCTCCTGTAGCTGCAAATATGCCCATACCTTTGTAGGCTATGGTGTGCAGCAAGTCCAGGAATCCGGTAAAAAGGTAGCCTATTCCCAGTACAAAGGGGAAAAGATTGCCCTCGTGCTGCCTTGTAACATAGGAAACGGTAAAAATCATACCGGCTACTACTACGCTAAAAAGTTCTACCAGGGCATGATATAACAAATAATTAGCTCTTGCTACCAGGTATAGGGCGGCGTATCCTAACATCGCTACTATGGCATACCAGCTCAGTTTCCCTGCCTTAAGGTGCTGGAACAACATACCTTAGTCGGTCCTCCGCCATACTAAATCCTTTCTTTTTAAACTCCACGGCATTATTAAGGAGTTATCTTTTTCCATTTTCGCGCCTCTATGTTTATTATATCCCAACTTTGACAGGGCCCTTTTAAAATCAAGGGGTCCATAGGGACAGTTGTCACGACAACCCCTTTGTTGGACTCTTAATAGTTACCTGAGGGTTAAAATTTTAGGTGGAAGTGGAAGGCCCAAAATTTTTAACAATTCACTTTGGCTATGGCTGGGCTGGGTGATACTATAAATCCGCTTATTAAAAGTGATGTGATAAACCCCTTAAATCAAGGCTAATTGCAGTCGAAAACACGAGATAAATAATAGGTGATGTTTA